>DHON01000051.1 GCA_002409965.1 Firmicutes bacterium UBA5389
CGCAATCTCCGCGATACAGCAGTTCCTGTTCGAGAGGAGCGCCATACGAGCCCTCTGCGATGCCTGACAGGCGCATCGCGCAAAGACTTGTTGAGAGCTACTTAGTCCATCTGAGCGCCTATTCCTTCCGATAGAATCTGCGCTTCTCTTTTGCCGCTCAGCGGGGGTATGACCGCCGCGTCTCGGCGGGGCCCTGACCCAGCGGCGCGCGGCGCCGCGGCGATCGCGCGTTGACAAGGCCTATCCGGGATGATAGAATCAAACTCGCAGGAAATTGGTGAAGTGGCGGCGTAGCTCAGGTGGTCAGAGCATGCGGTTCATACCCGCAGCGTCACTGGTTCGAATCCAGTCGCCGCTACCAGATTTGGAGCGCAGTCGAAGTTGCTTCGACGGCGCTCCCCTTTTTCTCGTTTCTGCTCTTGCAGGCGTTTCTCGTGGCTGTCATGCGATCACAGTGTTCCGCTGCGAAATTCTAGCTGCAGGCGGGGTGGACTTGATGAGGATGTGGAATGTAGATCCCAGGCTGATGTGCAGAAAGCACCTGCTCGGCGAGCATGTTGAGATGCACATGTTTGCGGGGACGCTGGCCAAGGGAGTCGGCATTCAGGGCTATCTCGACCGTGGTCTGGTCGAGGTGGACCGGATTCGCATTCGCCATGACGAGCTAGCGGAGGAGATGGTGAGGAGAGGCTACAAGCATCGCTCTGGGCTGCGCGATGACTGCCCATCTTTCCGTGCAGGCCGTGTGAATGTTGAGGAGAACCTTCAGGAACTGGCCAGACGTTGCCCGCAGTGTGCGGCCGCCATTCGGGCCAGCGGCTTGGCGGGCCGGGCAGACTCGGCAGGCCACGATGCCAGCGACTAGCAATCTATGCCGGGTCTCGACAGTATCCCTTGGCTGTAGTAGTGCTTCACTTCCTTCATCTCGTAACGCTGTTCGGAATGGCTGCATGTTCCACCTGCCGGTTTCTCACGCCGGCATTTCGTCCCCCGCCCGGCGCGTTCCGTCAGTGTGTCCCGAGCAATCCCTGCCTGCGGCACCGCCGCTCGAATGCCTTGAACACTGCGTAGCCGGCGGCGCACATTCCCACCATTGACGCCAGCATGATCCCGATTTCGGCCTTGAGCGGCAACATAGTTTTCGTTCCCAAGAGGATGGAGCGCACGGCGTCGAATCCGTATGTGGTCGGGAGCGCCAGCGCCACCGCGAGCAGCGGCCGCGGCAGCACGCTCACTGGGAAGGTGGCGCCCGACAGCTGGGTGACTGCCCAGTTTGATATGTCGATGGCGGTGCCCGCCCGCCGCACGCTGAGCACTACTCCTGCGATGCCCAGTCCCAGTCCGGTTAGGGCGATGAGCATGGGCAGCACGGTGATGACTGCGGCCAGCACGTTTCCTGTCAGGTTAACGCGAAACAGCACAGCGCCCATGGCCAGGACCACTATGCTGTTAATCGTTGTGAGCAGGAGCATTATGACGCTCCGTCCGAGTATCAGCGATACCCGGCTCGCTGGTGTAACCCAGTTGGGCTCCAGCACGCCTAAGGTCATGTCTTCCTGCACCGAAAAGCCCATGCCCCAGAAGGCTGCGCTGATGTAGCTGGACATGAACATGCCCAGCATCGCGAAGGAGAAGTAGTCCGATGTGCCGGTGAATCCCGCGAACCCGACCGCCTCTCCGTTCACGGAGAACCCCAGACCCATGAAGTAAGTTGGCACCAGCCACATTATCGGCTCGACCACCGACATCACAGCGTTGGCGGGGTACCTGAGGAATATGAGGAAGTCCTTGCGGGATATTGCGCCGATGACGCGGAACTGCCGTCTGAGCCAGGTCCTGAATCTGTCCACCATGAACACCTCCATAACAACTCCGTGTCGGGCTAATACTGCCCCAGCGTACCTCTGCGCTTCACTATTCGGTCGACGATCAGGAACGCCAGGCACCCTGCTGCCATCAACCCTGCGGCGAACGCTGTTAGGATCCAAAAGTCGCGGGCGACGTCTGTGTAGCTGGCGCCGGCCAGCCCCAGGCGGCGCACTAGGTCAATGGAGTAGGTGAGGGGCAGGGCCCTGGACACCGACCTCATCCACGGCGGCAGAACCGACAAGGGAGATGTAAGGCCGCAGAAGACCATGAAGACTCCGCGAACGAAGAAGACTGCGGCGTTGAGTTCCTTGAGGAACAGCACCAGACTGGCAAAAGCCAGCGCCAGCCCGAACATGGCTATGGTGGACATCAGGAAGACCAGGCCGACCAGGGGCGTCACCGCGAACCGCACTCCCCAGGCCATGCTGCATATGGCCAGACTGACAAAGACCGGGATGACCGATACGATCATCTGATTGAAACCGCTACCTAGGAGCATGGCGAGGCGCGGAGCGGGGGTCATCCAGTTGGATTCGAGCGTGCCGCGGCGTTGCTCCGCGCGGAGCTCGCCGCCGACGCTGCAGAGCGCCATGTTGAGCCACATCCACATCACCATTCCGGCGAAGACAAACCCAACGTAATCAGCCGTCCCTGCCCGCTCGGCGAAGGCCGACAGACCCGACCCGTCCGGCCCGGCCAGTGCCTTGGCGGCGAACACTGTGAGCGAGGGCATGAGTATGGGCCACATGAGCATGCCCACGACGAAGTCGGCGTAGCGGGTGGTGATGCGCAGATCGCGTTTGGCCGCCGCCAGGAACACTCTGAAGCTGTGCGAGATTGCCCTGTTCATGCCATAGATCCTCCTTCCCAAAGCGGCGATTCGCCCCGGACTTCACCCAGCCCTAGTCGCGCAGGGATTTTCCGGTGAGGGCGATGAACACGTCTTCGAGGGTGGGTTCAGCCACCCTCAGGTTGAGTACGCGTTCGCCCTCTGCGCGCAGCAGATCCAGAAGCGCGTCAAGGGTCTGGCGGCTGTTCTCAGTGAGCACACGGATGGTCCACGTTTCGTGGCCGTTGCTTGACTGGACGCACTCCACGCCGCGCACCAGCGGGAGTGAGTGTAGTTCGTCCAGGATCCCATCGGGCGCCCTGTCGATTTCCACCTCCACGGAATGGAGTTGCTGTATGTGCTCCTTCAGCGCGGTCGGGGTGTCGAGGGCGATCACCCTGCCGTGATCGATTATGGCGATTCTGTCGGATAGTTCATCGGCCTCGGCCATGTAGTGGGTGGTCAGAAGGACTGTGTGGCCTTCGTCTCTAAGCTTGCGGACGACATCGCGCAAATTCCGCGCCGACTGGGGATCAAGGCCGGCGGTGGGTTCGTCGAGCAGCAGCACCGGCGGGTTGGCCAGCAGCGCGCGGGCGATGGACAATCGCTGCCTCATTCCGGTGGAGTAGCGCTCCACCAGCTCACTGGCTTTGTCGGTCAGTTCGAACCTCGTCAGCAGGTCATCGATGCGCCTGTGGGCCGTGGACGGCTCCACATCGTAGAGCGCCGCGAAGTAGTCCAGGTTCTCCCGACCGGTCAGTTTCCAGTAAAGACTGCGTTCGCCGGACAGGACTGTGCCCAGGGAAGCGCGCACGCGGGCCGGCTCGCGCACGATATCGAATCCGGCTACGCGGGCAGTGCCGGAAGTCGGTTCAAGCAAGGTGCAGAGCATCTTGATGGTGGTGGTCTTGCCTGCGCCGTTGGGGCCCAGAAGTCCGAAGATCTCGCCTGCGCGGATGTCGAAGCTGATGCTGTCAACTGCAACGAGGCTATTGGGCCGCTTGGCGTTGTTCGCCAGGCCGGCAGCGTTGGGGCCGGCCTCGGCGCTGGAATCGGCCCCGGCGCCGGAACCGCCGTCTGCGTTGGTCCCAGTCCCGGTGCGCCGCCGTGTGAATAGGCGTGCTAGGGCGTTGGGCGCCCGGCGAGTGAATGTCCTCTTGAGGTCGTCAATCTCGATGGCATTCGCAAGACCCATGGTAAGCCCTCCCGCTCAAGGTAGTTCATGCCGCCATCACATATATTAAAGGCGGATTGCTGAAATGTCAAGCAAGGCATTCAAAAAATTAAGGCGAAGAGGGCGTGCCCCTTCGCCTTTCCGGAAATGCGCTTTCGCGCCTGTGTGTCTTCGAGTTGCCGCCAAGGCGTTACCCGATCTCCCGGATTGCGCTAGCGCCGTCCACCCGTCATCTGCAACGGGTCAATCGCAAACGGTTCGTGAAAAGCGCCCGGCACGGATTGGATCGCGCCTCGGATTGCCGAATCGACCTGGGCCGCGCTCTCAAGATAGAGCAGCTCAAACTGGCTGACTTGCACGTTCGCTCCGCCGGACGGCACGGCTATCGGAACCACGTTGAAGTAGTCGCCGGTGTCGATGTCGCCGCTTTGGTTGACGTCCAGCCAGCCTACGAGGTAATGGTTGCCTTCAACCACGCACTGGAGCTCAAAGGACCTATCGGACCGTGAACCGCACCCTACGGTGCTGACCACGCGGCCTTCAGGCGAGTACACCGCAAAGACCGCCCGGTCCATGGTGGACTGGGTCACTGCTGCGTGCGCGTTGACCAGTCCTGCTCCGAACTCGCTGTCGTCCCCGGGCATTCCCAGATCGACTGCGGTGTCGCGAAGCAGCCGAGCCATGTCCGATGGGCTCATCGGTCCCATCCTTGCTAGCACCAATGCCGCCACTCCGCTCACGTGAGGCGCTGCCATAGATGTGCCTTCGGCCCACATGTACCCGCATTCCGATTTGCTGGGGGAGACGATATAGCCCGTGCTGACCACCGCGTCTTGAGGCTTGTAGCGTCTCGCAACGTTCCCGCCTGGGGCTGCGATGTCGATCTCATACCCGTAGTTTGAGTAACCGGCCAGTTCGTTGTAGCGCCCGGTGGCGCTGACCCCGATTACTCTACTATCGGACGCAGGGTAGAGCACTTTTGAACTCGCATCGTTGCCGGCCGCGGCTACCATGATCACTCCGGAGCTATGGGCGAATCCTATGGCGTCTTCGAGCGCCTGGCCTGGCGATTCGTCGGTCCCCAGGCTCATGTTGATCACATTGGCACCGTTGGCTACGGCCCACCTGATTCCCTCGGCCAGCCATGCTTCGCTTCCGCGTCCATCGCCTGCGAGCACGCGAATGGGCATCAGCGATGCTCCCCAACTCACGCCGGCTACTCCCACAGCGTTGTCTGTAGCGGCCGCGATAATGCCCGCTACGTGCGTGCCGTGGCTGAAACCTATGTCCAGCGAGGGCTCGTCGGTGGGGTCAGGGTCGCCGCCGGGAACCGTGAAGTCCCAGCCGCCCGCCAGCTTGCCTGCGATGTCCTCGTGCTCGGGGCGAATGCCGGAGTCGAGGACAGCTACGACCACCGCGCGTTCCTCCCCGGTGGTGATGCCCCAGGCCTCCGGGAGACTCGCGGCGCGCATGTTCCACTGCAGCAGCTCGTAGTAGCGGTCGTTCGGGGCTGCCGCCGCGTGGACGATACCGTCAGGGGCCGCCCAGTCCACCCAGGGCATTGCTTCCAGCCGGGAGACGGAGTCCTGGACTGAGCGATCGGCGCGCGCGGCGCGGACTATGACCAGCCCAGTGAGGGGTAGCTCTTCGATCACCTCAAAGCCCGCGCCGGCCAGGTGGGCCAGGCATGCGTAGCTGTCTGCGGCCATCGCGCCTGAGCGCGGCATGACCTGAATCCGGTCGGACTCGCGATGGGACTGGAAAACGCCGCTCGGTTTGGCCGTCGGTCTCTTCACGCTGGGCAGCGCGGGACCGGCGGGTTGTGTCGGCGGCGTTGACAGGCAACCTATGGCGAAGTTGTTGGTGAGTGTGGCCGTGCCGGAGACGGTCGCCGTCCCGGTTTGGAGCATAGTAGCTCGGAAGTTGACCTCAGTGGACGGGCCTGAGATCTGGACCGACTCAGGCTCGAAACGCCAGCCTTCCTTGTGCGGGACAACGTTGACATCCCCAAGCAACTGGCTGGAACTCCAGCGGCCTCGGGAATCGGTGACCACGGGTTTGAAAGTCAGCCCCGAACCGCGAGACTCGAAATGGATTGTCGCTCCCCATACAGGAGCGCCTCCCTGCGAGTTGGTCACTAGCCCGGAGGCTGAGTATCGGTCGTGGCCGTATCTGTACTTGAACACAGCCGTGATGGTCTTGTCGGTGTCCATCACTACGGTGAGAGGGTTTTCCGATCCGGAAGCATCGCCGTACCAGTGGTCGAACTCCCAGTACGAATTGGAGACCGCCTCAAGCTGGATGCGCTCGTTCTTTGCATAGCGCCCGCCTTCGGGTGAGCACCTGAGTTCTCCGTATCCGTCTACTTCCGCAGTGAGAGTGACGGCTTCTGAAACGATTGTGACGTCTGCGGACTGGCTCACCTCGCAGACGGCGCCGTAGTTGTCTATCCACTTGGCTTTGGCCCAGACCTTAACGGTTCCCGGCTGCGCGCCGCGGAAGACGCCTGTCTTGGTGATCTGGCCGGCGCCTGTTTCAGGCTCCACCGACCAGTCCACGGCGGTCGGCGTCTCACTCCATCCGGGACTCCTGGCCGTCAGCTCGAACTGGATCGCCTCGCCCACCTGCAGCGTGGCAGTCTCAGGCTGGATCACTAGTTGCGCCGGGCGATCCGGATCGAGATGGATGTCCAGCGTGCGCGGATCCCCGACGTGGATATCTCCCCAGCCTGGCATGGGGATGGCGAGCTCCTGTCCTTCGTGGCGCGCGTTGCCCCCTTCAAACACGATGCGATCGCACGTCACCGGAACCGCAAGCGAGTATGAGCCGTCTGAGTCCGTCTGCGTGCTGCTCATAATGTTATATCCAGCCGTCGTGTAGATGTTGACGGCGCGCAATGGCTCATCGGTGAGCGCTGACCTGACGGTACCGGACAGCTCGAACGTGGTGTACTTGGCGGCGATCGCCGCAGGGTCAGCGTCTTCGTTTGCGCCCACGTCCTCCTGGACACTCCGGATGATTTCCTCTGGGACCATTTCAACGGGGATGAGGAGGTTGGCCGCGATGCGTTCCACTGCTTCGCACACAATGGAACTGCATTTGTCCAGATTGATGTCGCTTGCGGCCGCATCCCCGATTTTGCCGGGGATCACCGCTGCGAACCTGGCAAGGTCATGGTAGGCGCCTGGTTGGCGAACCACGGCGTCCACGCGCGCGTTGATTGCCTGCGCGGGCAGCCCTTCCAGCCAGTATTCTCCGGTTCTCTGTCCTGCCGGGATAGTAAGGTAAGTGGAATGTTGCGGCGGATCCTCGTTTCCACGGATGCACACGAATACCTCGAGGTCTTTTTCGGCAGGCGGATATGGCCGGGCGAAGAGGCTTTCGCATTTTACGTTGCCGTGCACGGTGACTGTACCGGGTTTGGCATTCAGCGCCACGTTGACGGTCTTGGTTGCGCCGGATGTCACCGTGACGTTGAGCGACTTGCCCTCAAAACCCGCTTTTGCGACTGACATCTTCCATGTGGCCGGTTCCAGCTCAGCTCTGAAATGCCCATCGCGATGCACATAGACCGTTGTACTTGTGCCGGTTCTACTAAAGCAGATCGCGGCTCCGCTCAGCGGGCGCTTGCTTTGGGAGTTGCTGATAACTCCCTCCACGCATCCGGGCGGCCCGCCCGACCCTCCGCCCGATCCTCCGCCTCCCAGGCATCCGGCTACGGCAAAAGCCGTGGCCAGCAGCACGATTGCCACGAGGACAGTTTTCGCCGCGAGTGCGGCAACCGTCCGCCGGTTACCCGGCGCCGCTAGCGCGCGCATGGAAATATCCTCCTTGCCCACAGCAAATCACCCCCGCGGGAGGGATTCTCCGCCGGGGGCGAGATACCTCTTGGCGCCTTGGTGCGGGCGAGGAATCTAGGTGCGCGGAGGCGGCACAGCGGCCATGCCTGTCGCAGCCGCGGAAGCGGCGTCGACATACTGCAGGACAAGACGGTTTGCGTGCACCATGCCGGATCGCGGTACCGACAGTGGCGCTTCGCCGTAGAAGTCGCCCGGGCTGATCAGCCCATCGCCGTCTACATCCAGGAACCCCACCAAAGTGAAGTCGCCGGGGCTCGCATTCACTATGCGGAACGTGCGGTCTCGCTGGCCGTAGACTGACTCGCTGACCCATTGGTCTGCCGAATCCTTCACAGCGAACACGGCACGGTCCATGGTAGACTCTGTCAGCGCAGCGTAGGCGTTTACGAGGCCGGCGCCGAAGTCGTAGTCGTAGCCGTCTGCGCCCAAGTCCATTGAGGTGTCGGACATGAGGGCGGAAACAACGCTTGGAGACATTGGGCCGAGCTTCGAAAGCAAGAGGGCCGCCAGGCCGCTCACGTGGGGTGTGGCCATCGAGGTGCCGTGCATGAACTCGTAGTCGTTCACCCAGGTTGAGGTGACGCTGTCATACCGATAGGCTGTGCTGAGGACACCGTCATCCGGGAAAGGAAGCACCAAGCCGCCGGGGGCCGCCACTGTGATCTCCGGCCCGGTATTGGAGTAGGGAGCAAGCTCGCTGTTCCTGAGCGTGGCGCCCACAGCGATTACCTCGGGAAGAGCGGCCGGGTAGAGCACTTGCCCGGCTTCATTGCCTGTCGCTGCTACCAGGACTACGCCCCGATTGTATGCATCTCTGATGACGCCCTCGAAGACCTCGCCGGGAATTCTATCGCCGCCGAGACTCATGTTGATGACATCTGCGCCGTGCAGAACAGCCCACTGGATGCCTTCCATTATGGCGGAGTAAGTTCCTGCGCCGTTGCCGTCCAGGACCCTGACGGGCATGATCTTCGCGCCCCAGCTTACGCCGGCTACTCCGATGCCGTTGTCGGTGGCGGCGGCGATGGTGCCGGCCACGTGAGTCCCGTGGCTCGACTTGGGCTTGACAGGCTGGTCGGTGGGGTCGTTGTCCCTGTCGACAAAGTCCCAGCCCGAAACTGTCTTGCCAATAAGGTCGGGATGGTTCGGCCTGATGCCTGTGTCCAGCACAGCCACTGTGATCTGGCTCTCCTGGCCGGTGGAAACGTTCCATGCTTGCGGCAGGCTAACGGCGTTGTAGTGCCACTGGTAAGGGAAGAAGGAGTCGTCCGGCACCGCTGTCGCCCACACGGGGTAATCGGGGTACGCCCAATCGACGCCGGGTATGTTCTCGACGGCAGACGCGGCCTGCTCTACGGATACATCGGCGCTGCCTGGCGCCGCGAATGCGAGGCGCGGGCTCGAGCCGGCCGCCGGGCGGACCAGGACTATCTGTGTGAGAGGCAACTCGTCTACTATCTCGTAGCCGGCGAAAGCAAGGTCGTTGGCGATGTCGGAGGCTGTGAGCCCGGGGCGCAGCCTTACCTGAATAACATCGGTGGACGATTCGGGAAGACCGATGCTGGGTGTGGGCGCGGCTGATCCTGCGAAGAGGCGCGGCGTTGGTCTCGACTTCGACGCCGCCGAGGGAGTGTAGGCGTTGGACAGCGTGGCGCAGCCGGTGATGGAAGACGTGCCCGGCTGGATCGGCGTCAGCTGCACATTGCAGCGCGTGGTGTCGTTGGCCTGGACTGTGACTGTGGTCTGGTAGGGCAAGTATCCGTGCCGGGACACAGATAGAGTGCGCTGCCCGGCAACTAGCTTCTCGGCTGCGAACCCGCCCGACCAGTTGGTCGGTGCCAGCACGCGATTATCCACGAAGACAGAGGCACCTACAACGGGAGAACCCGAGGTCTCGTCGGACACAGTGCCTTCGATCCTGCCCGTTGGCCTGGGCGGAGGGCCAATACAGCCGCCTGCCCCCATCGCCAGGACCAGCATGAGCGAAACTGTGGTGATGATTGCGAATCTTGGCAAGATCGTACGACATTTGTGGTTGTGCAAACCCGGGCACCTCCAGCCGGCCAGCCGGCGGCGGCCGGCAGCAGTGTATAGCAGATGCGTAGTAGCGTTTCAACGCAGTGGCTTCGAAAGACTATTCTAGATGGGCGGAATTCCTCCTTCAAAGCAGGGGTGATTGGGGAAATACGGATAGACGGGGAAAGCGGGGGAAGAGGAACGTGCGCGAATCGCGATTCGCCTCCTCCAGCCGCGGCGGAGCGTGAAAGGACGACCGCGAACGATGGAGAGATGCGGGAGAGATTGCAGGCGTGCGGAGGAGTCAGCGCGACTCTCTCGTGACACAGACCGGATTCCGTCCGATCCAGAATTTGTGCTTGAAATGCGTGTAGACCCCATAGTATAATGAATGTCGCGTGGGCAGGATAAGTCCTCCCGCAACAATCGAACACAGAAAACGTGTGCGCCACTAGCTCAGATGGTAGAGCAGCTGACTCTTAATCAGCGGGTCCGGGGTTCGAGTCCCCGGTGGCGTACCATTTTTATGCCCCTCTAGCTGGGGCGATGGCCAATGCCGCTGAGAACAGAACCCAGCGGCATTCGCATTTGTGTGCGAAATGCGTACGAGACCATTCCGTGTGCGCGTCTCGTTTCCGATCTTGCCTGGAGAGGACATGGATCTCGTATGTGCCTAGGCTGCGTTCGCTGACGTCCGGCGCGCCTGTCTTCTTTCGCCTGGATTTGCGTTGCGCCATCGTAGCTAGCATCGACGGCTATCTCGTGTCAAAGTAAGCCCAATCCTCAATGAGCATCGTCCGTACCATCATCATCGTCTCCAAGATCAGGTTCGTCGGAGTAAGGACACATGATGATCGGGTACGGTCCCGCTTCCCGCGTAAGGAATGCTACCCAGTAGCAGCACAGATGATATACCGGTGCTGTCAGCTCGCTCATCATGTCACTTACATCGTCTTCGGACAACTGTTCACGCAGCACGTATCGAGCATCAATGACAGCCTCAACGGCAGGGGAGGAATCCCCTGCAAGAGTGTAGGTGACCACCAGATCAAGTGTCTTGCTATCAAGTCTGTCGATTGTGGGTCTGAGATCGGCGCGTACTGTCTGTTCGTCGTGTTCATCGTCAGCTCCTTTGCTCACAAGGGACGATACATCGAAACTCAGGGTTCTGAGTCGCGTGTACGCCAGAACCGCACACTCCTTATCAGACACCGCTCCTGCCTCCTCCAATTACCCGCGCGAACCGCGGATTGTGATACGCTACTGGGGTTGGGCGCTCGATCAACGCATTCAACAGCGCATCAGGGTTCAGAGTATCCATAGGATCAGATGTCAGGGTGAACGAGGCGGTAGTCTGGCTTATCGTTACTGAGGGTTTCCGGACAGGGCTTGCCTTCATGCCATCTTCTTCTGCTGCGGCAGCGTGGTCGCCGCGAGACATATGAACCAATCCGCCGGACAGAAGACAGACAAGCATCTGGTTCATGCTTACGCCCTCGCGTTCAGCCGTTTCGGCCAGCTCACGGTGGAGTGATTTGGGCAAACGCGCTGTAAGCTTCCCGCTGTACTCTTCGGGAACCCACATTTTAGGAGCTGGAATGGGCCGCCCCAGATCCTTGTTAACGTCCAACCAACCTTCAATGGCCTCCTGTAGATCGTAGAGCGCCTCTATGGCAGTGTCCCCCACTCCGGAGCAGCCTGCCAGCTCTGGCGCAGAGGCCGCCCATCCGCCGCCGTAGTCAGGGCTTACGTGGAACAGCCGCATGGAGTAATCAGCGAAGTCCAGCGCTTTCGGGGTATCCACTATTCGTCTCCTCCTACTAGTTCCTGTTGAACACGATCTATGAACGTAACGAACTGATCTACTTGATAAGGCCTTACTTGATTCCCATGGACACTTATCGTTACCTGCGTTGCCGGGTCTCGAGGATCGGTGAGGTCAGGGTGGATTATCTGAGAGTGACTGCCACGACTCTGGATGACTCGGCATCCATGGGCTAGCGCCACGCACTTGATGTCGTCAAATGAGACATTCGTCCGGCTGAAACGCATCTTGTCCAACCGCTTGCGCGACTTTGACATGCCTAAGCCTCTCTTGTCGTGCCACCGCAGACGGTGGCGTACTCATTCTACCGCACCTGATGGTCACAGTCCAGACCCAATCGTTCGATGATCCACCGCATAGCAGTCCCGTCAACAGCCCTTACGGGCACTTGTGCTCCGAATATCGAAAGCCATATCTCCGGCTGATCTGGCCGCATCCCGGTCTCATGCTATAGGCCCCACAGATCCGGGCCCGCGGCCGGACCTACTTTGCTCTGGTAGGTCAGGCTATGAAAGGCTTTGAAGTTGTCCCCGCTCAGTACTAGCGTCACCGTAGTTCTGGGAGTATCCCACTCGGCCCAGTACATGAGGTCGCCACAGAGGACAGCAAATCCCCACTTGTCCTTCCTGTCGCGGTACAGATTACCTTCCCACAGCATTTCGTCTATCGTGGGAGGCCCGTACTTCAAGGCGAGCAGTTCTTTCATGCTCCTGAAGTCCTCTATGTAGAGATTCTCGTTGATGTGAGTATCCTGGAAAACGTAGAATGCTTCAGAAAGCCGAGAATCAGTGAACCGATAGAATAGGTTTACCCTGCGACCGGCAACTGTGGTACTGCCAGCTAACACCGAGTGCCCTGTTACGGGGCTCAGAACCGCCTCCGTTTCAGCCGTAGTGACTTCGGCTATGGTCATTCCCCAACGGACGTTGCGGAAGTCGGTGGTTGGTGTTGTAGAATCACCGCGGCCACTCTGAACTGCGCTTCTGGCAAGGGGAAGATCCAGGTCCGGGCTCGGCTCGACGGACTTCACGGGGACCACAATGGCGACACTGTCGGTGGTCCAAATTGGATGCCCTATGAACCCGGAACAACTTCCGACAATCCGCATTGGCGCTTTGCCCCACTCAGCCGCCCACAGTTCAGACACACTGTCGCCGCTGCCGAAGCCCTGCGATTCGAATGTCTCATACGCTACTCGTTTTCCGTCTGGAGATAAGCTTGCTGAAGGAGCCCATGAATCGACTGCAACGCTCTGCAGAATGTCCTCTGTGAGGGCATCCAACAGCAGCAACGCCCTGCTGCGATGGCTGATCAGCAAGTGCTTGCTGTCATTGGACCAATCCATTGGGATGAAACGCGCCGAATGCGCGGCGACAACCTCGCCGTTGCGGTTCAGCAGCGTTAGTCCATCGCTAGAATCAACGGCTACCATGGATCCGTCTGGTGACCAGAGCGCTGTAGAACACTCATAAGGTAGAGAGGTCGTGGCATCTGCAGAGACGTCATAGAGGCCGATCTTGCCATCGCCGAGGCGAGAATCGCGCGCAATCGCCAACTTGCGATCCGGTGAGAAGAAAAGAGTGTCAGACACCTCGTTAGCAAGAATGCTTTGCTTGCCATCAGGCCACGTGATCTGAAACCAGGTATCTGTCAGGCTTGGGCAGCAACTGTAGATGATGGTACCGTCTGGATGCCACTGAATGTCGCGAGCTGTGCCCTTACCGCTGACGAAATCCATAGATACTGTGCTGCGACCGGGAAGGCTCAAGATGCGAATGCCGGACTTCGTCGACACTGCTATGAGCTCACCATCCGGGGACATGTCCCATGCGCCTGTATGGCCGGAGGTCGCGAAGCGTGTTACTGGCAACGATGCAAGACCACCAGCAGGCACAATCCACCAGTTGAAGATCTCATCGCTGGCTGTGCATAAGGTTGATCCTGCGGCCAGTATGCACAGACCGATTAGTACGGCAATAGGTCTCTTTCTGGACATATGTAGACCTCCTCTGCGAAGCATGAGCGGCGTTCAGCAGCTCAATAAGCTGGAGCAAGTCATCAGCATGATGCGTATTCTGCAACAGCTGTGCGGGCTGCTGTCGCGCGCTCGCGCGATGGGTCGATTGTTGGAGACTCTCGCTGGGCTAGATCCCTGCTGGTGAGCCTCACCCATACTAATGGTTCAAATTGGCTTCGACACCTTCACGATTTCCGGTCCTCTGGTCGAACAGCTTCGGCAGCGTGATATTCTGACCCTTCTTCGGGCTTTCTGATACTGGGAAAATCGGGCGTTGAATCTCGCCACGAAGTCTCTTATCGGACTTGCGGCCGCTGCGAACTCAGTTGGCTGCACGGGGCTAGGAGAGAGCTTGCCTAATCTCATGCAAATGTCGTAGGGCATTGCTGACGGCCTGCTCGTCTAGGTGTACGCAATCATATCTAGCCCGTATCGAGGCAGAGAGCAGACTGTTATAGTGAACTATGGCCCGCCGGGACTTACCCATGAAATGATCGTTAACAAGGCGACGACGCTGCACATGCCCGCCGTCGAAGCTGTGAATCTTGTGATGCTTGGCGAGCTCCGCGTCGATCAGGTGAAGGGCGCAGTAGAAGGCTATGGTAATGGTCCAATCGGGGTAGATGGTCGGCCTCGCGCTCAGGATGTCTTCGGCAAGGAGGCACTCGTTATGCTTGGCCTGGCGGTGATGACTGATCTCGTCCGGCATTCTGAGTCACCCTACTCTAGTTGGGCCCGTCGGTCCGCATATTCGCGTTCAGTGATGGCGAGGTAGTCGTAATCGATATCAGGGTACTCACGGTACAGACTCGTGAAGACCTCAGCAGCAGCCGTATCGAGGTCGAAATCCGGTTCGCTCTGGAACACAGCCCAAAGATGCACTCTACCAGCGCGCACAAAGGCGACTGGCCGAACGTTGCCCTGGAGCGTGGATATGCCTTGCCTGAACTTGGTGCATGCCTCAAGTTGGCACATCGTGACTGGCTCAACTCCTGCCCGGTAATCGGGCAAATCCGATTTGTCGGCACCGTCCAAAGACTGGCGGCAGATTGGTGCTGACCACCAAGCCGCAACAGGTGAGGCGCCCATCTCCCTAGCATCAGAGCGTATGCTATATCGGTCCAAAATATTCCTGATTGCAGCGGTGATTTGCTCACGTGCGAAATCGGCCAGCATGAGATACGGGCCCTGCGCAAAGGGATGGAACCCGTGACTCGAAGTATTCCGAGCCTCCGATCCCGGGGTCAAGGCGTGTACCCATCCTCTGGCTTGCTGAGCCGCCTCCAGCCAAGAGCAGAGGCCGTACAGAGGCGAGCTTTCGCATAGCGAGTCGCCCTCGCTGGGAGCCCAAACCCATGAGCTCGTCTCGGCTTGCATGCACTAGTCCTCCTTGTCCGCGGGGGTTGACGTGTGCTCGCTTTTTCGCTTTGGGAGATCCAGCCCGAGGTCTTCGCTGTAGGCGTCTTCATAGGCTAATCCTGCTGCGAGCAGGGACATTACGAAATCCTTGTACTGCCTGGCTGACAGCAGACTGCTCGAAACCAGTGCGATTGTGTCGGATGCGTGGGACTCACCGAAATCCAGTACGAAGCACTCTGCATCCCGAGGGAAGATGTGCCAACTGTTGAAGGCCTTGGGTTCCTGTAGCCCTTCGGGGACAATGACTCGGAGTTCCCGATTGTCCGCCATCGCTGCGATCCTCCATTCTGTGCAGCTACCGCGCACTGTCGATGCTTGGGAACAACATGGGGAATAACTACTTCGTCACAGCGGGCCACATTCCTTCTTGCGAGACTCCATTAGGGTATAGGGGGCGCAAGAGCGGCGTCAGGCGCGGCAATCGGCGGGCGGCGCCGAGAACGGAACAGCCCATGGTTTCGGCACTCCATGTGCAAGATGATTGATTGCACTCAGGCCCCTTGTGCATCTTTCTGGTATGTCCGTCTGAAGGACTGCTCGGTCAACCATCGCTTGAAGTCGAGGTTGTCCATGAAGTAGCGAAACAGGTCTACCTGGTCCTGCATCATCGAGACTATGACGTTCTGAAGGGCCTTGTCGTGCTCGATCCTTGCGTTCTGCCTATCGGAGTTCTTAATTGCGTTCTGATACGCTACGTTCGAAGCCACCATGTCGGGTATCTGGGTAATCAGGCTGCGGATCCTGTCGACATCCTGCCACTCGATATTTCCGAACAAGTCATTGAAATCCCGGATGATGTTGCTGAGCCAGTCCATCTCGGGTTCTGTCATGCCTCCGCCGGCGCTGGTGGGAACGGGATCCACTTGGCCTCCCTCGTCAGCGAGCACGATATCGATTGTGGCTCTCACCTCGGCTCGGTAGCTGTCCATGTCGATGGATTCGAGTATGCCCTTGGCCAGGTCGTCTTCCTGCGGTGCAGGCAGCTTAGGTATGAGGAAGTTCAGGAATATCGAAAGCTTCTCCCACTGGGCATTGCTGAAGGGCAGGATCGATGCGAGGAACCCGTATGTGCGCACGAACGCCTTGGCGGTGCCCTTGAAACTCACCTGTTCCTCCTCGTCGAGCGTATCGACGTACGTGGCGACGCACGCATCGAGCAGCGGATCGAGCCGTGCCCGGTCGGCGCCGCTCAGGTAAAGCTCGACTAGCCGATCAACTTGGTCTTGGGAATACACTTGATGCCGGTCGAGCTCAGCCTTAAGGTCATGCAGCCGGTTAGGGTCCGTCTCTTCGCTCAGGATGGTCGTTCTGTAGTACGGCTGAAATGACGCTTGAATGATATCTACGTTGTTCAGGAAGTCAAGCACAAAGGTGTCATGCTTCTTGGCGTGGGCCCTGTTAAGGCGAGAAAGGGTCTGGACCGCCTTGATTCCCGACAGAGGCTTGTCGACGTACATGGTGTGTAGCAGGGGTTCGTCATAGCCTGTCTGGAACTTGTCGGCACAGACTAGGAAGCGGTAAGGTTCCTCGCGGATGCGCTCGGGAATGAGGTTGCTGGCGAATCCGTTCAACGATGCCTCGGTGACTCTGCGTCCGCCGTATTCGTGTTCTCCCGAGAACGCCACGATTGCTCTGTGTGGGCTGTTGCGCTCTTTGAGGCAATCGGTTATGGCGAAGTAGTACTGGATGGCTCTTTCGATACTGCCTGTGACCACCATCGCCCGCGCCTGCCCGCCTATCTTCCTCTTGGCCAGCACCTGATCGTGGAAGTGGTCCACCATGATTTCGGCCTTCTCCCGTATGGCGTGCTGGTGCGACTCCACGTAATGCTTGAGCTTCTTCTTAGCTTTCTTCGTATCGAACTGAGGATCATCTTCGATGGTCTTCATCAGCCGATAGTAGCTCTCTACCGTCGTGTAGTTGCGGAGTACGTCCAGGATGAAACCTTCCTGTATTGCCTGCTTCATGGTGTAGACGTGGAACGGCCGATGCGAGACCGCGTCGCCCACCGGCACTGGCTCGCCGAACACCTCCAGGGTCTTGTTCTTGGGAGTGGCCGTAAACGCGAAGTAGCTGGCGTTTGAGAGCATCTTTCGGGACTCCATGATCCGGTTGATGGTGTCCTCGGTGGTCTCGTCATCTTCCTCGATGTGCACAGAGGACAGGGCTTCATTCATGGCTGCGGCAGTGCGTCCGCCCTGGCTGGAATGGGCTTCGTCTATGAGGATGGCGAACTTGCGGGAGCGGTGCTCGTTGCCGATCTCATCTAGTACAAACGGGAACTTCTGCACTGTGGTAATGATGATCTTCTTGCCGTCCTCAAGGTATCTGCGCAAATCGCCGGAATGCTCGGCATGGCCGATGGTGGCAGCCACCTGTGCGAACTGCCTAATAGTGTTGCGAATCTGCCTATCGAGCACGCGCCTATCGGTGACCACTATGACCGAGTCGAACATGGGCTCCTGCTCTTTGCGCAGGGCCACTAGCTGATGCGCGAGCCACGCAATGGAGTTGCTCTTCCCACTGCCCGCGGAATGCTGAATGAGATAGCGGTGACCGATTCTTCGTTGTCGTGTATCGGCGAGGAGTTTTCGCACTACGTCTAGCTGATGGTAACGAGGGAAGATCTGCTCACGCCGCTTCTTGCTGGTGCGGTCATCCTTGTACTCGACGATCTGAGCATAGTTCTCGATGATATCGGTAAGCCCCCTGGGCGTAAGGATATCGCGCCACAGGTAATCCGTCTTGATCCCATCGGGGTTGGGCGGGTTGCCGGCGCCGTCGTTGTACCCTTTGTCGAATGGCAGGAACCAGGAGTCCTCCCCCTTGAGGTGTGTGCAGAACCGAATCTCCTGATCGTCTACGGCGAAGTGCACGAGGCATCGTCCGAAACGGAATAGCAGATCCCGCGGGTCGCGGTCGCGCTTGTACTGCCGCACGGCGTCGTCAACGGTCTGCTTTGTGAGGCGGTTCTTGAGCTCAAATGTGACCGCCGGAAGGCCATTGATGAACAGACACAGATCCAGAGCCAACCCACTCTCATCGCGGCTGTAGTGCAGTTGCCTAGTGACGCTGAACACGTTGGCGTTGAAAAGTTGTGCCGCTTTGGGATTGCCGGGGGACGGCGTGCCGTAGAAAAGATCCACTGCTACCGGGCCGTCCTCGATTCTCTTGCGAAGGACATCGACTATTCCCCTAGCTGTTATCTGGCCCTGTAGGCGGGCAAGGAATGCGCGACGCCGAGGCCCATCCACATCAAGGGCAAGCTGTTCGACAACCTTGGGCTGAGTAGCCCGCAGGAAGCGCAGCAGCTTGTCCAGATCGACAGCATGGTCCTTATCGTAGTGAACCGAATCGCCCAGCACGTAGACAGACTGACCGTACGGCACGGCAGGTTTCTCGAGGATCCCGTTGGGCTGCGGGCCGAAGCTTGTGTCCTGCCCAGTGAGGGCTGCAACTATCAGATCTTCAAGCCCCTTCTCAGACACGTCAGTCTTCGTCATCTGCCTCCACCTCCTCGGCATCAGGGAGATCGTCCTGGTCATCATTTGAGTCGAAGTTGGAATCACCGAGATCGTAGGCGATGTCAGCATCTTCAAGGTTAGGGAGCTCCACATCGCGAACATCTAGCTTGCCGGTCACCACGTCCGCGATGAGACGGGTGCGGTATTCGAGGAGGAGATCCGTCTCCTGACGGATATGATGAACAGCACGTTCAATCGATGTTGTCTTGTGGTTCACGAGCTCAACTATGCGGACTTGCTCATCGATTGGCGGCAAAGCAACCCTGAAATGGCGCATGTCATGACACGTCAATGCGCCTTTGGTACCGCCGGAGTCGTCACTGAGAGCGCGAAGTTCAGAGTAAGCTGCAGACAGGTACATCTGAAGATAGTCGGGAGATACGCTTGCCCCGCGCGGGGTGATGTGTACCAGATGCTGGTTGATTGTAGCCTCAATACATAGAACTGCAGCTGTTCCCCGGGTTTTTCCCTGCCCAGTGATCGCGACCAGAACACTCCCAGGCGGTGCTTTCGGCAGATGACACTCGCGCAGCGCCAAGTCAGTGACGAATTGGGGGGCCTTGATGATTCTGCCCTGGTGTACACTGGCGCTGTTGAGCCATGGATACGTGCCGCCAAACCAGTAGGCTGGATTACCGCTAGGAATCTGCTCGAAATGCTCACTGTCGAGGACCTATCGGGCTCTGTGGGAACCCAGGTAGTGGCACAATATGGGTAAGTGTGGGACGATCGTGCGCTCCGAACCGCGGATATGGCTGTTTCGCTTCTCCGGAAGCTCGACTGGCCCGCCTTTTCGGGCCTTCTATCGTCAAGAAGAGACACTACCCCCTTGACGTTGCTATCCGGTGGTTGCTGCCGATAGCCTGGCAAAGGCCTTGATGTTGAAATTGAGCGCCTCGAGAGTCTCCTGGCACCACACTTTGAAGATTCCGATGTGCCTTGCATTTCTGGCTCCATGCCTCGTCATATGGCCTTTAACCCTTTCGCCGTCCGACCGCTGAGCATAGAACTCCTTGAACTCCGCGGTATCCTGTTTCTTTCGTTCTGCCGCCATCTCCGGTTCGTAAGGATGAACCGATATGGTACGGCCCACCTTGGCCCGAGTGCACTCCGTCCTGGACGGACACGCCGCGCAGTCTGAAAAACATACGACCGCTCCCTTGCGCGACTCGATCACCGCTGGGTCGAATCGCGCCTTCGAGCCTTCGGGACAGCGCACAACCCCGGCCAGCGTATCGATGTCAAACATGCTCTTGGGATACCTTCCATCCACTCTCGCCTCGGACGGCACTTTTGCGATGAGCTCAATCCCATCGAGGGCCATGCTCTCTTTGGTCGGCCAGATGCAGTAGGCGCTATCGCCCACAACTTGCTCGGGCTTCATTGCATTAGCTTCGCACTGCTTCAGGACTTCGGGCAACGGCTCGGCATCAGCCTTGTTAGCCGCGGTTACCACGATGGAAGCGACGAAGTTTCCATCGGTGGCAATGTGGTGCGCCCGGCATGATCGTTGTCTGAGGGGTGAGAGTCCCTGATGGTGAAGGCAGCAGTAGCCATAGCTTAAGGCAAGGGTGTCCGCCGCGAGGCGGAATCTGAAGGAGGCCGGCGGCAAACCTCCGGCCCGACGAACAGAGACCCCATACGAGGCTAGGGACAGTTGGATGAGCTTGCCACACAAAGCGAAGTCCTTGTTGCCGAAGGCTGTCCAGAGTAAATGGGGCGGGTGGATGGAGGGAAAGACAACGGTCTTACCCGGGGAGGCCTGTCGGATGCGCTGGGTAACCCGGCAACCCGCGTCGAGAGGCGCGGTTGAGCCGACAGGAGTCAGCAGAGGCCATAGTACCGGGTCGTGACGTTGTGGCCCGGGAAGGGCCGAACATGGAATGAGGGAAGCGAAGTGACAAGCTCGCAAGAAGGGCGTCGACAGCAGAATACCCCGCAAGGGAGCTGCCTGCGGAGGGATGCGGTGAATACGCAGGGGATCGCAGGAGCGCCTAGCCCGTCTTCGGCGCGAACCACGGAGCAACCCGGGAAGAACGCGCAGAGACTCATGGAGCTCATCGTATCCAATTCCAATGTGAAAAGCGCATGCAAACGCGTGGAGCAGAACGACGGAGCGGCGGGAATAGATGGGATGCGGGCGGGCGGACTGCGCCCATACCTGCATGACCATTGGGCCGAGCTCAAGCAATCGCTGCTCAGTGGGACCTACAAGCCAAGCCCCGTACGCCGGCACGAAATCCCGAAGCCGGGCGGAGGCGTAAGGCTTCTGGGGATACCCACCGCATTGGACCGTTTCATTCAGCAAGCTGTTCTACAGGCGCTGACGCCGCTGTTTGAACCCAGGTTCTCCGAGCACAGCTACGGTTTCAGGCCGGGCAAGAGCGCGCGCCAAGCCGTAGAAGCCGCCCGCGGCTACATCGAGGAGGGATACGGATTCGTGGTGGACATGGACCTATCCAAGTTCTTCGACCGCGTCAACCACGACATCGTGATGGCCAAAGTGGCAAGGGTGGTCCAAGATAAGCGGATGCTCAAACTGATCCGTGCGTTTCTCAAGGCCGGAGTCATGGAAAACGGCGTGTGTGTGCGAAGCGAGGAGGGTACGCCCCAGGGCGGACCTCTAAGTCCCCTGCTTGCGAACATCATGCTAAACGACCTTGACTGGGAACTCGAGAGGAGAGGCCACAGGTTCGCTCGCTATGCCGATGATTGTAACATCTACGTCAAGAGTAGGCGGGCGGGAGAGCGGGTCATGGCGAGCGTTCGACGTTTTGTAGAAAGCAAGCTGAAGCTCAAGGTCAACGAGGAGAAGAGCGCCGTGGATAGACCCGCGAGACGGAAGTTCCTGGGCTTCTCCTTCATTGGAGGCTCCAACCCTCGAATTCGGATTGCGAACAAGACCCGGGAGCGATTCGAAGAACGGATCCGGAAGATCACCAACCGCAGCAATGGGCGGAGCATGGCAAGCCGCATTTGCGAGCTCAACGCCTACGTGCGAGGTTGGATGGGATACTTCCGGATCGCGCGGACTCCGAGCGTGTATCAGGAGATGGACCAATGGATGCGACGACGCATGCGGATGTGCTTACTCAAACAGTGGAAGAAGCCCAAGACGGTGCGACGAAACCTCGTCGCTCTGGGCATTCCCGAGGAGTGGGCGCGAAAGATCAGCGGGTCGCGCAAGGGATACTGGCGGCTCGCGAACACGCCGCAGGTGAACAAAGCCCTCGGCCTCGCCTACTGGCGCAACCAATGGCTCCTGAGCCTGATGGATCTCTACGCGCAGAATTCCTAAGGTTTCATGAACCGCCGTATGCCGAACGGCACGTACGGTGGTGTGGGAGGACGGGGGCGAGACGCCCCCTCCTACCCGATTGCCTTGAAACCGTTCGCTTTGGCGGAGGACGTCTTGCGGCCATGACGCATGTCCGGGTCGGTAACTGATATCATTCTGTCCTTGGCAACGCCCTTCTTCATCCTTATCTGACCGTCGATATCCTCCACATCTTGGTTTGCTATGCGCTCAAGCAGGTCGGATGCATCACTCAGATCCTTGGGAAATGGGCGCGAAGCGCGGGCGGCGGCAACGAGATTGCGCGCGTCAATTACGTAAGATTCCAGGAGCCGTCGTTTCTCCTCTGGATCGTCCCAGTTGATCTTGGTTTCGAATCGGTTGTGTAGTCTTGACGCGAAAGAACCGGTTCGAGCTTGGAGCGAAGCTCGTGAGACTCGGCAACCCTGAGCAAACGAACGATACCTTTGCGCAGCAGGGCGTAAGTGTCCTGAACAGCGCCTGCTCCTCCAACCATGAAGGAGTCCACTATCTGGAGCTTATCCTCGGAGATGAGGCCCTTCTCCTTAGCTTGAGCCAACAGATCCGCGAAGAGCGCGAATACGATGTCGGACTGCATGAACCTGGCTCGATGGTCGCAGAGAGTCACCGCGTCGATCCCGGGAAGTCTCGGCTGACTCCCAGCGCATACTTGCATCGCTCGTCAAACCGAGATTCCCCCTCGAACTCCCGGTCGGACCAGCCTTTCTCAAGTTGAATCAGCAGCGCGCCGAAAGTATGCACAGGCGACACCGAGGGACGCCCGATGCGAGAGAAAAGAGAGCTGAACACCGAATCGTCCATTCGCGCCAGATACTCGCGCATCCTCGACCAGTAGGAGTCCTCGGGGATTCTGTTGATCCACAAAGCGTCAGAGAACGTGGTCTGCTCATCGCGCCTTCCTTGCATGAGGTCAGCCCCCAATTATGTATTTCAATGCTATTATACTACAATTGGCACACAAAATGGAGTACAATGTCACGAAATCCAGAGAGACTTTTGGCATCAAATCGGCTGCCATGGATTTCCGTTCCCGATACGCAGCCGGTTTGCAGGGGTTTTCGAGCAGATTCCTAGGAGAGCTCCCAAGCTCTGTGGTCCCCTGCAGGAATCGAACTCTCTTTGGTTCACCCGAGCGAAATACCATTCCTGACAGGTACGTTCGGAGATACATTCACCCCCAGTAGCGGATAGCCTCGTCTTTGGCAGCAGTGCCCTCCCACTCTCGGCCTTTCGTCTCTATGATACAGTTGATATCTCTTGCTGGTGTTCTCTGCACAGCTGCCCGGTTTGGAAAGCAGGGACCGGTATCGCCACTTGGCCAGAGGTAATGGATTCGAAGCTGCGTTCCAGGTTGACCATGCTCTGTTGCCCCAAACACGGCGAATCTGGCCACATCATTGGCTCGGTAGGAGAACTCTGCAGACTTCATGCATCGCTTTTCTCCGAGCTCCTTTGCATTGGGACATAGCACCCGACTTGCATTAAACAGTGAAGAGCACAACTCCCGCTACGGCTGAACGCCGCGGCCCAGTGTAGCGGGGTTTTTTGTATTTTGTGACCTCTGAAACGTGGTGAAAACGGTCGAAAGGCGTAGGCACAACCTGTAGTCGTGGTCTCCTTTACAGCCTCACTGCAATATGCTATGATGTGGTTACAATGGGTGCTATCTCCTGACATTTGGCGTAAGGGGTAATATGGTAAGTCACAGCTAGAACGAACATTGTGACACGCGGCGATATCATAGGTAACGGCAAAACAGGGCCCAAAACGGAACTCTTAATCAGCGGGTCCGGGGTTCGAGTCCCCGGTGGCGTACCATTTGTTGTAAGGACCGCGGAGGGGTTGAACACCTCACCGCGGTCCTTCATGTACGCCTATAGGGTGCCACTGAGGCGGCCCAACACCGGCTATGAGCTGCTATGATGATCGCCAGTTGCCGCAAGGAGATCGGGCGTTGGGGGCTTCCGATGGGAGACCACAGCGCATGCGGACACGTGCGAAATGGGTCGAAAAACGTGGTCGTGGCATGCGCAGACCGGTGATGGGGGCACCCAAGCGGCACCCAATAGGCACCCGGCCCTTTAGCTGGGAAGATGATGTATGAAGCGCAGGTCAGCGGGTTGTGACTTGGGTGCCGGAATTGCTGAACCTCACCGGCCTAATACGGAACTATCCGCGTCATCGAAGAGATCGCGTGAGAGTCGGGGGAGCATCATAGACAGGACTTCCGAAGAAGGTAGGAGTCTGTAAGATTCTCCCTGGAGCCACCAAGGCCATCACAACGTGAATAGACTCAAGAACCATATGGTAGGCGAATGTGGAGGAGGTTCCAAAGTTGTTTCGAAGTAATCTGTGATAGCAGAAGGTATCGACACGCATCGCAGATAGGCGTAGTCTCGCGTGTGCGCGGAGGGCGAGGCCTGGATGGGGATCCCAGGCGTGACAACGCAACGGACTACCGTTGGGGCAAAAGCGAATCCCTTGCGTACGGGCGACTCTGCCGAGGGTCATCGGATCTGGAGTTGTGTCCGGTTTCTGATCCCCGGCTATGATAATCAGTTGTCGCCATTTCGGTACTACCGGTGACCGGCGGGTAGGCCTGTTCCCAATGGGCTGTGGTTGCCTAGTACTATTTTCGGCACTGCCAATGATTCTGGCGGTCAATGTTCTTGCACAATGAGGGTACTCGGGCTGCTATGACATGGGAGAGTGATTCATATGCACCTAGCGTTCAAATGTACCTACTGCGACGATGGGCAGGGCAAGTACGTAGGGTTTGTCCGTTCCCGCGTCGAAGTCGATATCCTCCCACGTGAGAGCCAGGTACTCTCCCGGTCGCATGCCCGTCGCCATCGCGAAGGCGGATAGGAGGCCGTATCTATCTTTGGATGCTGCAGTCAGGAACGCTCGCGCCTGCTCCGGGGTGAGCGCCTGCATTTCTCGCCGCTGCTGACGGGGCAGGTCCACGAAGCCAGCAGGGTTCTGCGGCAGAATCCGCCACTTCACGGCGTGCTTCAAACTTGACGACAGAGTGCTGTGGACATACCGGACCGTGCGGGCAGACAGTCCATCGGCCTGCAGCTTGGAGTAGAGAGCCTGGATGTCCAATAGACTCGCGGGTAGGTCCAGGAGTAGATCCGTTGGTGGGTCCAGGAATAGACCCAGGGATAGATCCGGTGGCGTGCTGAGGGACGGAAGGATGACTGCTGTGGCTCAGTGGTATACCCCGGGGGGTATCCGCCCAGAGACACCCTCAAATTGTGACACTAGGAGCCTGTGCGAGTAACTTT
>DHON01000023.1:0-5439 GCA_002409965.1 Firmicutes bacterium UBA5389
ACGTTACTATCGACGGAGTGATGGTAAGAGAGCTGGACGGGTGGAATGAGACTAAGGTATCTGCGATTGGTATGACGCAACGGAGCGATGCGAGGGGCAATTGCGGAGTGTTGTTCGAAAGCCACCGCGGGGCGACCTGTCTCGTTTGAAGCAGGTTTTTTCTACCACCTGTTCGCCTGGTGACAGGTTGTACGCTCGTTGGCGGACGCGGGCGGAGTCGAAGCAGACGCGTACTTGTACGGTAAGTGCATTCATATAAACGTTGCAGCTACAGCCGGTGGTAAGATCTGGTCGCGCGGCGTTGAGCCACGCGCGGGTGTCGCGAGGGTCTCAGATAGACCCCAAATCCCCCAATTGGGGCCTTTCGCGTGCCCGTTGTGCAAAACCTGTTGCGCATGGGACAGGTGGTAGAAAAAACCTGCTCCCAGCGAGACAGGTCAGGGAATCGCTGCTCAGCGGGGGTATGACCGCCGCGTCTCGGCGGTGCCTCGGTCCAGGCCCAGCGCTTGGCGCTTTTCGACCGCGCCCGCGATTGTCCGCGAGGCGCATGGGTGCCTAAGGCTCGCGCCCTGCGGGATGAGCGCGGCTTTAAGGTGGCCCTGGTATGGGCAGATCGAGTTGCTGAACAACGGGCAGGTTGAAGGGCTTGTGGACCGGTTTAGAGCCATGACGGGGCTGAGGGATGAGGCTGGCGCTGGGCGCAACGATCTCGCACGATACCTTGAGACAAACAGCCAGAGAATGAGGTATGACGAATATCGAGAAAAAGGTTACCACATTGGCAGCGGCGTTGTAGAGAGCGCATGCAAGAGCGTGGTGCAGATACGGGAGAGAAGGCCGGGAATGCGCTGGAGTGCCGAAGGATCTCAGAAGGTTCTCAACCTGAGGGCATACGTCCTAAACGGCAACTGGGACGAGTTCTGGCGTAACCGCAAGGAAAGGACCAAGTCAGGAGCTGGGAACCAAGCGGAGTGCCTAAGGGCAGCCTAAACAGCCACTGTGGAGGAAATGACGCCAGGCCTTAGGAGCAACAATCCTTACACGCACCCGAAACACGGATTGGCCTACCTTGCGTAGCCCTCTCCAGGGACCTATAATAGGTAATGGTCTGTGAGGTGAATGGGCTCATGCCTGTTAGGGCTGCGAGTGGCGCAAATAGAGCACGAGGCCGCCACGGCGCGGGGCCGGGCGGGACAAGGCCGGGCGGGGCAAGGCCGGGCACGACGGTTCTGATCGTTGTCGCCGTGGTCCTGGCAGCGGCGGGGCTGGTTCTGCTGTGCGTCAGTGGGGTGTTCACATCGGGGCCTCGCGGCGAGAAGGTGGTTGTGCATATACCCGATGGGGCTCCCGCGTCTCAGATCGCGGCGATTCTGCGGCAAGAGGGGCTGATCGGGTCGGAGCGCCTGTTCAAGTTGGCGGTCCGGGTGTTTGGGAAGGCGTCTTCGCTCAAGTCCGGGCAGTACGAGTTTGCTCGCGGCAACAGCATGGCATCCATCATTGAGCGGATTTCGTCGGGCCGGGTCATGACGGTGAAGGTCACAATCGCCGAAGGGATGACTGCACAACAGATCGCAAGGCTGTTCAGCCAGCGCGGCCTGGTAGCCGAAGACGAGATGATCGCGCTGTCTGACGATCCCCCGGAGCAGCTCCGCGCCGATTTCCCGTTCATCCCCGAGGGCGCGTCGCTGGAGGGCTATTTGTTTCCCGATACCTATGAGTTCGCGAGCGGGGTAGGAGCGGCGAGGGTCATTCGAGCAATGTTGAAGCGGTTTGAGCAGGTGGCCCATGCTGCGCTGGGCGCCGCGGCCGAGACTGGCGGGCCCGCCAGAACCGGCCAGCTGCCAAATGGCCTGTCTGAGAGGGAAACGTTGATTTTGGCCTCCATCGTGGAGCGGGAGGCTAGGATCGAGAGGGAACGGCCGATCATCGCCAGGGTTTTTCTCAACCGGCTGGAGCTTCCGATGCCCCTGCAGAGTTGCGCGACTGTCCAATACGCTCTGCCGGCTCCCAAGGAACGTCTCCTGAACGAGGACTTGCAGATAGAGTCGGCGTACAATACGTATCTTGTAGCAGGGCTACCTCCCGGCCCCATATGCAATCCGGGGCTGGCGTCGATCCAGGCGGCGATCGACCCGGAGCCAGGCGACTATCTCTACTTCGTGGCGTCTCGTGACGGAAGTCATGTGTTCAGCCGCACATACAGGGATCATGTGCAGGCCAAGGCCGGGATTGACAGGGGGGCCCGCTGAAGGGGTGTAGGCAATCTCATGGTAGAAGACGTACTTGTCGTCGGCATAGCCGGCGGCTCAGGGTCGGGCAAGACCACGGTAGTCAGGGCGATATCTGAGGCGTTTGGCAACGCCGTGGCTGTGCTGGAGCACGATGCGTACTATCGCGACCAGAGCTGCCTCAGCTTCGAGGAGAGGCTCAAGACCAACTATGACCATCCGTTCGCCTTCGACACCGATCTATACATCGCCCACGCAAAACAGCTTATGAGCAGGCAGGCAGTACAGCGGCCCGTGTACTGCTTCGAAACGTACACCCGCACCTTCGACACCGTCTGCGTAGAGCCCGCCGGCGTGCTGATACTCGAAGGCATTCTGGTCTTGGAGGACGCGCGCATCCGTGAGCTGATGGACATCAAGGCTTTCGTCGACGCCGACCCGGATGTCCGGTTCATCCGGAGGCTGACGCGGGATGTGAAGAAACGGGGCAGGTCTCTCGATTCAGTGGTGGACCAGTACCTTAGTGTGGTTCGCCCCATGCACCTGCAGTTTGTGGAACCTGCCAAGAGGTATGCCGATGTGATCATTCCTGAGGGAGGTTTCAACAGAGTGGCGATCGAGCTTCTCATCGCCCGCCTCAAGTCCGCGGTGTAGGCGCCTCCATTTTCCTCGCCACAATAACCCTCCGCTCCGCGGAAGCTCGGGCTCTCCGGCGGGAAGAATACTGCCGGGAGTCGCGCACGCGATGTGCAGCAGCGGAGGGGCGCCAACCGATGAACCGCCGTCCATTTCGCGGGTTTGCCCTGGTGCAGGCCGCAATAATGATGAGTTTCGCCCTTCTCCTTGGGCGGTGCGCATGGATTGCGCTGGCTGACGGTCGCGCGCATGCGGTGCACGCAGTACAGCAGCGAGCCGTGGATGTCGTGGTGTCGCGCGTCCGCGGGCAGATTTTCGACAGAAACATGCGACTTCTGGCTGGAGTCGCGGAGATGCCGGAGACCGCGGGCCAGCAAGACGAGTATGCCGCGCCATGGCCGCTAAAGACCATGGCTGTTGTCTTCCCAGCGCTGATTTCGGGGCCGGACGATGCCCTGCGCCGTCTGGACGAGTTGATCGGCCGCCCCGGCGTACTCAGCGGAAGTCCGCGGGCAGTGAGCCTTTCTCCAGCAGCATACGCTGAGGTCACGTCGATGGCCCGCTACGTCAGGGGGATCGTGCCTCTGTCGCTTCCATCGCGCTATTCAAAGCTGGCGTCGCACGTGGTTGGCTACTTGGCGGGAGCCTCGGTCGCCGATGGCGGGGCCTCGAGCGGGGCCTCGAGCGGGGCCCGCGCCGGGGTGGGCGCTGGGGTTTCTGCCGGGGCCGTTGGCGCGGACGGTATAGAGGCCTCATACGACTGGGCTCTGGGCAGCGATGCGCGTGAAGTCGTGCGGCTGATGTGCGATGCATATGGCAGGGAGATCCTTGGGCTGGGCGCGCGCAGGTTGACGGTGGGGCAAGCTGCGGGCCGGGTGAAGCTGGCGCTGGACTGGCGCCTGCAGGCGCGGGCTGAAGAAGCGCTGGACCGTTGGGCCCCCGGCATGGCCGGAGCGGTAGTGGCCATGGATCCGTGGACCGGGGAGGTGCTCGCTATGGCCTCGCGGCCCGCCTATGACCCGGACGATGTGGCGAGCTACTTGTCTCGGTCGGACGCTCCTCTGATCAACCGGGCGGTCCGGCCATACTACCCGGGCTCGGTCTTCAAAGTCGTTGTAGCTGCGGCGGCCCTCTCCACAGGCGTCAGGAACCCCGAATCCGTCTACACAGACACCGGCAGCACAGAAGCTGGCGGACACGTCTTCAGGTGCCACGCCGAGGAGCGCGGCGGGCACGGCGACATCACCTTCCAAGACGCGTTCATCCACTCGTGTAACACGTCCTTCATCGATGCGGCCACGGCCGTGGGCGCCGAGCCGATACTGGATTTCGGCCGCGCGCTTGGCATCGGCGACCTCGACGTGGCCGGCGCAGTGCGCCTCCCGGGCGGCATCCGAACATCAGGCGTGCTTCCGGACAGCCGAACCCGGCTGGGTCCGGCCGACCTGGCCAACCTGGCGCTGGGACAGTCGCTGGTCACGACCACTCCGCTGGAAGCCGCGGTGATGATGTGCGCTATCGCCAACGGGGGCCTGGCGTGCCGCCCAACGCTGGTGCTCGAGGTGTGCGGGCCGGACGGTCGGCGGGTGACGCGCGCTGAGCCGCAGGCCGAGCAGTCGGGCTGGGGCCTGGGCGAACGCGTGCTGCGCGCGGATGTAGCCGCTGCGCTCCGCGAGATGCTGGCCGGCGTGGCATCGCGCGGCACCGCCCGCGCCGCGCTGGGGGGGATGGACGTGGCCGGCAAGACCGGCACTGCACAGACCGGGCGGGTGGACGAGTCGGGCGCGCCGGTGTTCAACGGGTGGTTCGTGGGGTTCGCTCCAGTCGACGCTCCCCAGCTGGTAGTGGCCGTTATCGTTGAAGGGCCCGAATCGGGCGCCATCGCCGCCGCGCCGGTCTTCGGAGATACCTGCGAATACATCGCGGATGGACAGCGCGGACTTGCACGATAAGCCATTCCGTCTCATAAGCTGACTCTGTATCACGAGACGGAGGTGGCGCATTGTGATCCTCGGCGGCCTGCTGGCTCTGGCGTCTCTGTTGGCAAGGGGCGTCATGCTTCTCCACGGGTATGTTTCGGGCGGCGGCGCGTTCCCGCCACCCCTTTCCGAGAACGAAGAGCGGGAGGCGCTGGACCGCAAGGAGGCCGGCGACGAGTCGGCCCGCGCCATGCTGGTCGAGCGCAACTTGAGGCTTGTGGCGCACGTGGTCAAGAAATACGATGTGGTGGGCGAGGACGCCGACGATTTGATCTCTATAGGCACAATCGGCCTGATCAAGGCGATTAACACCTTCGACCGTCACAAGAAGACCAGGCTGGCAACGTATGCGGCAAGATGCATCGAAAATGAAATCTTGATGTACCTGCGGTCCGGGCGGAAGAACCGGGGCGAGTTGTCCTTGTATGATCCCATCGGGTCTGACAAGGAAGGCAATGAGATCGTGCTGATGGACGTGCTCACCGGCGAGGGCGACACTGTGGCGGAGATGGTGGAATCCAGGGTGGAGCAGGAACGTCTCATAGAGAAACTGGAGGGACTGTCGCCTAGAGAGCGGCGGGGGCTGGAACTTAAGC
>DHON01000023.1:5573-11193 GCA_002409965.1 Firmicutes bacterium UBA5389
AGTGCTGGAACTTAGGTTCGGCATGGGCGACTTTGCTCGGCAGACGCAGCGCGAGATCTCCAGGGCGCTCGGCATCTCTAGGTCGTACGTGTCGCGGATAGAGAAACGCGCTCTGGCCAAACTGCAGAAGGAGATGTACAGGTAGACGGCAATCTGGCGGTCTCGATCCTCCCGCGACCAATCGCCCGGACGGGGCGGGCTACATGTTATAATGGACCGTGGTGAGAGGAGGAAGACAGTCCTGATTCAGCCAGACATGCGTGTAGCCGGCGTTTGGGAGATAGACTTGGACGAGCTGTCGCATCGCGGCATCGCCGGCATCATCGTCGATATCGACAACACCATTGCCCCGTGGGGCGCCCGCGATATTTCCGCGCCCGCCGCCGAGTGGCTCGCGCAGGCCAGGAGCCGGGGCCTCGGCGTGTGCTTGCTCACCAACAACTATCATTCTCGAGCTAATTGGTTCGCTCGTGCCCTCGGCTTGCCCGTGGTGTGCGGCTGGGTGAAACCGTGGCGGTGGGGGTACCGCCGAGCCATGCGGGTGCTGGGTACCCGTCCGGATTCCACCGTCATGGTGGGCGATCAGCTCTTCACCGACATCCTGGGGGCGAAGCGGCTAGGGATATACTCGATTCTCGTCTCGCCCCTAAGCGACAGGGAACTTCCGCACACCCGCCTCAAGAGGCGGTTCGAACGGTTCCTCCTGGGCAGGAGGGATGATAGCTGATGGCAGCCTTGTACGCTCAGATCGTCGTGGACGTGCCCGCCCGCCGGGTGGACAAGTGCTACGACTACCTCATACCCGACCGACTCGAAGCCAGCGTGAAGCCGGGGTCACGGGTCCGGGTTCCGTTCGGCGCCCGGGATGTGGAGGGCTTCGTGGTGTCGCGGTCGGCGCAGCCTGCGGTAGAAAACGTGCGAGAGATCATCGACTGCGTGACCGACGCTCCCGGGGTGCCCCGGGAACTGCTGCAAGTGGCGGAATGGATGGCTAATACATACGTATGCCTACTGATTGAGGCTCTCCGAGCCATGGTGCCTTCGGGCACTCGTGTTGAGTCGTCCGTGGTGGTGCGTCTGGTGGGCTCGGAAGACGATGCGCGGCGGGCCAAGATCGCGGGCGCGGCGCGCCGGGTCTTCGATTACCTCGCAGAGTGTGGAGGCAGCGCTGGGCGGGACGAGATCGCCGCGGCGCTGGAGGTGGCCAGCGTGTCGCGGCATGTGGCTGCCTTGGTCCGAGCGGGGCTGGTAGAGACGGATACCGAATGGGCCCGTCCCAAGGTGCGCGCGCGCCGAGTCAGAGCGTTTCAGCTTGCCCCGTTGGCAGGCGACCCCGACAGTACTGCGGAGCAGCTGTCCGGATCGAGCCCGGCACAGGCGGCGATAATGCGGGTGTTCGCGGCGGCGCTGCCGCTGCTCGATGGCTCCGGCGCGATTCCCCGGGCGGAGCTGCTCCAGCGCGCAGGCTGTTCTGGATCGGCCCTTGACGCCCTGGTGCGGGCGGGGTTGCTCCAGCCCACCGAGGTCGTCGCGCGGCGGGCGCCTATGGAGGGCCTGTCGATCAGCCGCGCGCCGGCGCCGGAGCTTACCGGCGATCAGGAGCGCGCGGTGGAGCGCATCGTGGCCAGAATGGATTCGGGCGGCGGCGCGATGGTGCTCCACGGGGTGACTAGCTCGGGCAAGACCGAAGTCTACTTGCGCGCTTTCGAGCATGCGATTTCCTGCGGACGCCGGGGCATACTGCTCGTTCCCGACATCGCGCTCACTCCCCAGATGGTCGATAGAGTCGTCTCCAGATTCGGGCCGGAGCGAGTGGCCGTGCTCCACAGCGCGCTCGGCGCGGGCGAACGTCTGGACGAATGGGAGCGGGCGCGCCGCGGCGAGGTAGATATCGTGGTGGGCGCCAGGTCTGCGGTGTTTGCGCCGGTGCCGTCTTTGGGGCTCATAGTAGTGGACGAGGAACATGATGGTTCCTACAAGCAGGACGAGTCCCCGCGCTACCACGCGCGGGATGTAGCGGCGTTCAGAGCCGGGCAAGTGGGCGCCACGGTGGTCCTGGGTTCGGCGACTCCATCTCTTGAGACGTACAGCCGGGTCGACTCGGGCGAGTACGATGTGATCGACCTTCCCCGGCGCATTGATGACCGTCCGATGCCCGAGGTGGCCGTCGTGGACATGCGGTCCGAGCTCAAGGCGGGGAATCGCACCGTCTTCAGTAGTCTGCTCAGGGTCAGTATCGAACAGACGCTTGCCGGCGGGCATCAGACGATTCTCTTCATGAACAGGCGAGGGTTTTCCACATTCGTCCTATGCCGAGAGTGCGGGCACGTGATGGTCTGCCCGCATTGCGATGTTTCGCTGACGCTCCACGGTCCGCAGTCGCGCAGGTCGGAGCTGGTATGCCATTACTGCAATCATTCTGAACGCGTGCCCGATGTCTGCCCGTCATGCGGCGGCACGCACATCAGGTATTTCGGCGCCGGCACCGAGCGAATCGAGGACGAGGTCCGAAAGTCATTTCCCGAGGCGCGGGTGGCGCGCATGGATGTCGACACCACGCGGCGCAAGGGAGCGCACCGGGCTATACTCGGCGCGTTCAGGGCAGGGCGCATTGACATACTTGTGGGAACTCAGATGATCGCCAAGGGACTGGATTTCCCCAACGTCACGCTGGTGGGAGTGGTGTCGGCCGACACTGCCCTGAACTTGCCCGATTTCCGGGCGGCGGAGCGGACTTTCCAACTCATTTCGCAGGTCGCAGGCAGGTCGGGAAGGGGAGACGCACCTGGACGTGTGGTCGTGCAGACCTACAGTCCGGAGCATTACAGCATCTTGGCCGCGGCGTCTCACGACTACCGCGCGTTCTATGAGGCCGAGATTGCGTCAAGGCGGGAGGTCGGGTATCCGCCATCGCGCCAGATGGCTCGGATTCTGCTGCGGGGGATGGACGAGTCGGCCACCGCGCGCCACGCGGGGGTCATCGCCCGCGCATGCCGCGAGCTGGCCTGCGTGTCAGACGGCACAGTCGAAGTGCTGGGTCCGGCGCCGGCGCCTATTGGCAGAATCGCGGGCAAGTTCCGTTGGCACTTGCTGCTGCTTTCGGGCGATGCCCGGGCGCTGCGCGAAGCGGCCAAGGCCGGGTGCGCTGCGCCGCGGGAGGCAGGGCGCGGCGCGGGCAGCTCGGGCGGTGGGATAACCGTGAGCCTGGACATCGAACCATCGGCAGTCCTGTGATGCGTCTGCGCGGCAAGAAGCGCGGCAAGAAGCACGGCAAGAAGCCGGCATGTGCAGGTGGGATTGAGCTGCGTTATAATGATGTGGCAACACAACACAGCATTCTGGGAGGCAGCGCAGTTGATTCTGGAGATACGCAAAGAAGGCGACCCGGTGCTTCGCGAGAAGGCCGCGCCGGTCGCGGTGATCGACGGTGAGATGCGCCAGCTTGCAGCCGATATGCTGGAGACGATGTACAGCGCGCCAGGGGTGGGACTGGCTGCGCCGCAGGTAGGCGCGGCAGTGCGCCTCATAGTCGTAGACGATGGTTCAGGGCCGCACACGCTCTTCAACCCTGTGGTGATCTCGCGCCGGGGAGAAATGTGCGAGGAGGAAGGGTGCTTGTCAGTCCCGGGGATGCTCGGGAGGGTAAAGCGAGCGGCCCAGGTGGAAGTGGCGGCATACGACAGGTCGGGGCGGAGAATCGTGGTCCGCGGCGACGATCTTCTGGCTATCATTCTTCAGCATGAGACCGACCATCTGGACGGCGTGCTCTTCATCGACAAGGCTGAGAGCCTAAGGCGCGCCGCGGACAACAAGGCTGAGTCGAAGGGCGTGTAGGCGTTGCGAATCGTGTTCATGGGCACTCCCGCGTTTGCCGTGCCCACTCTGGAAGCTCTGGTTGATACGGGGCATGATATCCTGTGTGTGGTCACACAGCCTGACAGGCCTGCCGGGCGCGGTCATAGGCTGGCGCCGCCCCCGGTGAAAACAGCGGCATTGGGCCTGGGTCTTCCCGTGATCCAGCCGGAGAAGGTGCGGGACGCAGGGTTTGTCCAGACCATGCGCGAGCTAGCGCCGGATGTGGCTGTGGTGGCGGCCTTCGGCCAGAAGATCACTGGCGAACTCCTGGCAGTGCCCGTCCACGGGTTTGTGAACGTGCACCCAAGCCTGCTGCCGCTCTATAGGGGAGCAGCTCCCGTTCAGCGCTGTCTGATCAACGGAGACGAGGTGACCGGGGTCACCATCATGTATATGGACGAGGGATGGGACACCGGCGACATCGGCATCTGCGAGGAGTTCGTGATCCCTCGGGATCCGTGTGCCGATGCCGGCTGGCTTGAGGACTCTCTGGCGCAGCTGGGCGCGGAACTGATGGTGCGGTTTCTTCGTTTGCTTGAAGAAGGGCAAGCTCCCCGCGCTGCCCAGGACTACTCTGGGGCCAGCTACGCGCCGAAGATCTCCCGAGATGAGCTGGAGATAGACTGGCACCGCAGCGCCTCGCAGCTGTGTGGCGCGGTGAGGGGGTTGGCGCCCGAACCGGGCGCGCGCACCACGCTCGATGGACAGCCGCTGCGGGTGTTGTGCCTGCGCCAGCTGGGTCGGGAAGAGGCGCAGCCGGCGCTTCAGGCTGGGCAAGCACTGGAACCAGGGACGATGCTGTTCGGTCCGGGCGGACGTGTTGTAGTGGCCTGCGGCGAGGAAGGCCGGGAGCGAGTGGCGCTCGAGGAAGTTCAGCCATCGGGCAAGAAGCGCATGACTGGGGCGGAGTTCGCCCGGGGGCGGCGTCTTGCCGCAGGCGCTCGGTTCGGTGGCCAGTAATACTTAGGGGGTGGCGCGAGTTGATGTACCCTTTCTTTTATGATCCAACCTACATCCTGGTTCTGCCGGCGTTCATCTTCGCGCTGTACGCGCAGGCGCGAGTGCAGTCGACTTTCAGGAGAGGCATGAATACCCGCTCCAGCGCGGGCGTCACAGGCGCGCAGGTGGCCGACAGGATTCTGTCAGCCGAAGGCGTGACCGATGTGTCTGTGGAGCAGATCGGACAGTCCATGGGCGACCATTTCGACCCGCGAAGCAGCGTGGTGCGCCTGTCGCCGCAGGTCTACGGCGGAACGTCCATAGCTGCGTTGGCCGTTGCCGCGCACGAGTCGGGACACGCCATTCAGCACAGCGAGGGCTATGCTCCGCTGGCGATCAGGGAGGCCATACTGCCCGTCGCCAGCTTTGGCTCGACGCTGGCGCTGCCATTGTTCATACTCGGCATGATCCTGGGCAGTCCCCAGATCAGCCGGTTCCTGATGAGCCTGGGGATATGGCTATTTGCCGGGGCGGTCGCTTTTCAGATCGTGACGCTGCCGGTGGAGTTCAACGCCAGCCGGCGGGCCATGGCGCTGCTTGCGGACGGCGGCTACATCACTGATGCTGAGGCGCCGCAGGTGAGGAGCGTGTTGAGCGCTGCGGCGCTCACGTATGTTGCTGCCGCGGCAGTAGCCCTGACCCAGCTGTTGCGACTGCTGGTGCTCAGGGGCAGTCGGCGTGACTAGGCGACCCAGTTTCCGCAGGGCTCTTGCCAGCGGTAGGGACCTTGCAGTGGAGATAGTGTACACGTGCGACCAGGACGGAG
>DHON01000023.1:11369-11970 GCA_002409965.1 Firmicutes bacterium UBA5389
GCGCACGCCGCCTGGTCGCACGCTCTGTCGGGCAGGAATGTCGATCCGCGCGAGCGCCGTCTGGGGATGGAGATAGCCTTTGGTTCGATACGCCGAAGGAAGACTCTGGACTGGTGCATAGCCAGGGCGGCCGGACGCCCCGTGGACGAAATCGACCCTGTGGCCCGGGCAGTGTTGCGCACTGGGGCCTATCAGCTTCTCTTCATGTCGCGTATCCCGCCTCATGCGGGGGTGTCGGAGGCGGTCGAGTCCGCCCGCCGACTGGGGCATTCGGGGATGGCCGGGTTCGTCAATGCGGTGCTGCGCCGCATTGCATCGCCTGAGTTCGACCCTGGTTTTCCAGACCCGGCAAGCGAGCCTGTGAAGTCGCTCGCGGTGACGCTTTCCTATCCGGAGTGGCTTGTGGAATCGTGGATCGGCGAGTTCGGACCGGATATGGCAGCGCGAATGCTGGAGGCGGGCAACGTTGCGCCGTCCATCGTGCTGCGCGCCAACACGCTTCGCGTGAGCCGGCACGAGCTGGCGGAGATGCTGGGCGGCGTGGACGGCGGCGGCGCGAACGGCCGCGAGAACGACCGCGCGAACGACTGCGCGAACGACT
>DHON01000023.1:12122-24568 GCA_002409965.1 Firmicutes bacterium UBA5389
GCGAACGACTGCGCGAACGACTGCGCGAACGACTGCCTGAAGGCTGGCGCGGGCATCGGTACCCAGCCCGGGCTGTACGTGCCCGAGGCGCTGCGCATCACTGGGCCCATAGAATCCGTGGAATCGCTGCCGGGGTTCAGGGAAGGGTTTTTCTCAGTGCAGGACGAGAGTTCCATGCTGGTCGCGCACGTGCTGGGAGTGGCGGACGCGCTGGATCCGGGATCGAGACCGGGGATGCCGGAGCTGGTAAGGCGATGCGGGGGAGATGGTGAGAGCGGGGGCTGCAGGGAAGGCGGGCGCAATGGCCGAGATCGCGTCATTGTCGATGCCTGCGCTGCTCCCGGAGGCAAGGCAACGCACATTGCCGAGCTAGCGCAAGATGCAGCGCGGGTCGTCGCGTGCGACATCTCTGCGCGAAAAGTCGCGCTGATCCAGCAGTCCGCCCGCCGGCTTGGCCTTCGGTCAGTGGAGGCGATGGAGCGCGATGCCCGCGAGTTGCCTGCGGAGTGGTCGGGGAAAGCCGATGCCGTACTGGTGGACGCGCCATGCACCGGGCTCGGGGTGCTGGCGAGGCGGGCGGATGCGCGCTGGCGCAAGAAACCCGCAGATGTCGCACAGCTTGCGCGTCTGCAGGCGGAGATCCTGCATGCCGCGTCTGCGTGCGTCGTCCCAGGCGGTGTGCTCGTTTACAGCACGTGCACCGTGGGCAGGGCCGAGAACGCCGACCAGGCGGACGCGTTCCTCAAGGCACACTCGGATTTCCGCCCATCGCCACTGGCGATGCACATGCCGTCCGATGCGGCCAGAGCCATGTGCGATGGAGAGTCGCACATGCTGCAACTGCTGCCCGGCATATCCGGAACCGACGGTTTCTTCATGGCGCGCTTCGTCCGGGCTGCGGAGTGAGGACGCCTCACTCTGCAGTGAAACGCCAACCTTCAGCGCAGGGGGAACCCCGTCAGAGTCCCGAAAGAGGGACTTTGACGGGGTCCTGGGGGGCTGAATTGTCGGTACTTAGTACGCCCGGGCAAAGTACACCCAGGTCTCGGTATCCTTTCCACAGCGAACGCACTTTCCCGGCCTCGCCGATCTGTCCATGGGGATGCACCTTATGGTGGCGCCCGTTTCTTCCTTAATGGCAGTTTCGCACGCCTGATCGCCGCACCATGGCGCGTCCATGAACCCTCGGCCGCTCTCCAGTATCTCCTTGAATGTGTCGTAGTCTTCGACAATCCGCGTGTTGTCCTCTGTGAACCGCTTGGCTTTCGAGTACAACCCAGTCTGCACGTTATCAAGCAGCTCCGTGACGGCTGTCTCCAGGCCGTCCATGGGTACTGCCGATTTCTCTCCTGTATCGCGTCGAACCAGAATGACCTGCCCGGCCTTGACATCGCGAGGGCCGACTTCCAGTCTGATCGGCACTCCTCTGAGCTCCCACTCGTTGAACTTCCAGCCCGGAGAATACTCCTCCCTGCAATCCGCTTCGACGCGGCACACCTTCGAGAGCCTCGTCTGAATATCTCGGACGGCTGAAAGAACGACTTCGCGGGAAGAGCCCGACAGGATGGGGACCATCACGACCTGGACGGGCGCTACTTTCGGGGGCAGAGCCAGGCCGCGCTCATCGCCGTGGACCATGATTATCCCTCCTATGAGTCGCGTCGACACTCCCCACGATGTCTGCCATACGTGCTTGAGCTCATTGTCTTCGTCAAGATATGTGATGTCGAAGACCTTTGCGAAGTTCTGTCCGAGGTTGTGCGATGTCCCGGCCTGGAGAGCCCTGCCATCGGTCATTAGGGCCTCCACGCAGTAGGTGCGAACCGCGCCTGCAAACTTCTCTCTCTCTGTCTTCTGCCCTGCTATCACAGGGATGGCTAGGTCCTCTGTCAGGAACTGCCTGTAGACCTCGAGCATGGTAAGGGTCTCCGACTGCGCTTCCTCCGCGGTGCGGTGGCATGTGTGTCCCTCCTGCCAGAGGAATTCCGAGGTCCGCAGGAACAAGCGCGTGGTCTTCTCCCATCGGACCACATTAGCCCACTGGTTAATGAGCACAGGGAGGTCACGCCAGGACTTGATCCACTTGGAATACATGTGTCCGATGATCGTCTCGGACGTCGGCCGGACCACCAGCGGCTCAGCGAGCTCCTCGGCGCCTGCTCTCGTCACCCATGCCACCTCGGGCGCGAATCCCTCCACATGCTCAGCTTCCTTGCGAAGGAAGCTCTCGGGTATGAACAGGGGAAAGTAGGCGTTCTTGTGGCCGGTAGCTTTCAGACGTGCATCTAGAAGCGCCTGCATATTCTCCCAGAGCGCGTAGCCGTAAGGCCGTATGACCATACATCCGCGCACCGGGGCGTAGTCTGCGAGTTCGGCCCTGAGGATCACATCAATGTACCACTGGGAGAACTCGTCTGTCTTCGATGCTATGTGTTGAACAAATCCTTCCTGGCTTTCCACAGCGCAACACTCCCTCCTCATTTGCTGTCATCAACGGCAAACAAAAACGACCTCCGCCCTGTGAGGGCGAAGGCCGAAACCTCCGCGGTACCACCTCGCTTGACGCCACGCGATCAGATGCGATCGGCGCGACGACCCGCTCTTGCCCGCACCGGCCGGCCCAGCTACGAGCTTTAGCCCCGGGGTGCGGGTCCCCTATAACGGTGGGAATCCGTCGGACTCATCATCCGCGGCTTCAGGGTGGGATGCGCGTCAATTCGTGCGGCAGACCTTCCAGCCATGGGTCCGCTCTCTCGGCGCCGTGAGTGACTGCGGCCCTTTCATCGCCAGTTTGGACGTAATTCAAGTGCCCTTAACATAGCACACACCAGGCCGAAAAGCAATCCCGGCGGCCCGCGGCAGCCCCGCACCCGCGTGCATATGCCCGAATCGGCCCGGACAGGTTAACCCCGAGCGGGCGAATTCGGGCGCGCTGCTGTGGCAGCGGAGCTTTTGCGGAATCGCCCGCAGCCGGCGCCGTGTGGGCGCTGTAATGCGGGGGCAGTATGCAGGCAAACTCGCGGCGTCTGGCCATTATCCTGTGTGTTCTCCTGTCGGTGCTGGCGCTTTCCGCCGGCGGACTGTTTCGGATTGTCAGCCTCCGGCCGGCCTACATGCGCGTGGTCGAGGGGCAGGAGTTCGACCTAGAGCCTGGCTTTAGTCTGTCTGGGGCGTTTGTCGCAGATCCCCCGGACTCGCTCTTGATCGACCGGGCCACGGGCGGCAGTATCTCGATCACTCCGACCAAGTCCGGGCGCGCCAAGATGGAGTTCCGTCTGTTCAACGCTATACCGGTGAGGCGCTTCGTTGTCGATGTTGTGCCGGAACTCCGGGTGGCGTTGGGCGGGCATTCCATAGGCATACTCCTGGCCAGCCACGGGGTGCGCGTGATCGGGCTGTATCCGATCGTGGGCGTGGACGGGGGCAGGTACATGCCGGCGCGCGATGCAGGCATTGCGGTGGGCGATGCGATTCTGACGGTGGACGGACGGGAGGTGTCCGACCCAATTGAGCTGGAGACGGCTGTGAACCGGGTCGCTTCCGACCGAGGAGCTGTGCGCCTGGGCATCATGCGCCAGGGGCAGGAACGAGAAGTGCTCGTCGAAGCCATGCTCACTGACACCGGTTTCAGGATCGGCGTCTATGCGCGCGACAATGCTGCCGGCGTGGGCACGCTGACGTTTTGGCACCCGGGCAGCATGCGGTTTGGAGCGCTCGGGCACCTGGTGGCCGACAGCCAGACAGGCAGGGAGATCCCCATCACCGATGGGCGCATTGTGGCCGCGCGGGTGGCAGGAGTGGACGCGGGCGCGGCGGGGCGACCGGGCGAGAAGATAGGCACTTTCGCCGGAGTGCGCGACAACGTGGGCGTGATCGAAGTCAATTCATCGATCGGGATCTACGGTCGGCTGACCGCCGCTCTTGCCAATCCCCTGTACCCCGAACCCATTCCAGTGGCGCTCGCCTCCTCGGTTCACGAGGGACCGGCCGAGATCCTCACGGTGATCGATGGGTCGGCCATAGAACGCTTCAAAGTGGACATAGTCAGGGTGGCGCGGCAGACGCGTCCGTCAGGGAGAGGCATGGTCATCCGCGTGGCCGACGCCCGGCTGATCGAACGGACCGGCGGAATCGTGCAGGGAATGAGCGGGTCTCCCATAATCCAAGGCGGCAAGCTCGTCGGCGCCGTCACCCACGTCTTCGTATCTGATCCGACAAGAGGATACGCCATCTTCGCCGAGTACATGCTGGACGCCGCCGGCATCTCCCGCGGCGAGCCTGAACCGGTGTCTTGGGCCGAACCACGTCGAAAGGCCTATACACGGGCGGATTTGGCACAACATATTATGTAGCGCCAGAGGGAGAAGCAAGCCTGCTTCAGCTGTGTATACGCCCTGACGGGGTTGAGAGGTGAGGCCTGTGCCGGAGACTAAGCCGGAAACGGACTCGTCTGCGATGCTTGCGCTGGAGAGACTGTCTCCGCGTGAGCGGGAGATCATAAAAATGGTAGCCCTCGGGTTGAGCAACCAGAGCATCGGGGAGCGCCTGTTCATCAGCGACAAGACCGTAAAAAACTACGTCACATCGATACGCCGCAAGCTGTGTGTTGAGAACCGGATTCAAATCGCCCTTTACGCGATCCGCTGTGGACTGGTGGATCCAGGCATCGTTCAGCAGCAATAGAAGGAAACAGTGCCGCCGCGTAGAAAGTGTAATAGCATCTTCTTTGCGGAGGCTTTGCCAAATGCTTGAAGGCCGCATAGGCGTTGTGCTGGTGGACGACAATGTGGAGTTCACGAAGGTGGTCGAGGAGTTCCTTTCTTGTCAGCCCGATATGATCTTTGCGGGAGTAGCCTACAACGGCAGGGCTGCCATAGAGCTGATTGAGGAAGTCCGCCCAGATATTGTGATTCTCGACGTTGTGATGCCGCACTTGGATGGACTGGGAGTCATGGAGCACATCCAGCGGGCGGGCTATCTACGCCGCCCGCACGTCCTGGTAATATCGGCGATCTGCCTGGGTGCCACTGTCGCAAGTATTGTCGCGGCCGGGGCCGATTACTATCTGGCCAAGCCCATCGATCTGAACGTCTTGGCTACGAGGATCCGGCAGATCGCGGCGATCCCGCCTGGTATGTCCTCAAGCTGCTGCTCGTGTTCTGCCGCGCAAGCCGGAGCCAGTGGCGAGGCCGGAGCCGACGTTGGCATCAATGCTGGCACCGGCGCCGGCGCCGGTGCCGATGCCGACCGTGAAGCCTGTCTGAGCGAACTCGAGGCCAGCAGGGCGCTGCGCGAGATGGGCATCCCGTCTAACCTGAATGGTTACGTATACCTGCGCGATGCGATCATGCTTGTCCTTGGCCAAGGAGACATGCTGTCAAGCATCACGCGCGTTGTGTATCCCAGTATCGCGGACAAGCATAACACCACGGCGCCCAGGGTTGAACGGTCCATGCGGCACGCGATTGAGATCGCCTGGACTCGCGGCGACATCGACACGTTGAACGATGTCTTCGGCCACACCGTCGACGCCGAAAAGGGGCGCCCCACCAACTCCGCTTTCATAGCCCGAATTGCGGACAAAATCAGACTCGACAGGAAGACGACGAAGTAGGGCCGAGACTTGCGCGAATGCGCGGTGAACCTGGCGGAATCCTAGGAACATGGACGCTGCGGACGGGAGCGCTGGCGAGCGCGCAGGCACGGCGCGGGCGACTGCACGGGTGGACCGCAAGACCAAGCATCTGCTGGAGCGGCTTGCGCCCGGCGAGATCGCCGTGATATCCCACGCCGACATCGATGAGGTTTCGGCGCGGGCGCTCGCGGCCCGCCGCCCGGCTATGGTCATCAACGCACAGCCGTGCATAACCGGCCGGTACCGATGTGTGGGGCCGGCCATTCTCATGGACGCCGGCATACCGCTGCTCGATTGTGTGGGCGACCAAGTGATGGACTTGGTTGCCGATGGCGCCGAGGTGCAGGTAGACTCAGCTCAGGTCTTCGCGGACGGCGCGCCTGTGGGAAGCGGGCGGCGTCTCACGCGCGAGCATCTGGCGCAGGCCTATGCGACCGCCGAGGACAATCTTGGGGCCGAACTTGCCAGGTTCGTCTCCAACACTCTTCAATACGCCCTGCAGGAGAAGGACATCATCCTGGGCGAGCTGGACGTGCCCGCCATCAAGACCCGCATCCGCGGACGTCACTGCGTCATAGCTGTGAGGGGTTCAAACTACCTGGAGGATCTGTCTGCTGTGGGTGCCTATATCAGAGAAGTCAGGCCTGCGTTGATCGGCGTGGACGGCGGCGCCGATGCTCTTCTTGACGCGGGCCTGATTCCCGACATGATCATAGGCGACATGGACTCAGTGAGCGATGAAGCATTGTCCCGAGGAGCCGAACTCATCGCCCACGCTTATCCCGATGGCAGATCGCCCGCCTCCGACAGGCTGACCAGCATGGGGCTTGCCCATGCCGTGTTCCGTTGCCCCGGAACCAGCGAGGACATCGCAATGCTTCTGGCCCACGATAAGGGCGCGTCCCTCATTGTAATGCTCGGTTCTCACTCCAACATGCTGGACTTCCTGGAGAAGGGCAGGCCCGGCATGGGCAGCACGTTCTTGGTCAGGCTGAAGGTCGGTTCTGTGTTGGTGGACGCCAGAGGAGTGAGCCAGCTCTATCGGGGAAAGCTACGCCTGGGGCATGTTGCAGGCATTGTGGCTGCGGCCGCAGTGCCCCTGATCGCCCTGACGCTCTTCTCGCGGTCGCTGGCTGGTCTCGCGAGACTGGTCATTCTGCGTCTGCGCGTGGCTCTCGGGCTTGTGTGATGATCGGCTGGGCGTGGGAGAGGAGACGAGACGAGGGAAGAGGAGGGCGGACGCCGTGATGAGCATCAGGTATCACGTGGTATCATTGGCGGCGGTAATCGTCGCGCTGGGCATAGGCATGCTGGTCGGGGCGTCTGTAGTGGGCGATCGGGGGATGATGAAGCAGCAGGAATTGCTGATAAGCCGTCTGGACGCGGATTTCGAGCGACTCGTCGGCGACAGAGACCAGCTGCTTCGCGAGACCGAGATGCTGCACAGATTCGCGCAGGAGGCCATGCCTCATCTTCTGGGCGGGCGACTTGCGGGCCGGGCGGTTGCGGTGGTGGCTCTGCCCGGGACCGGGGATGCGACCGGCGCCGTTGTGCAGGCGTGCACTGCAGCCGGGGCCCAGGTGGCGCTGATCGAGTTCACCGAAGATGCCCTAGCGCAGGCGGACCCGGGTGAGGCAGAGGTGTGGGCAGCGGCGATTGCCTCGTCAGATCCGTCCCGGCTGAAGTCGCTGCACACCAGGGGAGTGGCGAAGGTCAAGGCGACAGGGAAGGCCGCTTTCAGCGGGATGGCGATAACGGCGGTTCCGGGCATGGGCACGGCCGGCGCCCAAGTCGCGCGGGCGCTTGCGCGAGAGTCGGATCGGCGCGGGATCAGGACGGTTCTGGGGTGGACGTGCGGGGTGTCGGAGAGCTGGAATGCAGACTGGCCGGCGGGCGCTGACTTCGACCTTGACGTCGACGGCGGCGATCGCGCCGGCGGTGCTGTCGGCGGTCAGGCGTTGTCGTCGGCGCAGACCCCGAAGTGGTCGGCGCAGGTGTACGGAGTCGGCCGCATGCCCGGAAACATCGCCACTGTGCTGACGCTGGCCGGCGCGGAAGGCGTGTTCGGACTGCCGCCTGCTGCCTTATTCTTGCCCGAGCTTGGGGCCTCAGCCCGGCAGGCTGCCGGAGAACGATGAACCACGGGCTGGAGGGCGAGCCAGCTGCGCAGGCTCGGCTGCAGGCCGTGGCGGTAGTGCCGGCGCTGAACGAGCAGCTCAGGGTGGGCCGTACCGTGGCGGCGCTCGCGCGCGCCGGCGTTGATTCCGTGATCGTGGTGGACGATGGGTCGAGCGACTCCACTGGGCAGGTCGCGTCAGACGCCGGCGCGATTGTAGTGAGGCGTGGACGCACTGGAGGCAAGGGCGCGGCCATCATCGACGGGTTGGCCAGGGCCAGGGGCAGGGGCACGGGCTCGGCCAGGGGCAGGGGCACGGGCTCGGCCAGGGGCAGGGGCACGGGCTCGGCCAGGGGCATGGATATGATCGCCGCTGGGGGCTGTGTGGTGTTGGCCGATGGCGATCTGGGCGACAGCGCGGAAGAGATGGCGAAGGTAATGGCGCTCGTGGCGAGTGGGCTGGCGGACATGGCGGTCGCCGGGTTTCCCGCGGCCTTGGGCAGCGGGTTCGGTCTGGCGGTCGGGCTTGCGCGGGCCGGGATACGAGGCCTGTGCAAAGTGGAGTTGAGATGGCCGTTATCGGGGCAGCGCGCTGTGCGGGCGGATCTGCTCCTTGGCATGCTGGACGCGGGCCCGAGGTCTGAGCGGGGGTTCGGCTTTGAGGTCGGCCTGACCATAGACTGGCTCAGGGCTGGACACTCTCTGATCGAGGTACCCACTTGCATGACGCACCGGGCAACGGGCCGAGACATCGCAGGATTCGCCCACCGGGGCAGGCAGTTTGCGGCAGTGGCGCGGGCGCTCGCCGCGCGGCTCTAGCATGGAGACCGGACTGATCTGGAGTGCCCTATTCAGCGCGCTTGCCGGAGCGGCTATCGCGTGGGTGTGCGCGCCGCGTATCATCGACATGCTGCTCCAGACGGTAGGGCCTGTGTCCAACTATCGAGGCCGCCCGGTGGCGTTTCCGGTGGGCCTCGCTCTGATCCTCGGAGCAACCGCCGGGACGGTCGGTGCATTGGTTGCAGGTCTGCGGGCGTGGACGCGTCCCTTATGGGCGGGACACGCTGCGTGTCTTATTCTCACGCTTGGCTTTGGGTTCGCGGGATTCGTAGACGATGTTCTGGGAGGTCGCGACCATTCCGGCTTCCGCGGCCACCTGGGCGCCATGCATCGGGGCATTGTGACCACCGGGGCCTTCAAGATAGCGATGGGGGCCATTCTGTCGCTTGCTGCAGTGATGGTGACCAGGGGTGAAACCTGGATCTCGACCGCGCCCACCGGGAGGGTCAATCCGCTGCTCCTAGCCCAGCTGGTACTGGACTCAGCTCTGGTTGCCGTAAGCGCTAACCTGATCAATCTGCTCGACCGACGCCCGGGCAGAGCCGCCAAAGGATTCCTGCTGGGCGTGCTGGCGGTGGCGTTAGGCATATGGCTGTCGCGCGGCACCAATGAGCTGCTTCGTGCCGTGTCGCTGGGTGCCGGCACTTTCGGGGCCGCCGTGGCCCTCATCTGGCTGGACCTTGGAGAGCGGGTCATGCTGGGCGACACCGGTTCCAACCCGCTTGGGGCGGTCCTGGGCTTGATGCTGCTCCACCTTACCTCCGGGCCACGAACTGCGCTGCTCGCGCTGGCTGTATGGCTTACGCTGAGATCTGAGCGCGTCTCCTTCACCAACGTCATCGACTCCAATCGGGTCTTGCGCTTCCTTGACAGGCTGGGGCGAAAGGACCCGTAGAACCCTGTGGCCGGCGCAGAGTAGATCTGAGCAGGAAGTGCCGGGCATCGCCACGAATGCTTCACCGGGCGCCCAAGTGTGAGGACTGACGAAGATAGGGCACAAGACAATGCAGGGGAACGGTGGATGATCTATGGACGACATGAACGATGCGCACGAGCATGGCATCGCAGCCTGCAAGTGCGGCAGGCCCATCGTTGAGCTGATCGAAGAGGGGTTCGAGACGCTAGTCGAGGGCTACATTGTGTGCAGCAGATGTGGGCAGCGGATGGAGCTCGACGACGAATCGGGCAGAGCTCTTGGCGAAGCGCTCGGCGCCGCCCTCGGCAATTTCCAGGACGGCATCAAGAAGATCGCTTACGATTTCAAGCCAGATCCCGACAAAGCTGGGCGGAGCTGTGCCAGCCACGGAGGTTGCGGAAGCCGGCGAGGTCGCGGCAGCGATTAAAGACATGGCGACCTGTGAGGTCGCATTCTGTCGGGCCTCGCTGCGCTCAGCCCTGAGGCGGTTGGTCTTGACCTGGTTGACCTGGTTGAGCTGGTTGACCTGGTTGAGCTGGTTGGCCATCGTGCGCCTTGTTGAGCAGCCGATGCAACAAGATCTCGACGCGTTCCCTGGCAGCTTCCGTCTCCGAGTGGCTGACCTCAACGGCGACTCTGAGTATGTCGCCTTCGCTGCACTCTGGGGGCAGGTCGGCAATAGGCCACAGAATGACGCGCTCTTCATCGGGCCGCACCAGCAATACCGCTGTGCCTTCTTCGATGCGATCGACTGTCAGAAGCAAGTCCATGTCACGCACCTCACTTCAGTACATCAGGACCCGTCAAGGTTGGCAGACCTTGCACGGCCTGTAGCCTGCGTCTTCTGCCTGGAGGCGACTGCTGAACACCACGGTCCGGGCGGGGTCGATGCTCTTGGCCGAGTCACACCAGGTGAAGTGGAACACATTCGACGCGGAGCTGCCGAGGTAGCCGGCTCCGCGTTCTTCCATGGTCGCGGACCATATCCGGGGGTTGGCGGTGAGCCTCACTGTGATTTCACCGTGTTGGTCTGTCCTGTATGTGAGCGTCTGGTTCAGAATCAGCCTGGCTAGGGTCTCGTTGTGCGGGTGACCGTAGCTGTTGCCGGCGCCGCACTGCACGACAGCCGCGCGCGGCCTAGCTTGGCGGAGGAACTCCGGGACTGTGGATCGCCGAGAACCGTGGTGAGCCGCTTTCAGCAGAACAACTCGGCTCAGTGCGCGTTGCTCTGCCAGGTACTGCTCAACGCCTGGGCCGATATCGCCGGTCAAGAGCGCTGACGATTCGCCGTAATCGACGCGCAATACGATGGATGCATCGTTCACGTCTTCGGGGAGAGCGGCTGTAGGCCAGAGAATCCTCACACTGGCTCCGCCAAGACGAAACCAGTCATTGGCCCGCCCCAGCGCGAACGGGATGTTCTTTTCGTCGATCGTCGTCAGGTATCTCTCATAAGTCGCGGAGGTATGAACCTTGCCTGAATCGATAACTCGGCCCACCGTAACGGCGTTGAGCACGTCCGTCAACCCGCCGATGTGGTCCTCGTGAGGATGCGTCGACACCAGAACGTCGAGGTGTTCGACCCCGAGCTCCAAAAGACGAGCCACAACGCGTGGACCGGCGGCGCGAGTCCCTCCGTCCACCAGCATGTGATGGCCATCGGACGTGCTGACGAGTATGGCGTCGCCCTGCCCGACATCGAGGAAGGTGAATGACACCGAGCTGTCCACGCTCGGGCCCGCGTTCATCGCCTCGCCTGCTGCAAGGTCGGCGAAGGCAAGCACGCATACGGTCAGCATGATCAGAGCTAGGCGCAGAGCAAGCCGTGCCAATGCCGGGCTGACCAGCGTGTGATCGATCCGATAGCGCTCAGTTGCTTTCATACACGCAGTATTCTGCGATGTACGCTGCAACTCCTGCAGAGCGTGTGCTCTCAGATGTTCATGGCCCGAAATGGCCAGACCCACGATTGTGACTTTTCCGACTGAGGTGTACGCCGATCAGCTTGTCAGGTTGAAGCCCTGTCCTGTGCACGCCTGCTCTCCGAGTTCACAATGTAGTCGCGTCCCATCTCATCCAGGAAGCGGATGTACTCGCCTTCCATGTCAATGCGCTGAATCACAAGCACCTCGGGGATTTTCGCGATGATGCCGTCAATTGTGAGGTCAGCAGCGGTGATCTCCACTATCTGAATGCTGCTCTTTGCGCCCAAGCCGATCTTCGCAAGGTCTAGCAGTTTCGCCCGTTCGAAGTGCTGCTTGTCCTTGTGCAGCGGGGTCAGCTCATAGTGCTGGGTTCCCTGGAACTCGAAAGCCACGTTTGGGTAGTAGAACCGGTCTAGCTCAAGGGCTCTGCCCGTCTCGGGATTGGACATCCGCTGAGGTCGACAGTTGTCGAGGCATTCTGAGGACTGGACGATGTTATCGAGCATGGCTTTCATGATGGATTCTCCCACCCGAGCCCAGAACCTCTTTCTCTTGACCAGCTCCACCGAGAGCTCGACCTGGACAGTGGACGGAGCAGTAGGGATGATGATGGTCGGCCAGGACTTGGCGGCATTGAACTTCAGCCACTCGTGCTGCTTCAGGGCCTCGCACTCCTTCCTGACCGTCCTTCGAGCAAGTCCCGAGATCTCGGCGAGTTGAGCCAATGAGTCGGGACGGCGACGGCAAATCAGATCGTACAGGGCCTTGGCCGAGAATGATACGTCATCAGAGGCCAGCAGCTTAGGATAGGCAAGGTCAGTGAGACGGTACGATATGGTCATCACCGCATCCCTCCCATGTGGCGTCACTCAATGATAACATGTACAGGATAACGTTACACTAATTGTAACGCGGGACGGAGCAATATCACCCGGGTGATTTGTACGGCGCGGATTGCGCCTTGTGGGGCGTGCGGGCCGCCGGCACAAAGGGTGCGCTGCGGCCCGCGCTCTG
>DHON01000071.1 GCA_002409965.1 Firmicutes bacterium UBA5389
GAAAGCGACTCTGGTCCGACTTATACGGTGAACGGACCAAACGGGCGCATCGCGCAAAGACTTGTTGAGAGCTACTTAGTCCTGCTAACTTGGCCCGGCTGAAGGATTGACGATGTTCGGGGGCATCTCGCCCCGTACAGCGGCGCATGCGTTTTCCGCGGCCATTACGGCCATCTTGGTTCTGGTCTCGACGGACGCGCTTGCTACATGAGGGAGCATGACTACATTGCTCATTTGTGCCAGCTCAGGCTGGAAGTCGGGCTCACTCTCGTACACATCTAGGCCCGCTCCGCCGATCTGAGAGTTCTCGAGCGCAGCCACCAAAGCCTTCTCATCCACCACCGGCCCCCGGGACGTGTTTATCAGTATCGCCGTTGGCTTCATCAGCGAGAGTTGCTCGCTGCCGATGAGGTGGAGTGTGGAGTCGGCCAACGGAACGTGCAGGCTCACGAAATCGGATTCCCGGAGCAGATCGGGCAATTGCCGGTATTCGGCGTGATACTGTTTCTCGATGCGTTCGGGAAGGCGTGTTTGGTCGTGATAGAGCACCTTCATCCTGAACCCCAACGCGCGTTCGGCCATGGCCTGTCCTATGCGGCCGAATCCGACCAACCCCAGCGTTTTGTGGTGCACGTCACTCCCCAGCAGCAGCATGGGACTCCAACCTCTGTAGTTGCCCTTGCGCATGAACTGGTCAGCCTCAACGATCCGCCTTGCGCACGCCATCAGCAGAGCGAAGGCCAGATCCGCCGTGGTGTCGGTGAGCACTCCGGGGGTGTTAGCGACCATGATGCTGCGCTCCGTGGCAGCGTCCAGGTCGATGTTGTTGTAGCCCACCGCATAGTTGGCTATCACTTTGAGGCGCGGCGCCGCGTCCATCACCTCTGCGTCGATTACATCGGTAAGCAGGCACAACAGTGCGTCCTTGTTCTGCACCCCCGCGAGCAGTTCTTGGCGCGCGCAAGGGCGGTTATGTGGGTTGACTTCGACGTCGAATACCATCGCGAGAAGGTCCAGCCCTGGCTGCGGTATTGCTCTTGACACGTATATGCTGTGTCGCATTAGCTGCCTACCTCCTACGAGCTTGCTGCGAATCCGGCCAATCAGCGTGATGATCGGCAGATCAATTGTATCAGAGATTCTGCTGTCGGTTCTGCGTAAGCATGACACGCTCGATTGGAGCAGGACATTGCCATCAAGCGGGCCTTCCGCTTTTCCCTGCTAAACCCCGAAAAGAATTCCCCGTGGACCACTTGACACTCATGCGGCGCGCCTGTATAATCCTTCACAATACCCAGTTGGCGGGGGCAAGAAGGTGTCCACTTTGCCCCGCTAGCACATCTATCAGTGAGGAGGAGAGGCAGTTGTTGAGAAAGTCCCTAGTATTGGTGGTCTTGGTTCTGCTTATTATGAGCGCTGTTGCGCTGGGAGCCGAGGAGATTATCATCGGCCTAGTTACGCCGGTCACCGGCGATGTTGCGACTTTCGGAATGTCCGTGAGGAACGCTGCTCTCCTCTGGGAGAAGCAAGTCAACAGCCGCGGCGGCATCCAGGGCCGCAAGGTCAAGATACTTGTGGAGGACGACAAGGGAACGCCGGCTGAAACGGCTAACGCTGTGTCCAAACTGATCAGCCAGAGCAAGGTACTCATGATCATGGGCCCTGTGACCAGCAAGTGTGCGAATGCTGGGGCTCCCATCGGCCAGGCCAATAAAGTCCCGGTTCTGACCCCGACCGCCACTGACCAGGCAGTAACCGCTATCGGCGACCATGTCTTCAGAGCCTGCTTCATCGATCCGTTCCAGGGCCAGGTTATGAGCAAGTTCGCTCTTGAGACCCTCAAGGCCAAGACTGCCGCAATGCTCTACGACATCGGCAATGACTACACCAAGGGACTTGCGGAGAACTTCAAGAAGTTCTTTGAGGCCGGCGGCGGCAAGGTGGTAGTTAGCGAGACGTACGGCGCCGGCGAATCCGACTTCTCAGCGCAGCTCACCAAGATCAAGAAAGCCAATCCGGATGTGCTGTGGCTTCCCGACTACTACAACACCGTTGGTCTCATCACCAGGCAGGCCCGGCAGCTGGGCATCAAGAAGGCAGTCTTCCTGGGCGCCGATGGATGGGATTCGCCGGAGCTGCTACCCATTGCAGGCGAGTCCATAGAGGGCGGGTTCTTCAGCAACCACTTCTTTGCGGGATCGACCCAACCAGCGGTTGTTGCCTTCGTCAGGGACTATGAGGCAGCGTACAAGTCCGAACCCGATGCTCTTGCGGCTCTTACATGGGATGCATGCGCAATTGCTGAAAGCGCGTTGAACGCGTCGATAAAGAAGGTCGGCAAGCTCGATAGGGCCGCCCTCCGCGATGCGCTCGCTGCAACCCGCGATGCGCAGGGCGTCTCAGGCAAGATGGCATTCGACGAGAACCGCAACCCGATCAAGCCTGCGGTCATCCTTGAGGTGAAGAACGCGAAATTCGCCTACAAGTCGACTATCAATCCGTGATTCGCCGGCGTTGGTCGCGAACGCGCGTATCCAAGCGGTAGATAACAACTTTTGGGAAGCGACGAGCAGGGGGGCATTTCGCTGCCCCCTTGCTTTTGTGGTAGAGGTGATCATCTTTGCCTGGCGGTCTGGATATCAGTATGGTCGTACAGCAGCTAGTCAACGGGTTGGCCCTGGGCAGCGTGTATGCGCTTATCGCCCTGGGCTACACTATGGTATATGGAATCGTACGCCTGATAAACTTCGCTCACGGCGACATATTCATGCTCGGCGCCTACTACGGCTACTTCGCTATCACCATGTTCAAGATACCATTCGCGCTTGCTCTGCCCCTGGCAATGGGCCTGGCGGCGGTGACCGGCATGGCGGTCGAGAGGTTGGCGTACAAACCTCTCAGGCAGGCGCCGCGCATCGCCTCGCTCATAACCGCGATTGGGGTGTCGCTGCTCCTTCAGAACCTGGGGCTGAAGTTCTTCGAGGCCAGGCCCAGGCCTTACCCAAGGATCATCCCGATGGTGGTGTGGGACGTGGGCGGCGTGGTAGTCTCCAACGTGCAGCTTATCATGCTGGCGCTGGCCATAGCGCTCATGGTTCTGATCAGCCTGATCGTCTACCGGACCAAGATCGGCAAGGCGATGCGGGCTGTTTCGTTCGACAAAGACGCAGCGAGGCTCATGGGAATCGACGCCGACATGGTCATCGGCGTCACCTTCGCGCTGGGCTCGGCCTTGGCTGCCGCCGGCGGGATGCTTGTGGGCTTTTACTATAATCGCATTTCTCCGACGATGGGCGCCATGTACGGCCTCAAAGCATTCGTCGCGGCTGTGGTGGGCGGCATCGGGATAGTGCCCGGCGCCATGCTGGGCGGGCTGATAATGGGAGTCGCCGAGGTCTTCGTGATAGCCTTCGTATCGTCCATGCTCAAGGACGCCATAGCCTTCGCGATCCTTATCGTCATCCTACTGTTCAAGCCTGCGGGTCTGCTTGGGCGGGCCGTCAGGGAGAAAGTGTAGGTGAGCGATGGTGAGTGAAGCAAAGGCAACTGTGGCGAAGAGTATTGGGACGAGGGCGACTGACGGGAAGCAGCTTACCCGAGGCGCCGTCGCTCTGGGGGGCCTCGCAGCCGGGTACTTCCTGGTCGTGGGGCTGCATCGCGCGGGCGTGTTGATCAGCGATTACTACCTTCAGATACTGATCTGGGTCGGCATAAACACCATCATGGGCGTTAGCCTCAACCTGATAAATGGGTTCACGGGCCAGTTCTCTCTGGGTCATGCAGGCTTCATGGCGATAGGGGCCTATGTTGCGGCATACATGACCAAGATCTTGGGCGCTCCGTTCGCTCCGGCTCTGTTGGTCGGCGGCACTGCCGCGGCCCTTGGCGGTCTGGTGGTTGGCATCCCCGCACTGAGGCTGGCAGGCGACTACCTGGCCATCGCCACGCTGGGGTTTGGCGAGATCATCCGAGTCATCATACTCAACCTGGATGTCGTGGGCGGCCCCAGGGGACTTCCGGGCATCCCTGCGCACACGACCTTTCTATGGGTGTACGCCATGGCGGCTGCGACCGTGGTCATTGTGAGAAACCTGATATGGTCGAGGCAAGGACGGGCACTGGTGGCGATACGCGAAGATGAGACCGCCGCCGAGACTATGGGGGTTGACACCACTCGCTACAAGATAATGGCGTTCGTGGTGGGCGCCTTCTTTGCAGGCGTGGCCGGAGGGTTGTACGCTCACAAGATAACCTTCATCGATCCGAGCCAATTCGACTTCATGAAGTCAATAGAAGCCCTAGTCATCATAGTCCTTGGGGGACTGGGCAGCATCACCGGAACGGTGCTGGCGGCTTTCGTCGTGACGTTCCTGCCGGAGGCGCTGCGAGCTTTTGCCGACTACAGGATGATAATCTACTCGCTCATGCTGATCCTGATGATGCTCTACCGGCCCAGGGGCCTCATGGGCACCGCCGAGTTCGGCTTTAGGCAATTGGGCCTGGGAGACGCGCGCAGCTCCGCCCGGGATGTTGGTGGCCAGGCGATGGGGAGAAACGATGGCCCGCCTCCGGTGCTGGAGACTCGCGGTGTGTGTATGGACTTCGGCGGGCTCAGGGCGGTGTCGGACTTCTGCATGACGCTTCGCCAGGGCGAGCTGGTGGGGTTGATCGGGCCCAACGGCGCAGGCAAAACCACGGTCTTCAACGTCCTGACGGGACTCTCAGAGGCGACTTGCGGGAGCGTCCATTTCATGGGGAACGATATCACCCGCAAGCGGCCTTCGGAGATCAACGACATGGGGATAGCTCGCACATTCCAGAATATACGTCTGTTTAGCAACCTCACTGTCCTAGACAACGTGCGGATTGCGTTTCGCGGCGAACGTCCATACTCCATGACGGAAGCGGTCCTGAGAGCGGGGCGCTACTCGTCTCAGGAGGAAGAGATATGCCGCAAGTCCATGGAGTTTCTCCGGCTGTTCGGGCTGGACGATCGGGCATCCGAGATCGCAGGCAAGCTGCCGTACGGCGCCCAGAGGCGGCTTGAGATGGCCCGGGCTCTGGCCACGGGGCCGAAGTTGCTGCTGCTGGATGAGCCCGCGGCAGGCATGAACCCTCAGGAGACCCATGAACTCCTCGAGCTGATCAGGTGGATTCATGAGAGGTTCGATCTTACCGTGCTCCTCATCGAGCACGACATGAACCTTGTGATGAAACTGTGCCAGCGCATCATAGTCCTCGACTATGGTAACACCATTGCCGACGACGCTCCGGCCGACATCGTGAAGAACAGACGCGTGATCGATGCGTATCTGGGGGAGGAGGCGGTCTGATGCTGCTGGAAGTTGAGAATCTGCATGTACACTACGGCGCGATCCACGCTCTCAAAGGCGTATCGTTCAGCATCGACTTTGGCGAGATCGTCACTCTGATCGGCGCCAACGGCGCTGGGAAGAGCACCGTCCTCCGCACCATATCCGGGCTCATACGCCCCACGGACGGGTCCATGACATATCAGACGGCGCTGACGGGGAGCTCGACCGGCACCAGCGGCGCAGGCAGCACAGGCGGCGCCGAACGGCAGGTGAACCTGTGCTCGTTGCCCGCCCACAGGCTGGTAGACCTGGGGATATCGCAGGTGCCGGAGGGGAGGCGGATCTTTCCCAACCTGACCGTCATGGACAACCTGGAGCTTGGCGCCTACTGCAGGCGCGATAAGGCCGAGGTCGCGCGAGATTTCCAGATGGTGTTCGATCTGTTTCCCCGGCTCAAGGAGAGGCGCGCTCAGGCGGCAGGGACCCTGTCCGGCGGCGAGCAGCAGATGCTGGCGATGGGGCGAGGGCTGATGTCCAGGCCGGACCTGCTTCTGCTGGACGAGCCGTCAATGGGGCTCGCGCCGCTTCTCGTGCGGGAGATCTTCGAGGTCATAGCGAGGATAAACCAGTCGGGCACCGCGATTCTGCTGGTGGAACAGAACGCCTCCATGGCGTTGGCGGTGGCAAGCCGGGCCTACGTGCTCGAAACCGGCAGCATAGCCCTGCAGGGATCCGCTGCCGAACTCGCGAAAGACCCCAGGGTGCAAGCGGCGTATCTCGGGAGCGCCTGATCGAGACGCGCCTGTTGGGGGGGCGGGTGGATGGAGATTGGCGGTGAGTTCTGCTTTGCCGACATCAGCGCGGCCGCGGACGGGGAGGCGCGTGTGGCGGACTTGCTCGACGGCTGGTCCCGGCGGTACCCGGTAACCCTGCTTTCCAGCGGACGGTCGGCGTATCTCAACTTCTGGCTGACCCTGCGGCATGCGGGGCGCGAACTCGATGCGGTGTTGCTGCCTTCATACCTGTGCTACTCCATATTGATGCCTTTCCGTAGGATGGGGATCCGGGTCGAGTACTACCGAGTCGATGCCGACCTCTCGCCGGACTGGCAAGATCTCGAGCGCAAGGCGGAGAAGCTTGGGGGCAGGGCAGCGGCGGTGATCGTCAACTACTTCGGTTTCCCGGAGTCGGGCAACGCCGATGCAGCACGGGCTATCGACCGCATCAGGCAGACGGGCACGTGTGTTGTGTACGATGCTACACACAGCCTGCTGGATTACTGTCCCTGGCCGGTCGAGGATTCCTGCCGGGATTCAGCCCCGGTCGCAGTTCCACTTGCCGATGTATGCATAACGAGCCTGCGCAAAGCGCTGCCTGTGGTGGACGGCGCGGCGGTGGTGTGGCTAGGCGGCGCTCGGCCCGCGCCCGCCCTGCGCGCCACGGCGGAGAGGATCGACTCCTACTTCAGCTCGCGGGCCTTGGCCATGGTGCTCAAGGCTTCATATGTACTGGACGACTGCGGCATCCGCCAGAACTACCTGAACCTGTATGATCAGGCTGAGGCCGCTCTCGATGGGGAGTTAAGCGCGACCGGCGCAATGTCCGGCGTGTCCAGGTCGATCATCAAGCGGCTGGACGTGGAGCGAATCCGGCGCGCTCGGCGGGAGAATTACGCCGAACTAGTGAAAGAGCTGCATGGGCAAGGCGCGCGGCGCGGGCAGGAAGGGAGCCGCCTTGGGTTTGGGCTGCTCTTCCCGGAGCTGCCCGATGGCGTAGTGCCGCTGGGATGCCCGGTGGTTGCGGATGAGCGCGATGCGCTACGGGAGCACCTCGCGACCCGTGGTATACTGACCCAGGTTCTCTGGCAGAGCCCGCCTGAGGTGCCGCGGGAGGAGTTCCAAGAGAGCTGGCTGCTGTCCCAGCGCATACTTGTTCTCCCGTGCGATCAGCGCTATTCGGCCCAGCATATGGCTGAAGTGGCGCGCGCGGTGCGCCAGTGGCTCAGCTCCAGGTGAAGCCGGGCAAGACAAAACCGTCCCGCCCTCGTGGGGCGGGACGGCCCGGATTCGCTGGGCTACGGCGTGTAGCTTGTCAGTTCGAGTTCCATACGCATAACCATACCAGGCAGTTCGCTGTCTGTAAACACACTTGTCGCCTTAACCAGTCCAACAGAGGGGGCGAACCACGCTTCGGCCTCAGCGTGCCCGGTGCCCTCGTCGCTCTCGCCTGCGCAATACAAGGCTGTGAAGCTGCCGGCGCTCGTGGTGACGGTTTCTTCCCTCTCTACGGTTAGCCCGAGATAGGTGTCGCCCACAGATAGCGGAACCTCCATGATCAAGTGGTCTTCACTCTCCTCTTGATCAGGATGGGTTAGATCGTAGTAATTGTCGCCCTTCCGGCTCACAATGGCCGTGTATTCTGGGTTAGTCATGATCGCCAGGAGCGACTTGGCGTCGATGCCATCGGGCAATTGCGGTTCCTCCGACTCAGAGAAGATGTAGAAGAGGGTTCGAGCATCTTGCTTATCAACCCGCACTACCTCTTGACTTGCCTGTGTCGGCTCGACTACCGTAGGATTCTCGACCCCGGTTATGTCGATACTCAGCTCGTATTCCCATTTGGCACCCAAGGAAAGCCCCATGTAGTCACAGAATCTGCCTACGAAGCTGACGGTGGTGGACGGGCCCGTCACCTTCTTCGAAGCGGGCGCGAAATCCCAGCCCTCTTTGGCTATGGAGATCTGGACTTGTCCCTTAAGCTTGTCCTTGGACCAGTTTCCCTGTGCGTCTGTAGTGGTCGTCCCAAATCGCCCGAAAGACAGTTTTGCGCCTGCAACGCCCGCAGCCGGGTCGTCTTTGTCGGTCACTCGACCTGACACACTGTATGCTCCTGCGAAGAGTCCTCCAAGGCATCCCGCTGTGGAGAGTGTGAGGAACGCGATTCCCGCAACGCAGAGAATGAGGAAGAGAACGCGGTGCTGACGTCTCACTGGATGTCCCCCTTTCAAGTGACTGCACATATTGGCAGTTATGGAACCCATACTGTGTAGGTTCGACATCCCAATTCCAATTCCTTCGACACGAGAGTGCATTCGTCTACGCGCGGCTCATCCCCCTGCTCGCCTTGAACACCTCGAACCACAGCACGCTCAGAACTCCCGCGACCAGGCAGATAGCGATATCGACCGGGTGCAGCACGGTCAGATGGAACAGGCCGCGCAGCGCCTTGATGCTGAGCACTGCTGCCAGGAAGGCGAGCGAGCCGCCTACCACCCACCTCACGGCCGGGTTGGGCGTGCGGAGCTGGGAAAGTAGGCTGCCGCTCCACGACCGGTTAGCCATGATTAGCCCCAGGTTGGCCAGAACCAGAGTCGTGAATGTGAGGCTGCGCGCTTCAAGTTCTCCGCGGTCTAGGACCAGCAATGAGATGACGTACACGGCCATGACGAACGCCAGCACAGAGAGGCCCTGAACGATCCCCACTCGCATGAGCCTGCTGCCAAAGAGCGGGCTCGACGGGTCGCGAGGAGGCCTGTTCATCACGTCCTCTTCTTCTGGTTCCATCTCGAACACCACTGAACATGCCGGGTCGATTATCAGCTCCAAGAAGGCGATGTGCACCGGCAGCAGCACCAGTGGCCACTCAAGCAGCACTGGAAGCAGCGACAGTCCGGCAATGGGAACATGGATGGCGAAGATGTAGGCCATCGCCTTGCGCAGATTGTCGTATATCCTCCGGCCCTGACGCACTGCCTCCACGATCGAGGAGAAATCGTCATCCAAGAGCACCAGAGATGCCGCTTCACGCGCGACATCGGTGCCGCGTCCGCCCATAGCTATGCCGATGTGGGCGGACTTCAGGGCTGGCGCATCGTTCACGCCGTCGCCGGTCATGGCCACGATTTCGCCGTTGGCCTTCAGCGCTTCAACCAGACGCAGTTTCTGCTCAGGCACCATACGCGCGAAGATGCAGCAGGTCTTGACCCTTTCCCCAAGATCTTCGTCTGACATCGTGGAAAGCTCGGGGCCTGTGATGACTTGGTCAGCCGGCGACAGGCCGATCTGGCGCGCGATGTTCTGGGCGGTTCCAGGGTAGTCGCCTGTGATCATTGCCACCCTGATTCCGGCCTGGTAGCATTGCTCGATAGCCCCCCGAACCGCGGGCCGCACAGGGTCAGCCAGCCCTATCAGCCCCACAAGCTCGAACGGGAAGCCGTGCTGCTCGACTGGAAGCTCAGCCGCCTTGAACTCCGCCTTGGCCACGCCCAGCACTCGAAGGCCATCGGCGGCCATCTGGCTCACACGGGCCAGAAGAGCCTCGGCGGCTTCGGCGGTCAGATGGCACAGATCGGCGATAGCCTCGGGCGCGCCCTTGGCCGCCACAACGTAGCGACCGCCGTTGCCGTTGGGCATCATCCATACATGCGACAGCGCCAGGAGTTCGCGGGAGAGCGCGTACTCCTGAACCAGAGTCCAGTCGTCATGAAGGTGTTCTGTGTCCACCAAGTGCCTCTGTCCGAACTGGCGCAGCGCTTGCTCCATGGGGTCGAACGGGTCTTTTTCGCTCGCCAGCACGCCGAACTCGATCAGTTCGTGAAACTCCTCCGGCAGGTCCGATGCGTCTCGGTCAGCATCATAGCACCTGTCTCCAACAAGCAACCTGCTCACCGACATCCGGTTCTGGGTGAGAGTGCCTGTCTTGTCAACGCATAGCACGGTAGCCGCTCCGAGGGTTTCGATGGCGGGAGTCCGGCGGGTGAGCACGTTCTTCCGCGACATTCTCCATGCGCCCAGTGCCAGAAAGATGGTCAGCACTACAGGAAACTCCTCAGGCAGCATGGCCATGGCAAGCGTGATTCCCGCTAGAAGGCCCTGAATCCAGTTCCCGCGGGTAAGGCCGTACACTACAACCACCGCCGCGAAGAGCACAAAGCCTAGCATGGCCCAGGTGCGAACCATGCGCCCGGTCTCGCGGCTCAGCGCGGTCTCCTCCGTCTCCACCGTTTGAAGCGCCTTGCCAATACGTCCGATCTCAGTGCGGGCACCGGTACACTTGACCTCCGCGACACCCTGGCCCTGCACTACCAGGGTTCCAGAGTACAGGAACGGTGTGTCCTCGCCGCCCGGCCGTTCCAGCTCTATTGACTCGGTCGGCGCCTCGACCGGCGACTTCCGCACGGGCAGCGATTCGCCCGTGAGCAGCGACTCATTGACCGAGAGGTTGATGGCCCACATGAGCACGGAGTCAGCAGGGATACGGTCGCCCTCCGACACGAGCACGATGTCGCCGCGCACAACCTCGCGACCTGGGATCCTCCTCTGCTGGCCGTCTCGGATGACCAGGGCCCGCGGGCTTGACAGATCGCGCAGGGCTTCCAGGGCGTTTTCGGTCTTGCGCTCCTGGTATATGGTGATGCCCATGACGACGAACACGAAACTCAGCAGCATCAGGGCTTCCTGATGGTCTCCGAGCAGAAGATAGAGCGCTCCACACCCAACCAGCAGCAGGAACATAGGCTCGCGCACAACCTCGAGGGCGATGTGGAGCAGTGTACGCTTCCTGGCAGACGGGAGTTCGTTCGGCCCCTCGGTCGCAAGTCGTCTCTGCGCTTCCTCGTTCGTCAGTCCAGACAGGTTCTTGACATCAGTCGTCGTCGACATGACCATACCTCCGTTATGGGTTTTCGGTTTCGCTGGGCCCGCTATGCTCCGTCATACATCGATGCGGTCAGGTACGCTCCGAGCCCTGTCACACATCGATGTGCCCAGATACGCTCCGATGGATCCCGATACAATAGAGTACGCTAAAAGCCCGCGGAACCGTGACTTCAAGTCGCGGTCCCACGGGCTTGCCTCATTCCCGCTGCCATCTCTGGCCCGGCCCCACTGACATGCAAGGTATAACACCATGCCCAACGTCATGCCCATCCTGCCATGGATTGCGGGCGTTCGGTTCACCTTCGGTCAATCGCCTGCTCCGTCAATATTGGCGCCAGTAGCGCCTCGCGCGCGTGACGCACATATCGGCGCATTATGCACTCTAGGTAAAGATGTTAGCACCTGAGGAGTAGGGTGTCAATACGCCATCAGGCCCCTCGCCCCAGGCCCCGGGTGCGTGTAAGGATTGTTGCTCCTAAGGCCTGGCGCCGTTTCCTCCGTGGTGGTTAGTTAGGCTGCCATTAGGGACTTCGTTTGCCTCCCAGCTCCTGAGTTGGCCCTTTCCTTGCGGTTACGCAAGAATTCGTCCCACTTACCGTTCAGGACATATGTCCTCAGGTTGAGGACCTTCTGAGATCCATCAGCGCTCCAGCGCATTCCCGGTCCCTTTTGCCGCATCTGCACTACGTTTTTGCATGCGCTCTCTACGCCGCCGCTGCCAATGTGATATCCCTTGGCTCGGTACTCGTCATACCTCATTCTCTTGCGGTTTGTCTCAAGGTACCGCACAAGACTGTCGCGCTCGGCGCTCACCTCTCCGCTCAGATCGGCAATGGCTTTCAGTCGGCCCGCAAGCTCTTCAACCTGCCCGTTGCTCAGCAACTCGATCTGCCCATACCAGGGCCCCGTCAAAGCCGCGCTCATCCCGCAGGGCGCGAGCCTTAGGTGCCCATGCGCCTCGCGGACGGTCGCGGGCGCGGTCGAAAAGCGCCAAGCGCTGGGCCTGGACCGAGGTGCCGCCGAGACGCGGCGGTCATACCCCCGCTGAGCGGCGATTCCCTGACCTGTCTCGCTTGAAGCAGGTTGCCCCGCGGTGGCTTTCGAACAACACGCTGCAATTGCGAGCCCCTCGCATCGCTTCGGTCGGACCAGGAGTTCGCCTTCGCGTCGTTCCCCGTGTTGCCTGGTTTCCAAGGAAGGACTTTGACGGGGACCTGATGCCCATCCACCCAGGCTTTGCATCGTTCCTCGTTGCCGTCATACAGAACCCGCGCGAATTTCCATATGTGCTCCGATGCGTGATACCCATCGCAGATGCCTTACTCTCATGCCACCCGTCCAGCTCTCTTGCCATCACTCCATCGATAGTAACGTAGAGCCTATTCGGCTTGGACGCCGTGTCCAGCCCATAGGCGACAGCGATCTGGGCCTGGGCCTTCAACTCCTAAGTAGCTCCCAATAAGTCCTTGCGCCATGCATT
>DHON01000084.1:0-12189 GCA_002409965.1 Firmicutes bacterium UBA5389
CTGCGTATGGCATAACCTGGGATGATCAGTTTTCGATGGAAGTTTCGCGGATAACGTCAGAAAATGAATGTGAGCACGTGACCCGTACCTTTTGTCAAAAATCGCGCACCCCAGTTCCTGCCACGTACCCGGGCATTCAGCCGACCGCGCTCAGCCACGCAAACATTAAAAGGATGACTTTGACGTGGTCCTGCTACAGCAGTGCGTCTCATGGTCTCAAGGACGCGGACCTCATATTCGTCGAGTTGTCGTACGAATCGCATCTAGGTTACGCCTCCCCCGATGCCCAACAAGCGTCTAGCAGGGATTATAGCGCAATCTGGCGTATCGCGCAAAGGCTAATTGAGAACTACTTAGTGAATGCCCCGGACGGCATTTGGAGAAGGCCGATTAGGGCTGGCAAGAGCGACATTTTTGGGCTGCTCGTTCCTTCTTGAAGACTGCGGCGAATCATCCAGCCTGGTTAGGGTAAGCGAACTTCATTTGCCATCGACCCCGTTTTCGTCGATGCCTCCTACAAACACCGGTACGAACTCCTATGCAGAGCTTGTTTCATAACCGCGACCAGGGACCCCGAGAACCCCATAGTCACCCAGCCCAACCCGGATCTGAGCTTCCAGAGGTTCATTGATCAGCTCACTGGGCATGCAAAATGCTTCGGTGCGTGATCAAAATCGACTCCTGGGAGCGGTTCTGGGGGGCTTCTTCAGGCACCCGTAGTGTGCAGGATTTTCCCCGTCTACATGGAACACTCCAACACTCAGCGAAATCCGAAACATGGTGGCGAGCCCAGGGACAAGCGCGGCACTCGTTGGGAGTCGGCAGTGGGCAACAGCAACTCCCAGAGTACAGCAGATCGCCCCGGGGGATGGCCACACGTTAGTTGCCGTAATCGACAGCATCGCGTAGGTATCTCACACACATGCGCAGAAAAGAGGCGTTACGATGAAGAATACGATGAAAACGAGGAAGCTGATCCATAACGCATCGGTAGCCATCGTGTTGATCGCCGCCATCTTCCTCCTTCCTTCAGCGCCCACTGCAGCGAACCAGAACCATGCTCTGACAAGAATCGATCTGGAAACCACCGCCCTCGGCCAACAGCCCCCCGACTCATCGGTGGACATGGACACATTCCTGAAGGCGGCGGTTCCTTACCTCACATTCGAGCATGGGCAAGACCCCTTTTGCGTGGCGCGGAAGCAGGGGTTCATCAAAGCCGAGCTGAGCGGTCCTCTCCGCCGAGACGATGCTCTTTATCCGCTCCTGCGGATGACGTACATCGATATTCCCAAGGGTGCAGATCTGGCGCAGTTGGCGAAGGAATACGGCGTTATCCCTGCTGATGACGATCTTCTTCTCCAGAACGTCCAGATCACCGCCGATACTGCCTGCCAATTGATCGTCAACGCTCGCAACGCTTGGTACGACAGGCTTGAAGCCGCAAAGCCAGCGGAGCCGCTGGACATGATCAATTACTACATATCGAACTCAACCTATTCGTATCCGCTTTTCTCGTTCTCTGAAGACGGACAGGTGCTGTGGTATGCCGTTGGAGGTGAGTGGAAGGCGATAGACGTATCGGACGGAACCTCATCTAGCCGGGTTCCACCCGACAGACCCTCCAGAGAGGAGTACCCTGCGGACAGTGACGAGAACGCCGTGAACATATATGACAACGCCGGCGTGCTGCGTGCCGTCACTATTGAGTTGGCCAGACGCCGAAACTACATTACCGACAAGTACATTCTCTATCGCGAAAGCCCGGACAAGCCATGGGAGCGCATTGTAGATTTCGACCTGGCATTGACCCGCGATTTCGAGGTCATCGGGTTCACCGCCGACAACAAGAGAATGCTGGTGAAGACCAACTTCTACGACGACTACGTCACCATCTACGAGATAGAACCCGAAACCATGTCAAGAGAGTTGGTCTACCGCAATGAACACGCTGATGTGGCGGTGGACATGATCGCCCTGCTCGCGGGAATCCCCTCCTTCGGCCTGAAGCACCCCAAGACCGGCGTGCCGCTGACCGCTGTGTACATCGACGACAAGCTGCGCCTTGTCTGCCTAAAAGACGACATCGCGGCAATCGCTGATAACGTCCTTGAGGACTTAGGTGAGAACCACTTCCCGGTGGCCATCAGCCCTGAGTTCGATTATGTTGTGCTTATGCACAGAGACGACAGGGATTACGGCAGTTATCAGCTGTACAATGTAAAGACCAGGACGGCTGCACTTCTTCTGTCATCAGACATACCCATCTGCGATGTCGGGCACACCTACCCGGTGTCGTTCAGGGCAAGCGATGGGGCGACCGTCTATGCATACTTGACGGTGCCGCTCGGCAAGAGCCCACGCAACCTGCCGCTGATGATCAACGTCCACGGCGGGCCCCAGGCCAGGTTCACCTGGGCCCCGAACGAGCATGCGCTGCTCGTCTCAAACCTGGGGATAGCGGTTCTGTCGGTAGACTTTCGATTCTCCAGCGGATATGGCAACGAGTACACCGACACCGCGAGCCAGAACATGCTCCTGCCGCAGCAGGATGTTTTCGAAAGCGTTCAGTGGGCTGTAGAGAACGGAATCGCAGATCCCGAATGCATTGGCATTATGGGGCACTCCTACGGAGGGTACATCTCGTTCTACCAGGCAGCAGTCCATCCGGACACCTATAAGGCAGTCATCTCACTGATGGGGGTATGGGACTGGACCGACCTGGGCGTCGAACTGACAGACGGCGCGCCCGTCCCGGACTACCACAAGTGCTCCGCGCCGGAGCCCTATACCGAGCTCGCCGGAGTATTGTCGCCATCAAGCTATGTTAACTCGCTCAAGTCTCCCATCCTTATCGTCTATTCAGGCAATGACGATGCAGTATACCCTAGCCAGAACATACGGGCTATCAGGGAGCTCCGAGAGGCCGGAAACACGCCTCAGGTGGTGTATTTGCCCAATGACGGCCACATGCCGGGCACGGTGGAGAGCATAACGGAAACCTTCGAGGCAATGCGGAGATTCCTAATTGAAAGGTTCCTTGAGGACAACTGAGCCGCTCGCGACGAGGCCGGCCCAGCGCCGCCGTGGGCTGGCCCGTCAGCGGGCATGAGTCACGGGTCGTGAGGATGCCCTATGCTGTTCGCCAGAGGACACACAACTGCAGCTTCGGATCGAAATAGGTCCCTGTGCCCATTGTGGTTCTAGTCCGTGCACGTCTTGTAGACCACATTCGGATTCGTTATCTCGCTCTTGTGCGCGATGATACTGGCTCCGCCGCATGATATGGCTGTATCCTTAATCGTCACTAGCTTCATACTGTGCTCTTCGGAGAAGAACACTGCCCGATGTTGGGCCGACAACACGTGCAGTGAACGCATCTCCTGTCCGCCACAGGCGGAGGAAGTCTGCCGATCTTGATGAGCTCACGCACTTCAGAAGCTACCCGTATCACTTCGGATCTGAGCTCCTCATCAAACGACACCGGTCGTCTTCTCCTAGGAGTCTGCTCGAAAACCCTCGCAAACCGGCTGCGTATCAGAAACGGAAAGCCATGGGAACCTAGTTCACAACAAAACTCCCTCTGGATTGCGTTACATTGCGTTACATTGTACTCCACTTTGAGCTCCAATGGATCAACAGAATCCCTGAGGATTCGTGTTGGTCGAAGATGCGCCAGTATCTGGCGCGAATGGACGACTCGGTGTTCAGCTCTCTTTTCTCTCGTGTCGGGCGTCCCTCGGTATCGCCTGTGCGTACTTTCGGCGCACTGCTGATTCAGCGTGAGAAAGGCTGGCCCGATTCGCGCTCTTCGCGGATCTGTTGGCTCAAGCTAAGGAGAAGGGCCTCGTCTCCGAGGATAAGCTCCAGATAGTGGACTCTTTCATGGTCGGAGGAGCAGGCGCCGTTCAGGACACCTACACCCTGCCGCGCAAGGGGATCGTTCGTCTGCTCAGGATCGCTGAGTTTCACGAACTGCGTTCCAGGCTTGAACCGGTCCTTGCGCGCCAGGACTACGCAACCGATGCGAAACCCAAGATCAACTGGGACGATCCCGAGGAGAAGCAGAGACTCCTGGAATCTTACGTGATCGACGCGCGCAATCTTGTGGCCGCCGCCCGCGCTTCGCGCCCATTGCCCAAGGATCTGAGCGATGCATCCGACCTGCTTGAGCGCATAGCAAACCAAGATGTGGAGGATATCGATGGTCAGATGGAAACTTCGTCGCTTCCGTAGTGGTAACCGCTGCTAACAAGGCTGACACCAAGACGGGACGCACAGTATCAATTCATCCTTACGAACCGGAGTTGGCGGCGGAGCGGAAGAAGCAGGCTACTATGGAGTTCAAGGAATTCTACGCTCAGCGATCCGCGGCCGAAAGGTGCATAAGCCACTTGGCTAGGCATGGAGCCAGAGATGCAAGGTACATCGGGTCCTTCAAAGTGTGGTTCCAGGAGGTTCTTGCGGCCCTCAACTTCAACGTCAAGGCCTTTGCCAGACTATCGGCGGCGGCCACTGGCTAGCAACGCCAAGGGGGTAGTGTCTGTTCCTGACGATAGAAGGCCCGAAAAGGCGGGCCCGTCGAGCTTCCGGAGAAGCGAAAGAGCCATATCCGCGGTTCAGAGCGTACGATGATCCTATGTTTACCTATCTTGCGTCACTAACTGGGTTTCCACAGAGCCCGATAAGTCCTCGGCAGTGAGCATTTCGAGCAGATTCCTAGAATTGACCGTGCTTTCCGGCGCAGAAGATGTGTGCGCCGAATGCACGGTCATGGCCATGAACATGTCTACCGGGCATACTGCCGTGTTGACGATGTCGCCGTCAGGAGCGCTCGCAGCTGAGCTGCCAGCCGGCACATACATGGTGATCGTGATGCCGCCGGGCGGCGTTGGATCGCCGGCAGCCGCACCCACGGGCCAGATCGGGGCGGTGTTGCCCACGATGCTCAACGTAGTCATAGTGGCCGGGCAGACTGCAACGAAGACTGTGGTCATCGGGGGCGCTATCATGCCCGATGAGTTCATTGAGAGCGATTTTGACTTGTTCGGCCTCGACACGGAAGGCGGATACCCCCAGGCTGCGGACGTAGATCTTGATGCCGTGGTCGCTGATGATGAACTCGTAGCGCTGGCCAGGAAGTATCATGATGTTTACTGGGACCGCCTCTCTTTCGGTGAACGCTCGCTCGTCGAACCGCTTACCTGGAAAATGGACATCGTTTCGGGTGGAGCAGTCCCGAGCAGGGATGTGGAAGAGATCACAACGGCTGCGGCGGTGATTGCGGCGCCCGGGGCGTCACGGTCGGCCTCAGTGGTTCTGGCTGCCCGAGCCGTGATGGAGATGCCCGGCCTTGGCCTTGCGTTGAACAACTTCGGCGCCATTCTCCGTTTGCTAGGAGAGATCGCCGACTCAGTTGTCGTGCTCAGGGCAGCCAGGGGAGTTGATCCCGAATCTCCCATGATACTTACGAACCTCGCCAACTCCGTTCGAGAGCTTGGCGATTCGCGCATAGCTGAAAGCCTATACCTTGAGGCGCTTCGGGCTAGAGATGATTTCGGCCCCGCCCTGTCGGCCCTGGGTGAGATCTATATGGCGCGCGGTGACTACGAAAAAGCGATTGACATGCTGATGCGCGGGTCGAAGATGGGATTTTGCGCTGCAGTCAGCGATTCTCTCGTAGACGCACTTGATCGGGCCTACGGTGATTCCGACCAAGTGCCGCCTCGCCCCCCCAACTGGGATAACAACGACTCGCTGGCATCGGCGACCGGGGTGGCGCCCCTGGTGGCCCAGCATGGCCATCCTGTTCTGGTCCTGCCGCGTTTTGGCGACTGGTGAAACATTGGTTCGCTGGCCGGTTCAATGGAACCGCTATCGGAGACCATGGGCAGGATTGCTGTCGAACTCTCCTCCGCCGTACAGCAGGATGTCAACCTCAAGCGCCAGAGGATGGCGACAGCCAACCCGCGAGATTATGACATGGCCGGCAGTTTCCCGATCACATTTGAAAAGCAGGACTTGCACCTGAGGCTAATCAAGGATTACTTCTGGAAAACGGCAGTTCAGGCCATAGATCGGGCCACTGAACAAGCCGATGCCGATGCCAGCCGTGAGAGATACGGCTCTATGGCGCAGCGATACGCACAACGGATGGTGGCAGCGGGTTCGGAAGAAGCCGCAAGAAGGATCGCGGCCGAGTTCTGCGCGGAGGCTGCGGCCTTTGCTAGGCGTGAGTTTGCCAGGAACAAGCCCATCTGGGCTGCGATGAACGCGGCAGTGGTAGCGGCAATCGAGGACTACTGGGCCTTCTGCCAGCCAGTGCTGGACTCGATATACCACCCGATTACGTATAAGCTGGCGGAACTAGAACGCCGGATCACAGCATACTCCATGATCCAGATGGCGTACGATCAAACCGTGGTGTTGGCGGCAATGCCCACGTCCCACTCTCAGTGCGAGAACTGTGGAGGCACAGGCAAGGCAGCGGCGCCGGTCGGGGACGCGGACGTTCCTCCCGATCCAGACGACAAGTGCCCATTCAAGGGCGGCAGCAAGTTCAACCTCAGCCTGGGCCCGATAAGCTATAGCGTGACATGCACGACCGTGGAGATCGGGTTCACGGCAGGCGGCGCAGCCTCCCTGACATGGGACTTCAAAAGCAAGCGTGTCACCCAGATCTTCGTGGGCGTGGGCTCCCAGAGCGGCGTGGGTCCTGCCAAACTTGGTGGCAAGTTCGGCGCGCAGGTCACGTTCGATCCCGATGGCTCGGTGTCGGACATAAGCAGTGCTGCATCAGGTTCAGCGAGTCTAGGTCCAGTGTCGCCCGGGGTAAGCACAGACGGAGGACTTGTAGTGGGTCTGCCCTCCCTGAGTATTCCGGTGGGACGCTAGAACGCCTGATCAGTCGCCGGCCGAGTTGAACTCAGACCCTACGTTCGAGAGGATTGCCAAGGGGGCGCAAAAGCCCAGCGCAAGGGTGGGTTTGCGCCCCATCGGGTTATCTCCCATGCCTAGCTACAGGTTGCATTCTTGGTCTCTCGTGCCTTGACGCACCCTAGCGGGCAGTCCACCTGCTCCCAGCTGGTGAACCCCTGTCCCTCTAGAAGCAGCGCCCGGTTGTACACGAACATGGGCGGCACGATGAACCCCGCCATGCCCAGCTCCAGAAACCCCGCGGAGTCTGACACAAACCTTCTTGTGTCTGTGAGTCCAAGATCACCTTGCCCCAGCAAGGCCAGATCAGCTCCGCAATGGCTCCGCTCTGGCTTCCCACGCATCACGCAAGCTAATGTAAATAACCTTCTATTATGGTATAATGAGGCAGACGGGACAGCGGTTCCGCTCGGCTGCTTCGAGCTTGGATGTTTCGATTATCTTATTGCATCTTGTGTTATCTAGTGCTAAGTTAAGAGGTGAGTAAGCGCGGTGATCAGTGAAGCCTTCATACGTACGTGTGCCAAGCACGACCGGCTCGTGCTGTCAAAGCACGCACTGCACAAAATGAGTAAGGAAGGTATCACCTATGAACAGGTTCGCGAAGCGATAGTATCTGGCGGAGTGATGGAAACGCAGCATTTCGGTAAGGACACAAAAGTCCTATTCCAACAGGGCGGCGACAGAGGGCCCGAGTTCTACGTTGTGGTTGCCGCGTGTGATCCTCCAGACGTCGTGACCGTCTGCCGGGTCTGGGAAGATGTATGGGCCTTATCAGGCCAAACACTCAAGAGGAGGTGACTAGCATGAAGTGCTCGCAGTGCGGCACTGAGATGACCATTGAGTTGACTGATGTACCTGCAGGTTGGAAGCAATACGACCTTCTGATTAGGGGCGTAAGAACCCATGTCTGCAAGGCGTGCGGTCACGAGGTGCTGGAGCCGCAGGATGCTAGAATGGCACAGGAGTTGTCTCGTGCCCTCTCGGAGATGACCGAAAAACCCGAGATCCTGGATGTATCACAGGTAGCCGACTTGCTCCGCGTAAGCATTCAAACCGTCTACAACCAGGTAAAGGCCGGCAAGCTCCCTGCTGTCAAGATCGGCAGGGAATGGAGATTCACACGCTCAGCGGTGATGCAGGTGCTCGCCAATGCCGCGGATGCATCCCTTAACATCGCGCGTGAAGCAGCCACGACCGTGTACGGTCCCCCCGAGGATGCCGCTGACGCTGGTACCCGCCCAAGCGTTACCGAACCGACCGACCCCACTGCCTGAGGTATCAGCCGATGCCTGGGTCACAGGCCCACGCAGTCCCAGCCTAGGCAGTCGCCGCCACAGCATCAAGCACGAATACAGACGCGGGCGCCAACTGCGCCCTCTGCGACCCAGCTCAGGTCCGTGTCCCGGGTCCGGGACCGGCTCCAACTTCAGGGGTTCCCTTCTTCGCGGCACCCTTCCTCATTACGGATGTGAGGTACACTGCGAGCATGAGCGCCAGTCCGCCAAGGTCAGTAGCCCAGCCCGGCACTATTGGCAGAAGCTCATACCATTGCCCCTCAAGGAGCAGCGCTCGGTTGTACACGAACATGAACGGCACGATGAACCCCGCCATGCCCAGCTTCCATGCACTCCAGCCTGTCTGCATCGGGTTAGCATCGGCGATGCCGAGAGCGTGCGATGTGCGCCATTCGTCCCTATTGGCGAAGATGACGTCGAGGAGATGGAACACGTCGTCCTCCGAGAACTTGGCGTTCTTGTGGGTGAACATGATGACCCTGCTATACGGGGTAAAGACATCGTAGTTTACGTTCGCGTACGCTCCCGCGCCGATCTTGGCCTTCAGGAAGTACGGATGCTCCTTGTAGAACTTGTCGTCGGCTACCGAGAGCATCCTTACCTTGAAGGATGTGGTGAGGTCGAGCAGGGCCGCTGACTTGAGAGGGTGAGTGCATATCATCGCGTCGAGCGAACCGTCCCGCAGTGAGCTCACGATTTCGGAGTCGGTGATGTACGAAGGCTTGACACTCTTGTAGTCCAGGCCGTAGTGGGCAAGGACCATTCGGGCGTCAACCTCGCCGCCGGATCCAGGCGAGCCCACTCCGACCCGCCTGCCCTTGAGGTCCGCCACTGACTTGACTGGGCTATCAGCCGGGACGAAGATCTGAACCCATGAACCAACGGTGGCAAACAGAGCCTGAAGTCCATCGACTTTCTTGCCCGTGAATATCTCAGTGCCGGTGTATGCAAAGCTCGCGATCTCGCTCTGTGATATGCCCCATTCTACCTTGCCGTCGTCCATGTTCCGGATGTTGGCCACCAAAGCCGCGCTCGACTCAGCGCTAGCAACAGATCTGTCGGAATGCTTGTTGATGGTTTCCGCCATCGCCACGCCCATTGGATAGAGCGCGCCTGCTGTGCCTGCGGTCGCGATCACGAACCGGCGCTTTGGAGCCGCCTGAGCAGCGGCGCCAAGCAGCGTCATGCTTGCGAGGATCAGTACGCACACAGACCTTCTGGTCATACGACTCATTTTCATTGAACTCCGCCTCCCCATAATCTATCCTGCGTACTCCGATTCCCCTTCGAGCTCGAACGGAGCTCCAAGGGATGTCATGACCTCGAAGAATGTTGGGAACGACACTTTCGCGTATTCGGCATTGCTTATGGTTGTAGTTCCGCTGGCCACAAGGGCCGCGCAAGCCGTTGCCATCACGATGCGATGGTCGTGCCTTCCGTCAATCTGCGCGCCCGTAAGGTCAGATGTCTCGATTACCAGCCTATCGTCGGACTCCCAGTACAACTTGCCCCCCATCTTCAGTAGTTCCTCGTAGATCGAGCGCGGGCGGTCGGTCTCCTTCAGCCTCGACGCATGCAGGTTGTAGAGGACGGTGCGCCCCTCGGCCTGTGTGCCAAGTACGGCAAGGATTGGAGGCGCGTCCGGAATATCTCCGCAGTCTACCTCGATGCCGTGCAGCGACCTGCCGCCGCGCACGCGTATGCCGCCGCGGCCGTTGTCTCGGACCTCAACATCCGCGCCCATTTCACGGAGAATGCGGACAATATCCCTGTCGCCCTGTGCATCAAACATGTCCAGCCCGTGCAGGGTGATGTCGGAATCGGTGATCGCTGCAGCCACCAACGGGAAGCATGCCGATTCCCAGTCCAACGGCACAGTGCCCTCAAACGCCTTCCAGCTCTGGCCTCCGGGTACGTGAAAGAGCCTCCAATCGGTATTGTCGAACTGCACGCCGACCTTCGCAAGCCAGCGCAGGGTCATGTCGATGTATGGCTTCTCCTGCAGGTCTTCCACTTCTACAGTGACGCCCTTTTCGGTGAGAAGGCCGATCATCAACAGGGGGGTAAGCCACTGCGAGTTGACCCCAGGAGGAGATGGCTGCCTGAACCTGGGTCTCACTCTCCGCATCCAGTGAGGCAGTGGCTTCATCCAGGAGGATCACCGGCGCCCTTGAGCAGCGCCCTCGCTATGGAGATCCGCTGGCGCTCGCCGCCGGAGAGTCTCGCGCCGTTTTCGCCGATGACCGCAAGATAGCCCTGCGGCAACCCGCAGACGAAGCCGTCGCACTGTGCGGCCTCGGCCGCTGCCAGCACTTCCCCGTTGGTCGCTCCCCTCTTGCCCAGCCTGATGTTTCCCATGATAGAGGATCATAGACGCGGGATGCCGCCATCAGGAAGATCAGGTATGTCATCAGATCGGCGCGTCCTGTCGCGAGGAGCTCTCCACCAACCAAGATTACGGATACCATGCCAAGGCGCAGCACCATATGGGAAACGGCGACAAAGGACCCGGTCGTCGCTTCCAAACGGACGGCCGCGGCCTCCGCCCTGGCCAGTTTGTCGTCCAGCTCTCGAAGATACCGTTCATCCTGGTTGCAGGCCTTGATCTCGCGGACGGCTTCCAAGCATTCCTGAATGCCATCGGCGCAGGCCAGTTTGGCGCTGATGCTCTTGCGCCCGAATCGATCCTGCAGCCGCCTGGAACCTGCCATAATCAGGACCGCAACCGGCGCCGCCCACAGAAGGGCGAGCGCCATCCTCCAGTCCATGCACCAAAGGCCGATGCCGATGAGCTCCTTCAGTAGAAGGACCGTCAGCCCCACAGGGAGCATCAGGTTGATATCCGCCAGAGCGCTGAAAAGGATGCCCTTCAGCAGACCCTTCACGCCTTGCTCGCTGAGGGCGAAAACGCTACGCAATATGCCCAACACCGACAGCCTCCCTTCCTACCTTCCAGTCGACGGCGGTCTGGTAGTCCCTCCGCATGGCGCCATACAGGCCGTTCATAGCCAGCAGTTCCTCGTGCGTGCCCTGTTCCTCCACGCGCCCGTTCACGAGCACAATGATGCAATCCGCATTGCGTACGGTAGACAGTCGGTGGGCAATGATCAGCACGGTCTTTCCCTGCGCCAGCCGCTCGAACTCCAACTGGATCAGGTGCTCGTTCTCAGGATCGGCGAAGGCGGTGGCTTCGTCCAGTATGACGATGGGAGCGTCCTTCAGGATCGCACGCGCCAGGGCGATGCGCTGCTGCTCGCCGCCGGAAAGTGTAGCGCCAGAAAAGGTACGTACAGCGTCCCGGAAGAAGGCGATCTGGTCAGATCCGTGTACCGTGGGAAGGCCATGCAGAAGAGCATGGATGGCGAAACAGCATGCCGGTACCGACCGATACCGGCGTTCGGCAGATGCCAAAACGGACACACGTGGTGTCGGGCGTCCCTACCGCGGCATCTATCCCCCAGCAGTCGGGCGTGACCAGTTCCCCCATTTGCATACGGAGATTGACTTGTGCTGCAGCCTCACCCCCGGCCACTATCGCTTCGCCCCCACACGCGTGGGGATATTGTCTCAACACACGCACCCGCGCGAAGTGCGACCGGTTCACCCCCACACGCATGGGGATATCGTGATCAGCCCTCCCAGAAACCCTTGGCGAAAGCCTTTGAGCAGTCTCGCGCGATGCCGAAGATGACGGCAACACCCATGACCAGGATGGGGACGCCATACCGGATCACAGCGTAGACCAGCCCAAGCGCCATGCCGATGCCGAACCACAGGAAGACGCTCCCTAGAAACATGCGATCACCTCCCCGGTTCACCCCCACACGCGTGGGGACATCAGCCCTGCAGATTCGCCCAAGTGTGATCACCTCGGTTCACCCCCACACGCGTGGGGACATCGGGCCGGAGTGCCGGCACGAGCTCTACAAGCGCGGTTCACCCCCACACGCGTGGG
>DHON01000084.1:12401-13154 GCA_002409965.1 Firmicutes bacterium UBA5389
CCCCCACACGCGTGGGGACATCGGTAGGACAGGTCGGACTCTCTTCGCCATCTCTCCGGTTCACCCCCACACGCGTGGGGACATCCACATTCCAGCGAATCAACTTGTCGATTGCATCGGTTCACCCCCACACGCGTGGCGACATCGCCGCCCCTGATTTTAGGGATGATATGCTCCACTGGTTCACCCCCACACGCGTGGGGGACATCTGTTGTTGCCTCGCGGCCAGTATCCGTTTGCCTGGTTCACCCCCACACGCGTGGGGACATCTCCGATGCAGCGGTCGACATGCTGACTTCGTCCGGTTCACCCCCACACGCGTGGGGACATCGTGGATACGGGGTGTTACGAGACTCCCTATACCGGTTCACCCCCACACGCGTGGGGACATCCCGCGCTTGCCGTCGGAGATCGCAACATCGACCGGTTCACCCCCACACGCGTGGGGACATCACCATATCGTCGATTACTTGCCTCATCGTTGTGCGGTTCACCCCCACACGCGTGGGGACATCGGCACGTAGTTCTTGACCTCCTGGACCTGTGTCGGTTCACCCCCACACGCGTGGGGACATCCGATGAAGACGATCGATCGGCTAGCGCAAGCACGGTTCACCCCCACACGCGTGGGGACATCTAAGGGGTGATCCTATGACCCCTACAGCAGAACTGGTTCACCCCCACACGCGTGGGGACATCTTGAACCCGCGTTTCGGGCGAATCAGGTATGCCGGTTCACCCCCACACGCGTGG
>DHON01000076.1:0-13535 GCA_002409965.1 Firmicutes bacterium UBA5389
TGTTGAGAGCTACTTAGTCCATCTCAGCGCCTATTCCTTCCGACACAATCTGCGCTTCTTTTTCCCGCCCACTATCCCGTCTGGGAATGTTCACTAGCCTTTCTAGTTGCTATTGCCTACAAAACTTACACGCACCCAGAAGGTATCCACAGGGCCCCATCAGAGTCCTGCTGACTCTGTTGCCCACCTGTCCCCGCTGCGCATCTGCCTTGCCGCACGGTCGCGGGCGCCGTTAAAAGCGGCTTAACGCTGGGCCCCATGGTCTACACCCGCGCCGAGCAGGGCTTTGCCGAACCTGCGGAAAAACGCCGCCATCGCCCGAGGAGGGCCTCTGGCAGACGTAGTGTAGTCAAGATGACCCCTCCCAGCAAGTGGAGTATGCCGGAATGGGAGAAACCGGGATGTTCAGTTTTTGACGTTTGTTTCTGAGATGTGCTCACTTTCTGACACATGGGTTTCAGTTTCGCAGCAGGCTTTGACACAACGATGCTTGGCGAGCCTTCGGGGAACCGCTGATGGTCGCTGGATGGTCGCTTCGAGCGCGTTCGGGGCGCTTTGCGCGCCCTTTGACAGATTTGCGCCACAATGGCTGCCACACAATGCTATGATTATCCCAATCGATGTATATGCATTGCTGCATATGTCACTTTATGAACATCGCCTGTTCATTTTCTGCGCGTATCTCACAAACTTTCGTCAAAGAACGAGCACATCTCCGGCAAACCCGGAATCCGCTTTGCCCACGCTGGCCGTGCCGCCTAGTCCTGAAACGGACTTTGACGGGGCCCTGATCCATGTGTGGGCGAATTCCTGTCCGCCCCGTCCGCGCCTAGCATCGTTGGGCGGTTCACGGACAACGACCATGCCGGGCGCACCACCCATATGGAAGGCCCCCGCTACGGGGGGCCTTCGTCAGCCAGGCATGGAAATGGACGGACGGTAACAGAATGCCGGAGACTACCGGAGACTAGTAGTCGTCCTCATCATCATCATCGTCGTCCTCATCCTCATCGTCGTCGTCGTAGTCGTCCTCTTCGAACGCCTCGAGGGCCTCGACGACTCGCTCGTACTCCTCGTCGTCCTCGATGTCGCTCAGGTACTCGTCGCCCTTCTCGTCGACTTCGTACTTCATGATGATGGCTTCCTCGCAGACGTCCTCTTCGTCATCTTCGAAGCACTCTACGGGAATGAGCACTGCATACTTGGCATCGTCAATCTCGATGATCTCATCGATTGCGTAGTCAGTCTCTTTGCCGTCTTCTTCTACGAGCGTAATGATGCTCTCCTCGTCTGGCATGCTGATCACTCCAATCTGGCCCTATTTGGTCTGCCAAGGCAACACCGCGCCCGTGTAGCCTTCTCGGGTGAATGCGTGCGGGCCGCGCCCGCACAGGACGCCAATCTGAGCAGCGGCGGTTTTCGCGCCGCTTGCACCGCGATCAGCCCCGGTCAGCCCCGCGACGATACATTATCGAGGTAGGCCTGAAGTATGATCGCAGCAGCTGTCTTATCGATTACATCGCGCCGCCGTTTGCGCGACAGATCGGCCTCAATCAGGACTCTCGACGCCTGCGCGGTGCTGAGCCGCTCATCCCACGTCACGACCGGGACGGGCACGATCTCGCGAAGTCGTCGGCAAAACTCCAGAACTTGGTTGGCGGCTGGACCCAGCGTACCATTCATGTTCCTCGGAAGGCCCACCACGATCTCCCCGGCGCCAACCTCCGAAACCAGTTCTCCCACGCGGGCCATGTCGCTATCCCATCCCCGGCTCGGGATCACTGTGCGCGGCAAGGCCACCAGGCTCAGCTCGTCGCTGACGGCCACGCCGATTCGTGCTTCTCCCACGTCGAGCCCAATCCGAACCAAACTGTGCCCTCCTAGACCGCTTTCATGCAGAAGTCGCCGCGGAGCACGCCCCGCACTTCGAGCACCACTCTTCTATGAGCAACCGCTTTTCTCCTGCAAGCTTTCGAAGGACTTCATCGGGCACATTCAGGGCTGACGCGATAACTTGGGCGCCTCCCTACATAGATGCCCACCTCTGAGAGGTTTCATGCTGCAAACGCCCGGTCCTCGGCGGTTGGCCGCGCCAATCGCATCGGCCGCCTAAGCGACTCTCGCATCTATTATACCAATCCCGCGCTTGTTGAAAATGGGGTGGACTGCATCTATTCCTCCCATTGTCGAAACGGTCATGACGACCTCAGCTCCACTCGACGCTTATCGAGTGCCGCCCGCCGCCAGCTCGTCGGCTGCGTACCCCAGCATCGCCAGTGTGGGCATCATCGCCAGTGTGGCGCAGGCCACTACGCCTGAATCATTGACCGCCATCGCAGCAAGCGCTCCCACCAGCCCGCCCATGAAGGCCGCATAGAAGCCCGGATGATGACGCCTAAGCCGCAGGAAGACGCCGCGTGAGCAGGCCGCCGTCGCGCCCAGTGTGATCAGAAAGGCGATCAGCACCTGTGTCCAGGCTGTGTATCTCAGCAGACGAATGTTCATGGCCAGCTTGCGAAGGGCGATCGCCGCCAGCTGCCCGGATCCGCCAGAGCGCTGCGTCAGCGCGCGCCACGCCCGGCCGATGTGAGACGCCTCCTCGAGGTTGCGCGCATCCCGCAGTATCAGCGCCGCGCAGACCCCAATCACCGCGAGCCCGAGACCGCTCAGCGCGGCGAATCTCAAGCGGCCCGACCGGCGCGAGCTGTGCGACAACGGTCGGCAGGCGATCACAATGGCCGCGATGGCAAGTGAAGTGACTGCGGCCGATATCATCCCGCCAAAGTTCGCTCCGATCGATGGGTGTCCCAGCATCACCAGAGCCGCGCCTACAGCCAGCGCAGACAGGTAGGCCCAACCCGAAACCGCCGCCCCGGCCACCGCCGCCGATCCCACCAGCACTCCCATGAGTTCGTTGCCGACTCCGTAATACCTTGCCCCGAGGACAGCCGAATGACCTAGAAGACTGGTGGACGCAAGTCGTCCTCCGGCGAACGCATCGGCGGCAATCAGGGCCGCTGCAGCCCCGGAAAGGAGCGCCACGGACCACATTGCCGAACCGGACACGCGCCCCATCAGGAAAGCGATTGCCACACACCCGCCCAAGAGCAGCGCAATCGACGCCGCCGCGCCCGACACCCCAACCGCCGGTCCTGCCAGCAGCAGAAGAGGCGCGGCGCTTGCCGCAACGAGCAGCGTCCTCACCCCCTGAATCGCCCACCTGGGGGCACGGCGGTTCAGTATCGTCACGCCCAGCAGACTGAAGACGGTTGCGACTAGGAGCCCGATGAACACTCGAAGAACAGGCCCGCGCGCCTGTGCCGCCCCAGCAAGCGTCTGCTCCATTTGCATTGCCGTCATCACGTGGTCCATCGGCGCGCCAGGCGTCCCAGTCGGACCCGAAAAGCCCAGCGGTGCGACTGCCGCCTGGTCCATGGCAGCGCCATCGCATTCCCAGGCCGGGGCGATGCCCAGCCCCGCGAGGATGGTCGGCGCGAAGTCCAGGTTGGCCACGAGCCCCGCGCGTCGGGTTGTGGAGCTTGTGAGCAGGCCGGCTGCGTACGACCAGCCCGCGATGGCCAGCGGCGCTAGCCCTGATGCAGAGGACGGCGACGTCAGCACATACGCCAGTTCCTCGGAGGGCGTCCCGAGAGCCTGTTCCAACTCGACCAGCAGCGCGTCCAGGCGCTCGTAGCACAGCCCGAGCAGCGCATCGTAGGCCTCGGGCGACAGGTTGGCCGCGTATCTGTGCAGGCGGGCAAAATCGCCCATGTCCAACACTGCGACCGCTACCCGCGCCTCGCGGGGATCGGTCGCAGACGCCGTTGCGGATGCGCCTACAGTTGAGGTCGCGGATGCGGTCGCGGCTGCAGTCGCGGTCGCCATTGCCCGGACATCGCATGCCATCCCAAAAGGGGCGCCGGGATCGAGAGCAATGGTCTGTGCCCCGACATCCGCCCAGGGCACTGCGGCGCGGGCATCCATGGCGATCAGCACGGCCGGTCGACATACCAAAGCGCGGTCGTCGGAGTTGCCGATGGCGGCAGCTGCCATGGCTGCGCGCCGGAGCGACTCCCCCAGCAGGCCGGGCTTTCCTCCGTAGGCAGACTGGGCATTGGCCCTCTCCAGCTCCGGCCGGGCGATGCATACCGCGGCCGTTTCCGGCAAAGCGCCGGCCCCAACCGCCTGTCCGCCAGGAGACGGCGATCGGCCCTGAGCCGGCACTTGCCCAATCCGTCGGCGATAGATGTCGAGGGCGGTCTCTCCAAATGCGCTCTCATCCAGGCCCAGGCCGTATCCGGCCGACTCAGGAGCGGTCATCCTGCGCCCCGCTCCCAGCGTCGCGCACGCCGACAGGAGCGACTGCCCTCCGTCAGCAGTCCTCACGTTGGCGCATCCTACAGAAGCCGCCGATAGGAGCCCGACAAGCGCAGGCCCTCCGTACATGCGGCAGCCCTGCCACGTGAGGCCGTCTGCCAGTATCACCACGGCTTTGCGGTGGGTGAACGCGGAAGTTGGCCGCTCGGCGGAGCGGTCGGAACCGGCGGCAATGCCACGGCCCGCCGCCCAAGCCAGCAGGACCGCGGCTAGTACAGCCGCGGTCAAGGTAGGTTTGCGCTGCCCGCTACTTACGAAGGTAACTCCGGACCAGCTCCTCAATGATCTCGTCCCGCTCCACTTTGCGGATAAGATTCCGGCTGCCCCTGTGGCTCGTGATGTATGTGGGATCGCCCGAGAGCAGGTAACCCACGAGCTGGTTCACGGGGTTATAGCCTTTCTCTGTAAGCGCGGTCGTCACCTCAGTCAGCACCCTTCTGACCGGCGTAACCTCTTCCGCTCCCAGAGCCGGGTATTTGACCGTCTCATCCCACTGCCCAGTCATCGAAAACACCACCTCGGGCTGGTAATAGTGTTCGCCATGCTTCTACAGCGAATGCGCCGCATGGTGCGCGCGCACTGCGTCGACTCCCGCCGCCAGCGCCGCATCGAGCTTCGACACATCGCGCCCGCCCGCCTGCGCCATATCCGGCCGGCCGCCCCCGCCGCCCCCTGCTACGCGTGCAGCCTCCTTCACAATCGAACCGGCGTTATGGCCCCGCCCCACGAGATCGCGGGTGACAGATGCCACGAACCCCAGCTTGTCGCCGATCACGGCGCCCAGCAGAACTACTCCCGAGCCGAGCTTGCCTGAGATCTGGTCGGCCAGGTTTCGCAGGCCCTCGGCATCGGTCGCCTCCACCTGCGCCGCCACCACAGCCACGTCTCCGACCATCGCGCGCGCCGCGATAATCGAATCGACGCTGCCCGCCGCCAGGCGCTGGGTCAGCCGCTGCACCTCACGTTCCTGATCATGCAGGTCGTGCAGGAGTCGCTCGATGCGGTGAGCCAAGGAGTCCTCGGGAACCTTCAGCAGATCGGCAGCTTCGCGCAGAGCCGAGTGCACTCGGTTCACGTAGTCCAGCGCCCCAAGGCCCGTAACGGCCTCAATCCGCCTGACCCCGGCTGCGATGCCGCCCTCCGACGCTATCTTGATCATCCCGATATCGCCCGTTCGCGCCACGTGCGTGCCTCCGCACAACTCCAAGCTGACGTCGCCCACGCGCACAACCCGCACAACGCTACCGTATTTCTCGTCGAATAGGGCCATCGCGCCCATGCAGCGCGCCTCATCTGGGGTGCTCAGGCTGACCTCCACTGGAACGTTGTCCAAGGCCCACTCATTGGCCAGCCGCTCGGCCGCGGCAAGCTGCTCGGGGCTGACCGCCTCGAAGTGCGAGAAGTCGAACCTGAGGCGCGCGTCGTCCACGTACGATCCCGCCTGCTGCACATGGGACCCGAGCACCTGCCGCAGAGCGGCATGGAGCAGGTGAGTCGCCGTGTGGTTGCGGCGGATGGCCGCGCGTCGGGCTTCGTCCACCCGGGCCGTCACCACATCTCCCACAGCCAACCTACCCCGGGTCACCCGCACCGCGTGCACCACGGCATCGCCCAGCGGCTTGCTGGCGCCCACAACCTGCGCGACGGCGCCCGCAGGGCCGGTGCCTTGGCCGAGGCCTTCGCCCTCGCTGCCGCCCTCCTCGCCCGCGACCATGACCCCGGTGTCGGCCTGCTGCCCGCCTGAGACGGCGTAAAACGGCGTGCGATCCAGCACAAGCTCTCCCTCTTCGCCCTCGCCCAGCGACTGCGCCGCCGCGCCGTCGGCGCTGATAACGGCAATCACGCGGGCTCGCTCCGTGAGCCTGTCGTAGCCCACGAACTCAGTAGAGGCTTCCCCGATTGCCGCATGATACTTCTCCGACTCGTCGTCGAGATAAGCGTTCCCACCTCGGGCCGCCCGCGCCCGCTCGCGCTGGGCCTCCATGGCCTTCTCAAACCCGCTCTGGTCCACAGTGAGGCCGCGCTCGCCGGCGATTTCCAATGTCAACTCAAACGGGAAACCAAATGTATCATACAGACGGAACGCGTCCTCTCCGGGCAGACACGACCCGCCTTCTGACTGCACACGATCGATGACCGACTCCAGAACCGCCGAACCCTGGTCCAGAGCGACCAGGAACCGCTCCTCTTCCAGCTGGATCGTGCGCAGAATGCGATCGCGGTCGCCTGCAAGCTCCGGGTAGGCATCATGCATCACGTCGATAACCGCCGCGGCAACCTGCGGCAGGAACACGCCCTCGATGCCGATGAGCTTACCGAAGCGCGCAGCCCGGCGCAGCAAGCGGCGGAGCACGTAGCCGCGGCCTTCGTTGGTAGGCAGTATGCCGTCGCCCACCATGAACGTGGCCGCCCTGGCATGGTCGGTGATGACTCGAACCGCCATGTCGGGCAGTCCGCCCCGGCCGAAAGTCACGCCTGCAAGACCCGCTGCCGCATCGCGTATGGCCCGCATTGAATCGGTGTCGAATATGGTGGGCACGTCCTGCAGGACCGCCGCAACGCGCTCCAACCCCATGCCGGTGTCGATCCCCTTGTGCTCCAGCGGAGTATAGTTACCCTGCTCATCGCAGTGAAACTGTATAAAGACCAGATTCCATATCTCGATGAACCTGCCGCAGTCGCAGTCCAGACCGCAGTCGGCAGACCCGCAACCCACATCTGCGCCGCGATCCACGTGTATCTCAGAACACGGTCCGCATGGCCCGACCCCGATCTCCCAGAAGTTGTCCTTCTTGCCCTTGCGGATAATCCTCTGCTCGGGCACGCCTACCGTCTTGTTCCATATCTCGAACGCCTCATCGTCGTCGAGGTAGATTGTGATCCAAAGCTGCTTTGGGCTGAACCCAAGCACCCTGGTGACAAACTCCCAGCCCCAGGTGATAGCCTCCGCCTTGAAATAGTCGCCGAACGAGAAGTTGCCCAGCATCTCAAAGAACGTGGCGTGCCGAGTCGTCCGACCCACATTCTCAATGTCGCCGGTGCGCACGCACTTCTGACAGGTCGTAGCTCGGAGATGGTCCGGCTTCGCCGTGCCCAGGAAGTACGGCTTGAACGGGACCATTCCCGCAGCCGTAAGCAGCAGTGTAGTGTCGCCCGCCGGAATCAGAGACGCCGACGGCATTATCCTGTGCCCCTTGGTCTCAAAGAACTTCAAATAGGCCTGCCTCAGTTCGTCAGTCTTCACAAACCACACCCCACTTGCACGGCCAGCGCAACGTTGAACGCGCCGCGGCGACGGTCCGCTCGGACTGTCGCCGATTCTCAAATCACCTTATCATAACCGAGGTTGACACACAATGGACTACCTGCAGGTCCGCTAACGGATCTCCCACGTTACATCGATGGGCACTGCCTTCTCCAGCATCACGCCGACCTGGCAGTACTTCTCCCGCGCCATCCCCACCGCCCACTTCACATCGGACTCGCTGACATTGCCGCCCTCGAACTTCAACACGGCGTTGATCTTGGTAAACACAGTAGGGGGCTCAGCCGCCCGCTGCGCGTCGATGGACATCGACATCTTCCCCACGTCCAGCCGCTTTTTGAGCAGGAGCGACTTCACCGTCATGCAGAAACACCCGCCGAAGCCGAAGAGAAACGTCTCCATGGGCGTAGCTGCCGCCGCCGGCTGCCCATCCTTAGCGGTATCCATGACCACCCAGTGGTTCGTGTCCGACCTCGCCATCATGGTGAGCCCGTCTGCATTGATTATCTCTGCCCGCATTGTCTTCCTCCCCTTCTGCCCCTTCTACGTACGGTGGCTGCTGCAGTCACCTAGTTCTCTTCTACAGGCACGGCGCTTCTCCTGCGAACGCCGCCCACCGCCTACCGGCCCGAGTCCACAAGCAAGCGCTGGCCCAGAATGAGCAGCACGGCGGTCACGGGCACCGCCAACAAGATGCCGACCACGCCGAAGAGAGTCCCGCCTACGAGCAGCGCTCCGATGACGACTAGCGGGTGCAAGCCCACGCACTCCCCCACGATCTTGGGCGAGACGACCACCGACTCCACCTGTTGGATGGTGACGAACGCCGCGGCGGCGATTACCGCGGTAAGCGTCGACTTCTGCGCGGCCAGAAGCACAGCGGGGATCATGGCAAAGACTGGCCCGAAGTAGGGTATTATCTCAAGGACGCCTGAGAGGAATCCGATCGGGAGAGCATACCGCACTCCCATGACGGCCAGGGAGATGCCTGTCGCCACTCCCACAAACGTACACACGATCACCTGTCCCCTGACCCACCCAGCCAGGGCCCGATCGATGTCGGCGACCATGTTCATGATCCTCTGCCTTGAGGCGGGAGGAAGCCACGAGGCGAACCGATCTCGAATGTCATCCACATCGCGCGTCAGATAGAACGCTATCACCGGCGCGAGCAGGATACTGAAGAGCTGAGATGTCAGCCCCGACACCGCGCGCCCCGCAGCCCGCGCCACCTCGCTGATGTAGATTTCAGCGCGATCAACAGCCGCCGCCGCCAAGCGCGATGCGGCGCCGTCCGGCTGGAACCCCAGGCGCCGCCACCAGTCGGCGGCCAGTCCGTCCACGGCAGGATCCCGAGTGAACAAGCTCACTATCTCATCGAGCTGCATCGCCAGAGGCGGCAGCACGAACGCCAGCGAAAACCCGATCACGGCCGCCACCAGCACATAGGCGGTGAATATCGCGGCGACCCGGGGAGCGCCCCTCAGTTCGGCCATGCGAACCAATGGACTGATAATATAGCCGATTCCTATGGCCAGGAAGAACGGTATGAATGCACGCCGAGCCCGATAGGCGAACAGAGCCAGCGCCGCGGCGGCGAGCACCGTGCCCAACCAGCGTAGGATCCCCGCATACTTCGACGGCGCCATGCTCGCACCTCACACGCCCGCGCCCCTCGCGCTGGCGCTGGCGCCAGCGCCAGCGCAGAAGGCAGCAGTGCAAATGGACCGGCCCGGGCGCGCCGCGTCCGAAGCCGGTCCGTATATTCCCGGCGATTCAGTCCTAGTCGTCACCGGCCCTGAAGCGCCGCCCCATCGATTGCATCGCCTCCACCACCGGCTGAGCGTACGATCTCTGCCTGGAGACGGTCCGGCTGAGCGTGCGCTGAGTGCCCATTGGGGTTTCAGTCGATACTTCTTCGTGGACAACCTTCCTGCCTGATCGGGACGAGTTCATCAACATGAGCGCGCCAAGACCTGCACCAATGAGACTTCCTGTGATTAGCACTCTCCAAAACCTTCTGATGGCCGTTCCCTCCTCTCGCAGGACGTATTATGCCCCGCGCGCAAGGAGAGTAAACCAGACTACGCCCGGGCGTCCTCGTCGTGGTCATGGCCATGCGCATCGTCTTGCACCACGATTGTGGAAGGGTCTATGCCATACTCCTCCCCGCCATGCTTTTCGACAAAGTCCCGGATCGCCAGGTGCAGCGCATCGGCGGCCAGATTGGAGCAGTGCATCTTCACCGGAGGCAGCCCCCCCAGAGCTTCCGCCACGGCCTTGTTCGAAATATCTAGCGCCTCTCTTAGGCTCTTGCCCTTGACCATCTCAGTAACCATGCTCGAAGTGGCAATGGCGGCCCCGCACCCGAAGGTCTTGAACTTTACGTCCTGGATGACTCCATCCTCCACTTTGATCGCGATTCTCATTATGTCCCCGCACACGGGATTGCCGACCTGCCCAACGCCGTCAGCGTCCGGGATATCGCCAACGTTGCGCGGATTAGCGAAATGATCCATTACCTTGTCGCTGTACAATTCCAACACCTCCTACCAACCGCGGCGAGATCATGATTTGGCGACATCGCACACATCTGCGTTCGCGCATGTCTCCTTGATCGCACACGTCGTCTTCTCGTAAACAGGAGACATCTCACGCAGCCTCCCTACTATTCCGGGCATGACGTCGAGCACCCGGTCGACATCGGCCTCCGTGGTGTAGCGGCCGAGGGTCATCCTCACTGAGCCGTGGGCCACCTCGTGCGGCATGCCCATGGCCATCAGCACGTGCGATGGCTCCAGCGAACCCGATGTGCACGCCGACCCGCTGGAGGCGGCTATGCCATTCATGTCCAGGTTCAGCAGAAGCGACTCGCCCTCCACGTAAAGAAAGCTCATGTTGACGTTGTTGGGCAGTCGCCGGGTTCGGTGCCCGTTGAGCTTCACGTGCGAGATACGCTGCTCCAAGCCGGCAATGAGTCTGTCGCGCAACACGCGCTCGTGCGCGGCCATTGGGTCCCTTTCCGCCATGGCCAGCTCGATGGCGACTCCTAGTCCCACGATCCCAGCCACGTTCTCCGTGCCCGCACGGCGCTTTCGCTCCTGGGCGCCCCCGTTCACCAGCGGCACAAGGCGCAGTCCGCGTCGGATATAAAGCGCCCCGATCCCCTTGGGCGCGTAGAACTTGTGACCCGACAGCGAAAGCATATCAACGCCCATTGCACGCACGTCTACAGGTATGTGCGCCACCGACTGGACGGCGTCTGTGTGAAACAGCACGCCTGCTTCATGAGCTATCTCGGCTACCGCCTCAATCGGCTGGATAGTGCCCACCTCATTGTTAGCATGCATAATGGTGATAAGAAAAGTGTCCGGCCTGATGGCGCGGCGCACGTCCTCTGGGTCTACAAGGCCATCGGCGTCCACCCCAACCCGAGTTACTTCGAATCCCAGGCGCCCTAGGCCCTCCGCACTCTCGAGAACCGCGTGATGCTCGATCGCCGAGGTGATGATGTGCCCCTTCTTCCCCATCGCAGCCAGAGCGGCGCCTTTGATGGCCATGTTGTCGGCCTCAGAACCGCCCGCAGTGAACACTATCTCTTCAGGCAATGCTCCCAGGGCCGCGGCCACGCGCTCGCGGGCCAGATCAACATCGCGGCGCACCTCGCGACCGAACGAGTGGATGCTGGAAGGATTGCCATACTTCCCGGTGAGATATGGGACCATGGCCTCCAAGACTTCACGCCTTACAGGGGTCGTGGCTGCATTATCCAGATAGACCCTGTCCATTCAAGACCCTCCTCCGCGGTTGCCCTGCATGTCTTGTGTAGCTGTTTTTGCCAACATATCGTAGAGTGTCGTAGAATCCAGAATAGATACTATGCCATCTTGAAGTTTCGCCCAGACTGGGTGCGCCGCGCAGTGGGATTTGCGTTCGCAATCGGCGTCTCCTTTGCCCTCGGCAGCGCAGCTGCACACGGCTATCGGCCCATCGACCGCGCGCATTATGTCGCCCACCGTTATCTCGCACGGCTCGCGGGCCAGCGAGTATCCACCCTGTGCGCCACGGAGCCCGCTTATCAGCTCGGCCTTCCGCAGTTGCCGGAAAAGCTGCTCCAGGTATTTTTCGGGTATGTCTTGCCTCGCGGCGATCTCGCGCAGCGATATCGGACCGCCCCCATGCATCTCGGCCAACTCCGCCATAGCCCGAACCGCGTATTCCGTCCGCGAACTGAGCTTCATTGCCTCACCTCGTCATGCCCTGTCTGTGCACCGGGTCTGGCCGCAACGGCAATTCCTACTGAATCAGTATGAGTTCCAATTCCAATATACGACCGAAAGAATGCGGTGTCAACTACCCATCGGGTGGCGCTCATGGAGGACTTCGAGGGTGCAGTGTGGAAAATCTCGTTGGTCCTTTTGTCGCAGCTGTAGTTTCGCACTTCCTATTTCGCAGCTTGTGTTGCGCAGGAGGGATGTAGTTGAAAACCTTGATGTCGGGAAACGAGGCGATCGCGCGCGGTGCCTGGGAAGCGGGGGTCAGGTTCGCCTCGGCTTACCCGGGTACTCCAAGCACTGAGATACTTGAGAACATGGCCCGGTATCCCAAGGTCCAGTCGCGGTGGTCAGTGAACGAGAAGACAGCCCTGGAGTCCGCGCTCGGCGCGAGCCTGGGCGGCGTGCGGACGCTGTGCGCCATGAAGCACGTAGGTTTGAATGTGGCAGCCGACCCGCTCTTCTCGTCGTCATACACCGGGGTCAGCGCAGGGCTGGTGATTGTGACGGCCGACGACCCAGGCTGCCACAGCTCGCAGAATGAGCAGGACAATCGCTACTATGCACGAGCCGCGAAATTGCCCTTGCTCGAGCCCTCCGACAGTCAGGAAGCGCTCGACTTTACCAGGAGAGCGTTTGCGCTGAGTGAGGAGTACGACACACCGGTGCTGCTGCGCGTAACTACCAGGATCGCCCATGGCAAGAGCCCTGTTGCAGTTGGGATCCGGGCTGAGGCGACTGCGCCCAACTACGAGCGAACGCTCGCCAAGCGCGTGCTGGTACCGGCTGTGGCGCGCCCTCGCCACACGGCAGTCGAGGAGCGCCTGGTCCGTCTGCAGACGTATGCGGAGTCGTCTCCCATGAACCGAATCGAGTGGGGTTCACGCAGGCTTGGCGTCATAACCAGCGGCGTAGCCTATCAATACGCCCGCGAGGTGCTGGGAGACGCCGCCTCCTATCTCAAGCTGGGCATGGCTTTCCCCTTCCCCGAAGCCCTCGCGCGAAACTTCATCGCCCAGGTAGAGCAGGTGATCGTCATCGAGGAACTCGACCCCTTCCTGGAGGAGGCTGTCCGCAGCCTGGGAACGGTCGTCAAGCGCCCCATAGAAGGCAAGTCCCTCATCCCACGCCTCGGCGAGCTGGACTCGCGCACTGTGGCCCTCGCTCTCGCTCCTGTGCTCGCCGCCGCGAGCGACTCGACAGGCGCAGCTACAGGAGCTCTGGCCCTCGGTCACGACTACGCCGCCGTCCCCGACCCGGACGATCAGGTGACTGGAAGACCACCGATGTTCTGCGCCGGCTGTCCGCACCGAGGGGTTTTCTGCGAACTCGCCCGCCTTCCGGTGATGGTGTCAGGAGACATTGGCTGCTACACGCTGGGCGCGCTGCCGCCGTTTTCGGCCATGGATACATGTATAGACATGGGCGCGTCGATCGCCGCCGGGCTCGGGTTCCAGACTGCTCTAGACATCCTGGGGCCCGACAAGCCCACGCGGACGATAGCGGTCATCGGCGACTCGACCTTCTTCCACTCCGGCATGACGGGATTGCTCGACGCGGTCTACAACGACATCGGCCTGATCACCATCATCCTAGACAACCGGATCACCGCCATGACC
>DHON01000076.1:13707-18426 GCA_002409965.1 Firmicutes bacterium UBA5389
CAACCGGATCACCGCCATGACCGGGCATCAGGAGAACCCGGGGTCAGGTTTCACCCTCTCAGGATCGCCTGCCCGTGAGGCGCAGCTTGCGGATGTGGCGCGCGCCCTCGGTATCGAAATGGTGCGAACAGTGGATCCGTTCAACCTCAGCGAGGTGCGGGAGGCCATCGAGGCGGCCATGAGCAACCCGGGCCCTTCGGTTATCATAGCCCGCGGCCCGTGCGCACTGCTCAAGCGACTGCAAGTCAAGCGCCCAGCCTACGCAGTGGATCAGGAGACCTGCCGAAAGTGCAGGGCATGCCTCCGCGCGGCGTGTCCTGCACTTTATGTGGAAGACGGCAATGTCCAGATAGACGCAGACGTCTGCCTCGGATGCGGCGTTTGCAGTCAGGTCTGTCAGTTCGATTCAATCAGGCCCATCCGAGCGGCAGAGGACGGTGAAATGTGATGTCGGAAACAACCAACATGATGCTGGTGGGTGTGGGCGGGCAGGGCACGATCCTGGCGAGCCGAGTTGCGGCTCAGCTTCTGCTGGACGCGGGATTCGACGTCAAGATGTCCGAGGTGCACGGCATGGCCCAGCGAGGGGGCAGCGTGACGACGCACGTGCGGTACGGAGAACGCGTGGCCGCTCCTACCATTTCGCCCGGGCAAGCCGACTTCATACTGGCGTTCGAATGCATGGAAGCCGCCAGGTACGCGCACTTCCTCAAGGACGGCGGAGCGATCGTGGCCAACACCAGGCGAATACCATCGCTTCCCATCCTCATCGGCCGCGAAGCTTATCCTGACGACATCCCCGAGCGCATGTCCGCCAGAGGCATCGATGTGCGCTGGCTTGACGCCTCGGGCATCGCGACCGGCCTGGGCAATACCCGTGTGGAGAACATCGTGATGCTGGGAGCCTTCTCCTCAGTTCTTCCTTTTCAGGAGGACGCCTGGAGACAGGCGCTTGGCGCAGTGATCCCGGCCAAGCACCTCGAACTGAACTTGGCGGCGTTCGCCGCAGGCAGGGAGTTGACGCAGCGATGACGGGGCCGCAAGTCGCACCCATGGTCGCCATAGCGGTGATCCTAGCCATAACGGGCGTGGCGTCGTTCATCTTCGGACACCTCATCGGCGACAAGCGAAGGTTCAACCTGATAAACGGGTATACCGAGGAGAACATGGTGGAACCGGACAGATTCGCCAGATGGATGCGGATCTGCTACTACGTCATGGGACTGGTCCTCGTTGCCTCCTCTACGCTGATCGTATTGACCCGGGCAGTGCTAGTAGTGGTGCTCGTGTCCACTGCCATCGTGACCGTCATTCTCGTCGTGATGACTGTGGGAGCTAGACGATACTACAAGGTTTGACAAGCTACTCGCGTTTGGGGCCCCATGCTGCTTGCGTTTCGGCGATCAGTCGGCACGCAAGCAGCATAACTGTTCCCACTGCCAGAAGCAGGAGCTTCTGACGGCCCAGTGTAAGCCACTGCGGAACCCGGGCCCGATGCAGCCCGAAAGTCGCGCCGAACACGAACAGGGGCCCGGTCACCGTGCCTCCGGTCAGTCCGTCCAGTGCCCACCATCCGAATCCGGCGCTGAACCCAGCAAGCACGCCGCCGGCCATAGCGCCGAGCGAAGCGACCCCTGTCAGGAACAGCATTGTAGGCACAATGTACATCGCGAGTTCCAGAGCGCCCAACGCCCCATGATCCGGGCATTCATCGGCTGGTCGAACTCCTGCGCCATGCCCAGTGTGTGTCCGGCCGCCATCTCAGCGTTGCTGTGCCAGCAAGTATCGGTCATCTCGGCAGCACGCCCCGACCGGGACGACACGCCGGCAGCCGAGGCCAGCAGGGTAAGGACGAGGAGTCCCAGAGGCAACATCTGGCCGACCGCGACCGCCATGGCCTCAGACGGCGGTGTGGGCAGACCGTCTGTGTAGTCAACAGCGGCGACAGTCACGACGACCAGAATCCCGAACGCAACCGCCAAAAACAGCGGCGACCGGAAGAGCAGGCGAGGCTGGCACCGCCCGAATCCTTCGCTCCAATCACCGTAACAGCGCGTTCACACGAATCGCGAAGTCGCTCCAGCATCGGCCGACTGCACCGGACTTTCCACACCTTTCCCGTTGCCTCGCGCACGAGGTCTTCAGGCGCGCCCCTTAATACGATTCGGCCCTTCTTGATCACCGCCATATCAGAGCAGGACGATTCCACATCGGCGACTATGTGGGTGGACAGCAGTACCACTCTGTCTCCGCTCATCATGGACAGCAGGTTGCGAAACCTGACTCGCTCCTCGGGGTCGAGGCCGGCCGTGGGTTCGTCCACAATCAAGAGCCTCGGATCGCCGAGGAGCGCCTGAGCAATCCCAAGGCGCTGCAGCATCCCGCCGGAGAACTCGCGCACCTTCCGTTTGCGGTCCTCCCACAAGTTGACCGTCTCCAGCGCTTGATGGACGCGACGGCGCCGCTCTAGCGAGTCTGACAGGCCCTTGAGTATCCCGACATAGTCCAGAGTCTCCAGTGGGTCAAGCCGCGGGTATAGCCCAAAAGACTGAGGAAGATAGCCCAGCTGCCGCCGAATCGCCTCCTTGTTGCGCTGCCTCTTCGGCAAGGTGGTAATCGTGGCACATCCGGTACAGGTAGCCCAGGAGAGGTCTGTGGTAGCGATGAACAAGCGCCTCGAACGCGGGCTCGTTTCCATCGCGTATCTGCCGCGCGAGGTCTTCGTCGGAGATCCGCTGCCCGTCCAATCCGCTACCCCCTCGCTCATCATCGCAGCCGCCCAAGATGCGAGCGCCGTCCACAGGCTATACGATGCGCGAGGCAAAAGGGTTCGATCAGGCGTTCCCCGGGTTCTTCATGGCGTCCAGCCTCGGCCGCACGCGCTCCTCGATGGGATTCGACCCAGGCGCGTAGTATTTCTTCGCCGCGAGCTCGTCCGGCATGTACTGCTGCCTGACCCTGGAGCCCGGATAGTCATGCGGATACTTGTAGCCCGTCCCGTGCCCGAGCTGCGACGCGCCCCGATACGATGCATCGCGCAGGTGCGCCGGAACGTCCACACCCGTTGTCTGCCTTACGTCCTCCAGGGCCGCATCTATAGCTTTGATCACCGAGTTGCTCTTGGGAGCAGCGGCAATGTAGATGGTCGCGTGGGCCAGGATGATCCTCGCCTCGGGCAGGCCCACTTTCTCGACTGCCGCAAGGGCCGATGCCGCCACCAAGAGAGCGCGCGAATCGGCCATTCCCACATCCTCGCTGGCGTGGATCATGAGGCGGCGGGCAATGAACCGCGGATCCTCCCCCGACTCTATCATCCGCGCCAAGTAGTGCAGGGCAGCATCAGGGTCCGAACCGCGCATGCTCTTGATGAAGGCCGACACCACATCGTAGTGCATGTCTCCTCCGGCATCGTACCTGAGAGCCTTGCGCTGTATGGAATCTTCAGCCACGGCCAGGGTAACATGTATCCTGCCGTTGGGCCCGGGCGGGGTGGATAGCGCCGCCACTTCGATGGCGTTCAGCGCGGTGCGCGCATCGCCGTTGGCGAAGTTGGCGATGTGGTTGAGTGCCTCGGGGGCGATGTCCACCGGCAGGGCGCCCAGGCCCCGCTGGGTGTCAGCGAGCGCCCGCCGGACCAGCCCTCGGAGGTCGTCCGAGTTGAGAGGCTCCAACTTGAAAATGCGGGAGCGTGATACTAGGGGAGGGTTCACGTCGAAGAAAGGGTTTTCGGTGGTGGCCCCGATCAGCGTCACAGTGCCGCTCTCCACGTGAGGCAACAACGCGTCTTGCTGGGCTTTGTTAAACCGGTGAATCTCGTCGACAAACAAGATCGTTCGCTCCCCGTGCAGCTTCCACCTGTCGCGCGCCTCCGAGACCACCCCCCTGATATCGGCGACTCCCGATGTAACTGCATTGAGTCGCACGAACACCGCCTGCGTTGTGGAGGCGACCACCTCGGCGATGGTGGTCTTGCCGCTCCCCGGAGGCCCGTAGAGGATTATGGAGCCCAGTCGGTCGGCCTCGATGGCCCGCCGCAAAAGCCTGCCCGGGCCGAGAATGTGATCCTGCCCCGCTATCTCATCGAGCGTCCTCGGCCTCATCCGGGCCGCGAGCGGTTCCCGCGCGGTCGCGCCGCTTGCTGCGTCCCGCTGCTCTGCGCCGAAGTCGAAAAGATCGGAATTTGCCATCCAAATGCTCACCTCAAACTCCGCGTATGCTGTGGTCCCGGTTTCGCCGCGTCGCCGCGCCGGTCCTGCAGGCCCGCGCCAGAAAGTACATAAAAGCACCCCACCATGCCGTAGGGCTGGCCGTTTCTCCCCCGCGCTTGCGAGGTGGGTGCCCTCCTACCACGTTAACGTTCCGCATAAAGCGGCCCACATGCCGGTGATAGAGACCAGGCTCCCTTGTTTGCTTTGTTGGAAGCAAACAGCCAGCGCGCCCACGCGCACAGCAGGGTAATAGCTCGATCAGGTGTCGGCTATATGATATCACACGCATCCGAGCGTTTCAAGAAACCCACGCTTCCCAAATGGGGCAGGTAGTGGGCCGGCATCGCAGTTCGTGGCAGGTCTGCCGAGCACAGCCCAATGGTCCGTTCGCGCTGAAAATCGCGATTCCAGGCTTTTGCATCCCCCGCCTTCATCAGCGCGAACGCCCCGCGGTGTTGCTCCCGGCGGGTGCGGCGAACCTGAGTCATTTTGCCCAGCCTTCGCGCGCATC
>DHON01000120.1:0-17043 GCA_002409965.1 Firmicutes bacterium UBA5389
ACCACTATCACCAGGTCGGTATCGGCGAACTCGTCGTTGACCTGATCCATCTCGTACAGCTTGTCGTAAGGCACATCCACCTCGGCCAGAAGCACGTTCATGTGCCCCGGCATTCTGCCCGCGACAGGATGGATGGCCACCTTCACCTGCGCCCCATTGGCTTCAAGCCGATCCATGAGTGCCTTCACATCGCCCTGAGCCTGCGCCAGGGCCATTCCGTAGCCCGGAACCACGATCACGCGCTTGGCCGCCCTCGATATCCCCACGCACTGAGGCGTCGAATCCGCAGGCGAAGCCGAACCGCGGCCCGTGCGCGCCGCTGCTTCGATATCGCCGATGAACTCCCGCACTGTCTTGGCTGCGTCGCCCAGCAGCAGCGTAACCTTGTCGCTGGGTTCGTACAGCGGATTGTCAACGCCCGCGTAGCCGGGCTTTGTATCATAGTTGAATACGACGATGTGCTTTGCCTCATGCACGTTTAGAATGGGCATCCCGTAGATGGGCGTGCCCTCGGCGGTGTTAGCCGCCGGGTTGATCACATCGTTCGCCCCAACCACTATCACCAGGTCGGTATCGGCGAACTCGTCGTTGACCTGATCCATCTCGTACAGCTTGTCGTAAGGCACATCCACCTCGGCCAGCAGCACGTTCATGTGCCCCGGCATTCTGCCCGCGACAGGGTGGATAGCCACCTTCACCTGCGCCCCATTGGCTTCGAGCCGATCCATGAGCGCCTTCACATCGCCCTGAGCCTGCGCCAAAGCCATGCCGTATCCGGGAACCACGATCACGCTCTTGGCAGCCCGGGCCAGACCGACGTACCCCTGGACCCCGCCGCCCCCGCCTCCAACAGGTTTCTCAGGGGCAGGCCGCGATGGCGAAGCGGACGGAGCTGAACCCCCCACGGCCCTCTTGCCGTTAGCCGGGCGGAGCACCGTTGTCTTGCCGGACAACACCTGGCCCAAAGACCGGTTCATTGCCCGACACATTATCTGAGTCAGGATCAGCCCTGACGCGCCTACCACAGCGCCGATGGCGATCAACAGAGGGTTACGGATAGCAAACCCCGAGATCGACGCCGCGACGCCCGAGAACGAGTTGAGCAGCGAGACCGTTATCGGCATATCGGCGCCGCCGACTTTGATCGTGAACAGCACCCCGTAGGCGAGCGACCCCACCAATACCAGAGCTGCGTAAGCCACCGCCGCGGCGCCGCCGGACACGGCAGCCAGGAGGCCCAGGGCCAAGGTGACCACGAGAGCGAGGTTGTTGATTGTGGACTGTCCTTCGAAGATGATCGGCCTCTGGTTGATCTTCCCGGCCAGTTTGCCGGCGGCCATGAGGCTACCCGAGAAGGTGATGCCTCCCACAATCAGGCCAAGCACAGCCGTGACCTTCTCGAAGGCTCCAAACGCAACGGCATCGGCCGAAACGGCGCCGGCAGTCCAGAACGCTGCAACCAACGTCATCAGTGAGACTATCGCAGAACTGCCGCCTCCGAATCCGTTCAGCAAAGCCACCATCTGAGGCATCTGGATCATGGCCACCCTGACCGCCATGACGTAGCCGAGCGCCGCGCCGATGGCCATGGCGACCCACAGGACTCCCACGCCGACGATGCCTTCCGATACGAGAGTTACGATGATCGCGCCCGCCATGCTCGCCGCGCCCAGAAGGTTGCCCCTCACCGCAGTGGTGGGCGAACTCATCATCTTGATACCCCACACCGTACCGATTACACAGATCAGCCCGATCATGTCTGCAAGGCTTAATCCGAGAAAGACCGCATCCTTCCAGCTCATTACATCATACAGCGGATAACTCCGCATGCCGCGGACAACTCCGCTGAACCCTCCCTATCTAGCTACTTTTTGAACATCCTGAGCATTCTGTCGGTAACCAGAAACCCCCCGACCACGTTGATCATCGCCAGAACGATGGCCACCGCGCCGAGGAGTTGGCCTGCCGCAGAATTGCCCAGCGTCTGAGCCATGGCGGTAACAGCGAGCGCCCCGAGCACGGTGACGCCCGATAAGGCGTTCGTGCCCGACATCAGCGGAGTATGCAGCAGACTGGGAACGGCGCTGATCACCTTGTACCCCACGATTGTAGCGATCACAAATAGGATCACAAGAGAAAGCGCAGACACTATGCCCACAACTCCCTACTTTTTCATCTTGACAGTGTCATCACCGCGGTCATGCGCTCAGTGCTTCTTTGCGCTGCCCCCGCCGCCCATAGCCTCCAGCGCACCGGCGTGCACGAGAACTCCATCGCGGGTGACCAAAGACGATGCGATGATCTGATCCGACATGTCGACGTCGATCTTGCCGTCTTTGACCAGGTTAGCTGCGTAGTTGAACACATTCTGGGCGAACATCCATGTGGACGCGGTGGGAACCATTCCGGGGATGTTCTTGGTGCCGTCGATGCTGACGCCGTATTTCTCCAGTATGACCCCGGACTCGCTCAATGCGCAGTTTCCGCCCTGGTCGATGGAGATGTCGACAATGGCCGAACCAGGCCTCATCGACTTGACCATCTCCTCCGTGATCAGAACCGGCGCCAGCTTTCCGGGGATGAGAGCCGCGCTGACGACGATGTCGGCGTCTGCAACTATCGGAGCCAGGACCGCGCGCTCCTTGAGCAGCCACTCTTCAGGCAGCTTGAGCGCGTATCCGCCCTCGCCGATGGCCAGTTCCGCCGGCACGCCCAGTTCAACGGCCTTCGCGCCTACGCTCTTCGCCTGCTCGCTCGCGGCCGGCCTGATATCGGCCGCGTAGACCACCGCGCCCAGCCGCTTGGCTGTGGCCACCGCCTGCAGACCGGCAACGCCGGTGCCTATGACCAGAACGTTGGAGGGCTTTATCATCCCGACCGCCGTGCCCACCATCGGCATGAACTTGGGCAGCCTGTTGGCGGCCATCAGCACCGCTTTGTAGCCAGCGACCGTGCTCATGGAGGTCAGAGCGTCCATGGCCTGAGCTCTGGATATGCGCGGGATCCCATCGAGCGTGAACGCCAGGACTCCCTTGGCCGCCATGTTCTTGACCATCTGATGGTTGCCTGGATACGCAGGATGCAGGAAGGTGATTATGCACTGCCCCTTGCGCAGCAGATCGACCTCGTGCTTGCCGATGGCCTCGTTGAAGATGGGCTCCTTCACCTTCAGGATGATGTCGGCTCTTGCGAAGAGATCCTGAACGTCCGCCACCAATTCGCCGCCGGCAGCGGCGTACTGATCATCGTGGAAATAGGAGCCTTCCCCGGCTCCCTTCTCCACCAGAACCTTGGCGCCTTCCGCTACCATCTTCTTGACTGTGTCGGGTACAGCGGACACCCTGCGCTCGCCCTTCATGATCTCCGTGGGAACCCCGATAACAAGCCCTTGGAATCTCATGTGCAGACACTCCCTGCTACATATGTATTTATGGATATCGGAGAAAGCGCCCCTACCTCGACGCTTCCCCAAGTACTCCCTTTGCCGCTCTTCCCGATGCGCCCAGCTGCCCACTGCTGATTATGTGCACTCCCGCCTCACGCATTTCGGCCACAGAGCGATCCACATCGCCCGAAGAGACCTCCACGCCGCGGCACCCATCTTCTATCAGATACGTCGAAAACCCCAATGCCACGCCGTCGAGGGCTGTGAACTTCACGCAGTAGTCGGTAGCCAACCCCATGACGTAGATGGCATCAACTCCGCGACTGCGCAGATAATCCTCCAGCCCAGTCGCATGACGCCGTCCATTGTCGAAAAACCCACTGTAGCTGTCAATGCCTGGATCCATTCCCTTGTGGATGATCTTCGCTATGCGCGCAGTATCGAGCCCGGGCGCAAACTCTGCCCCGGCGGTGCCCTGCACACAATGGTCGGGCCAAAGCATCTGAGGAAGGCCCGCCAGCTCAATCAGTTCGCCAACCCGCCCCCCCGGGTGCGCCGATGCAAAGCTCCCGTGCCCCGGCGGATGCCAGTCGGCGGTGGCCGCGACGATGTCGAAGCAACCCTGGACCGCATTCGCGATCGGTATCATCTCATTCCCGCCTCTAACAGCCAGCGCGCCACCAGGCAAGAAATCGTTCTGCAGGTCCACCAATACCAGTGCCTCCATGAGGTCACCCCCACCATGTAAGGTTTCTACATCACTGGCTATTATCCTGTCGGCCCGCAGGGAATATGTGAAGCTGCATGACTAGGTGTTCGCGCCCGATGAAGCGACCACCCTCATCCTTGAAAACAGGCTGGCGCGGCTATCGGCAAGGCTGTCCGATGCCCATGCCAGCGACGAAAAACGAGCCCAGGTGGAACGGGACTTTGTGACGACATCGCGCGAGCTGGCGCGGTTGCGCCGGAGATGACAAGCTGAAAGAAGGGCCCAGCCGCGCTCTCCGCCCTCTCCCGCGAAGTCGATGCGCCGGGCCCTTCAGAAACTGCAAACCCGCTAGCCTATGAGATGAGATCTGAGTTCCTTGAGGAACCATTCGACATCGCTCACTATCCCCACCGCCTGGTGTGACCCGCGGTCGGCCAGCTTGGTGACTGTGGCAGGGTTGATGTCGACGCAGATGGTTTTGACGCGCGCCGGGAGCAAGTTTCCGGTGGCAATCGAGTGCAGCATCGTCGACATCATGAGCGCAATCTCTACGCCCTTGATGCCCTTCCTCATGGCATCCTGGGCCAAAACGGAATCAGTGATCACATCGGGCAGCGGGCCGTCGTCTCTGATCGAACCAGCCAGCACAAAGGGAACGTTGTTCGTCACAAGGGCGTGCATGACTCCTTCTTTGAGAACGCCCGCGTCAACCGCCTGACGCAGCCCGCCCAGGTCCCGTATCCGGTTGATGGCCAACAGGTGGTGCATGTGTCCCATCGGCGCAGACGTGCCGTCCTTCATGTACACTCCGAGCGACGTTCCATGCAGCGCCGACTCTACATCGTGCACCGCCACAGCGTTTCCGGCAAAGAATACGTTCACATAGCCCGCGTGGATGAGCGCTGCTAGATGCTTGCCCGCTCCTGTGTGGATGACCGCAGGCCCCGCCACTACCAGAACTTTCCCGCCCCGCTCGCGCGCTGCTCGGATCTCGCGCGCGATCTCCTCTACCATCAGCGATTTCTGGCGTTCGCTTGACACATCGCTCCCCATGAAGGAAAAGCCCTGCTCTTCGGCGGCCTTGTCCATCGCGGCGACCCGTACGCCCCCGTGGCCGATGATCACCTGCTCACCCCGGCGTAGCACTCCCACAGGGCAACACCTGGCTGCGAAATTCACCGGATCGACCACCACAGCGCAATCCATCTCGATGTCGTCAACTGGAACCCACTTCCCGGCAACGTTCACGTAGGTTTCGATGTTGGTGCTTGAGTAGAACCCATCAGGGCACACCCCATCCTTGGCGACTGTAGCCAACGTGACGGGCTGGCCGTCGATGGGCGTAGCGCCTAGTTGTTTGACTCTGTCGATAACCTCGTCGAGTCGCTCGCACGTGGACCCCGCGATCTCGATCCTGGCGTAGCTCGTGTCGCTTGCGGCGCGGCCAATCCTCGTTTCGCGCAGGGTGAACTCTGCATCCATCTCCGCTATCGCGTCGATGACACGCGACAGCAACATGGTGTCAATGAGATGTCCTGAGAGCTCGATGTCAGTCGTATACACCGGCTGATCACTCCTTGCTAGATATTCTTGGTCTGGATTCTATACACTACTCGTGCATAATGTATACCCATATTCCGAAACTATAGCCTAAAATCCCCACATGATTCTATCAGATAACCGCTTCGGCAACAAGCAGGCCGCTCGCACGCCTGCCCGCCGCCAGTGACTTCGTGCGGTTGCCTGTCTATAATGGGATTGAAAGCTCATCACCCAAGGGAGGGCACATCGTGACCGGCAGGCGCAGCGACATCATCGCCGTGGCAATGAGCGGGGGCGTAGACTCGTCAGTGGCCGCCGCCTTGCTTGTATCGCAGGGTTTCACAGTTATCGGAGTTACCATGAAGCTCTGGCATTCTTCTATCGATGGTTGCTTCGACAATCTGTGCTGTTCTGTCGAGTCTGTAGAGGCTGCGCGGCGCGTAGCTCGCCGGCTCGGCATAGACCACATCGTTCTCAACGTGTCCGAGGAGTTCCACGACTTGGTTGTGTCGGATTTCGTCGACCAGTACAGCCGCGGACTCACACCCAATCCATGTGTGGTATGCAACGCCCGGATCAAGTTCGGGGAGCTGCATCGCAGGCTCCTGGCGCTGGGCGTCAATCGGGTTGCGACCGGCCATTACGCGCGCCTCAAACTCGATGACAGTTCGGGCCGGAGACTGCTCTTCCGCCCCCTCGACAGGGCCAAAGACCAGACATACGTGCTCTACAGGCTGACCCAGAGCCAGCTGGCGCGCACCATGTTTCCCCTGGGCGAAATGACGAAATCCGACGTCAGAGCGGCAGCTCATTCGATCGGGTTGGAGACGGCTGACCGCCCGGAGAGCCAGGACGTGTGCTTCGTGCCTCCCGGCAAGTACCGGGACTTCCTCATGCAAGAACGTCCCTCGCTCGGCGCTCCAGGGCCAATCGTCTCGATGGGCGGCACAGTCATAGGCGAGCACACCGGGATAGCCATGTACACCGTGGGGCAGCGCCGCGGACTGGGGCAACTTCAGTGCGGGCATGACGGCCCTCTATACGTCACCGAGATCAGAGCCGATTCCAACACGATCGTGGTCGGCCCGGAGGAATGCCTCTACAGCACGGAGTTCCAGGCTGAACACGCGAGTTTCATCCCGTTCGACACACTCGAACACGAAATCCAGGCGCAAGTACAGATAAGGTACAAGTCCGCCCCAGCGGCAGCCCGGCTGACGCCGACCGCAGACGGGGATGTGCACGTGGAGTTCGCCGAACCCCAGCGCGCAATAACTCCAGGCCAGTCCGGGGTGTTCTACTCGGGCGACATGCTCTTGGGCGGGGGCGTGATCGCAGGTCGCGCATGATAGCCGGGCGCACGACAGCACGACAGGAAGAGCCCGCGCGCACGCGCGGGCTCTCGAAACCGCATGGCTCAGACCTTGCTGGCCTGCCGCTCTTTCCTCTCGGCTTCTTCTTGTTCCGCGAACACCCGCGACCTATCGTAGAAGGGGTGCGGATTGGACTCCCACAGTTCATCCGCCTTGACCGCCCAGTGCTGTGTGTACTCCTCTTGAATCCTTTCAGCCAACACCTTCGGGGCGACGAGATGCTCACCCAGCTGGGTGCAACGGGCACCAGACTCCTCGACTATCTCCACTAGTTTCTCCGGGTTATCAATGAGCGGACACGGCCTCAACATGTTCTCGTTGAAGGGCTGCCTCTTCTGATAGGCTCGCATCAGCGGCGAGCCCAGCGCCTCCTTGAGACTGACATCGTTGATGTTGTCCGTGGCATAGTGGATGAATGCGCAAGGCTCCACATCGCCTGCTGCGTTGATGTGCAAGTAGCGGCGACCGCCGGCTATGCAGCCGATGGAGAACTCGCCATCGTTCCAGAAGTCCACTAGGAAGATGGGCTTGGTGTTCCTGAACCTACGTACTGCGTCGTACATCTTGGCCCTCTGCTCAGGCGTGGCCATCAGATCAAGATTGGGTTCGGAGCCGACGGGCACGTAAGTAAAGAACCAGCCGAATGCGCAGCCCTTGTCGACCATGGTATCGATGAACTCGTCGCTGGCTATCATGTCCACGTTGTTCCGTGCGTAGCAGGCAGAGAACCCGAACACGCACCCGGCCTCGCGCATCAAGTCCATAGAGTGCATGATCCTCTTGTACACGCCCGTGCCGCGCCTGCTGTCCGTCCCTTCTTCCAGCCCTTCCACGGAGATCGCCGGCGCAATGTTGCCCACTCGGACCATTTCCGACACGAATTCCTCGTCTATCAGCGTACCGTTGGTAAATGGATGGAACAACTGGTTCGGGTGGGACTCGGCCAGCCTGATCAGCTTGTCCTTTGCGACCATGGGTTCACCGCCGGATACAACAATAAGATAAATACCGAGTTCCTCAGCTTCGCGGCACACCCTGTCCATCACTTCATAATCGAGTTCACGAACGCGCTGGTAGTCGCCGGCCCAACAGCCGGTGCACCTGAGGTTGCATTTTTCGGTCGGGTCCATGAGAATAGCGTAGGGCACCTGCACACCGATCTCCTCGGAGATCCTGTACTGCTTGGGCACGCCGATGAGGCTGGCGTTGACAAAGAAGCTGACTCCTATCGACTTCATTATGTTGGGATGTGTTTCAGTAAGAAGCCTGATTGCGAGCTCGCGCCAGTTGTTGTCGGATTCCGTCAGCACCCTCGTGACATCGCGAACCTGTGCCTTGTGGCTCTCCTTGCCAGCTATCTTCTCGGCAATACTGAGAATCTTGGGCAAGTTCGCAACAGGGTCTTTGCTGACATACGACAGAGCTTGATTGACGAGTGGTTTGACGAGATCCACGCTTGAGATCACTTTCCAATCCCTCCATTCTGCGAATTTCGACATCCATATCGCCGCTTCGGGCGAAATCCCAGGACAATCAGGAAAAGCCTTGCAGGTACATTCTATCGCTTTGGCAGACCCTTTTCAACCGTCCGCACGAATCCGGGTGTCGCACCGTATTTAGATAAAGATTCTACGTGAACCCAGTGAATCCTTCTCAACTCAACTAGCCTGACCGTATAGTGGAGGAAGACGGGGATGCGCCCCGCCTTCCTAGGCCTACTGTGCGTTTCGCCATACGCCCCTACCCCGCTAGATAACCCCCATGGGCCTGGTAGGACATGGATACATGGGTCCGGGCTGAACGAAGGGCATCGGCGACGCAATCGGCGGCATCGCCGGCTCTGCGGCCTCACGTGGCCTCTGGCCCGCCACCATCCTCGCGATGTCGTGGCACAGATGGTATATCTCGTCGATCTTATGCTGCTCCTGGGCCTCTTCCCTGAGCAGATAGTGCATGCCTCGATAGATCTCTCGCAACATGTGCTGCTCTTCCCACTCGTCCTCGCCCTCAGGATTGCGCCAGCTCCTGTAGGGACACGCTCGTCCTCCGTATCCGCCGTACGGGTTAGGATACATCCATCCGTTCACTGCATTACCCACCTTCTCATGCTCACGGCATTCTCGGGAACTCGACGTCCCTGAAAGCATCGTATGACACGAATGCGGACAGGGTTCGCCCAACGAGGCTATAGTGCCATGTCGCACTGGGCAAACAGACCGGCTTGTCAACCGTCTCATGCGCCCATGCGCTTGCCTCGCCCGCCTGCGAACACTAACGCCAGTCCCGCTGCCACCGCGGCGCACACCACCGCCCCTGAAGCAAAGGGTGCAGATGGGCCGAACCACCCGGCAAGTACGCCGCCCACCAGCCCAGAGCTGATGAACCCCACCCCACAGAAGGTCTCGCACAGCCCAAGAGCCCACCCCTGCGACCCCGGTTCAGCGCACTCCGCCCCCAGCAACATGGCGACAGGCGCCACCGCCCCGGCGCATAGCCCGGTCAGCGCCACGCCGGCAAACATGCCGTATGGCGCCAAGGACGATGCCACAATGGCCGAACCCGCCGCCCCCGCTATGAAAGCGGGTATGAACACCACACTGTAGCCCGCACGGTCCGCCAACACGCCGGCAGGCCAAGATATCGCAGTCCTACCCAGCCAGAACGCACCCACTAGCAGACCCACTAGCTCTACTTGAAGCCCCCTTGCCTCTGCCAAGAGCGGCCCGAAGGTGAGCGCCTGCCCCACAAGCACGCAATACGTGAAACACGCGGCAAGCGCCGCGGCGAACCGGGTGCCTGAACCCGGCAATAGGCCGGGACGCGGCCTTCGCCGCTTCCCGCTCTCGCCGCGCCCCGCCCCGATCGAGCCTGCACTCCGCCTCTTGCTGGCTCCAAGCCCGGCTGTAACTCCCGCCACAGCCGCCGCCCCACCGACCAGCGCAGCGGCGAAGGACGCGCGATAGCCAAACCTGCCCGCAAGCCAGCCGCTGGCGGCGCTGGCCGCGAATGTGGCCACGGGATACACAGTGTACACCACGCCCAGGGAGTGGCCGGCGGCACTGCCTGCGGTGTGCGATGCGCTTTCCAGCGCGGGCCAGTATGACGCGATGAAGAGCGAGTCCAGGGCTTTGCCCACGGTCGCAAGGAGCAGAGTGCGAGAGAAGAAGTAGGCCACGCTCGAGAGCACTATGGCGAGCGAGGAAAGAAGGAACATGAGATTGTGCCCGAGTCTGTCGGCAAGCCAGCCTGCGCGGAACGCAAGCCCTGCGTGGATCACGGATCCCGCGGCAGACACCATCCCCACCTGCCGATAGGTGGCTCCCAAAGCCTGGGCGTGGAGAGGGAACACCGGGCCTGTCATCCCGGAGCTGAAACTGACTATGAACGTGAGGACCGCGAGCCATGCAAGCCTACGGCTGGGTTCGACGCGAGGTCCTCGGGCGCGACGGGTCGCCAGGTCAGGCATCACCTACCAGCACCGCCTTCAAAGGTTGTGATACCCTATCTTATCACCACACCCGCCGCTAGTAGAAGCTGCAACCCGAATCGCCGTCGCTGGCGACTCTGGCGAATGCCTCCGCCAAATCCGGGTCGAATCGCGTACCCGCGAGCCGTCTGATCTCTTCGAGAGCCTCCTCCTTGGACTTGGCCGCCCGGTATCTGCGGCCTGCCGTCATGCTGTCGTACGCGTCGACTATGGCAACGATCCGCGAGATCAAGGGGATCTCCTCCCCGCGCAGCCCTTGCGGATACCCGGTGCCGTCCCAGTTCTCGTGGTGCGACAGTATGCCATCGGCTATGTGAGCCAGCTCGATGGAAGCCTGCGCCACCCGGTAACCTACTTCCGGATGCTTCTTCATGGCTTCCTGCTCCTCGGCAGAGAGCGGAGCATCGATTTTCGTCAATATGCTGTCGGGGATACCCACCATGCCGATATCGTGGAGCAGCGTCAAGACTGCAAGGTCGTCCAGGACGTTGTCGGGCAGACCGAGGCTGCGCCCGAGGTCAAGCGCAAGCTCGCGCATACGCAGCACATGATCTTCGGTTTCGGACGTCTTCACCGCCAGCGTCCGCATGAGCGACTTCATGAGCGATCCTCGCGCACTCTTGCTCTCGGCCAGTTTCTGCCGGTAGGCATGCTTTTCGGCTTCTGCGAGCACCTCGTGAAGGGGAACGGCCGAAGTCTCCCGGGTAGAAGCTCCTAGAGCCAGACTGACCCGCACGGGGTCGGGAGGCGCCTCGTCGAAGGCGCGCCTCATGCGGACAATGGCCTCGGCCGCTTCATCTTCGCCAATGCCGGGCATGATCACCACGAACTCGTCGCCGCCCATACGGGCAACGGTATCGTCACGCCTAGCGCACGCCCGAAGAACTCTAGCGATATTCATGAGCAGCCTGTCGCCGGCCTCGTGGCCGAAAGCGTCGTTTGCCAGTTTCAGCCCGTTGGCGTCTCCAAAGACCACGCTCACCGGCGCGACTTCCTCCGCGTCCAGCCGGCTTGTGATCTGCTCCAGGTAACGGCGGTTGTACAGGCCAGTGAGAGCATCGTGAATCGTAAGATACTCAACCCGCTGTTCAGCCTGCACACGTTCGCTGACATCCTGGAATACGGCTACCACCTCGCCCGACGGCACACGGTATACCCAGTTCTCCCTCCAGCCAGAGCGCGGTCCGTTCTCGCAATAGGCGGCAGGAAGCGTCTCCGACTGCCCGGTGAGCCATACCCTCTGCAATACCTCCATCAGGCCCATCTGGGCCAACCCAGGGAACGCCTCGCCAAGCCGTCTGCCCACGATGTGCCGCGCATCGATGCCTTCGATGAGCTGGGCGGCCGCGTTGAACTCCACGAATACGAAGTCCTTGCCGCCGTCAACTGCGCGATACACGGCGACCCCATTGGGCATGTGCTCGAACAGCGCACGATACTTCTCCATGCTCGTCTTGATGAGTTGGTCTTTCTGCACACGCTCGGAAATCTCCCTGAATACTATCACTTCGCCCAGTTCGCCGCCGTCAGGCCCGTGAATCGGCGAAGAAGTGTACTCCACGTACCTGATGCTCTCATCCTTCGCATAGATGACTGCCTCGGTGAGAGAAGCTCCGCAGGACCGCCGCTCACCGGATGACTCAGCCCTAATGAGCGACAGCCTAAACACGCTATCGATGTCCACCCCTAGAGCGTTGTGCTCCGTCCACCCTGTGATTGCCGAGGCCTCTGGGTTGAGCAGCGTTACCTTCCCGTCTTTGTTGGCAGTGATCACTCCATCGCCGATGCTCGACAATGTCACGCGGCGCGTGGCTCGCACGTTCTTCAGACCGCTGCGCAGACGTGCCAGCGGGTGCTCATAGCCGCCCACGATCACTGCCTCGTACAGCAGCCAATATGAGAGTGCCTTCGCAACGTAGCCAAAGAGGCTCACGCCCGAGCTTGCGGCGATGGCGCCCGACCCGGCGATGGTAAACGCGGCCTGCGACAGGACTGCGACTGTTATCGATGCCGCCGCCAGCTCGCGCACAAGCCGATCACGCACACTCGACGCAGACAAGCTGAACAGGCTGAACGCGAGAATCCCCATGACCAGATAGTTGCCCACTACCATAGCTGGGGTCAACACACCATCGGCAGTGGCGCACTCGGGAAACCCAGGCAACCAGAGGACGGCACCGACCAGCGCGGTGATGCACACCACCGAGCCTAACAGCATCCGCGTGCCCGGCCGGCGCCTTCGCGCGTATCCGGGAGCGAGGAACATGGCGAAGGCGTAGACGACCCTGGCAGTCGCCCAGAACTGGACGCAGTGCTGAATCCCCAGCTCAGGAGCGATCGGCAGCACGGGAAGGGAGATGACGTGGAAGGAATCAAGTACCGCGACCATAAGCTGCGCCATGCCTATGAACATCAGATAGCTGGAACGAGAGTAGCCGTATGTATGCCAGGCAGTAGAGAAGGCGAGCACAGCAAAGAAGATCGCCGCCGTCTCAAACGAGAACGCAATCGCGGGCATGGAACTGCCCAGCGCGATGTAGCCTATCGGCACGATCAACGCCCACACCAGCAAGCCCACGTACACGCGTGAGAGCCATGACTGCTCCTCTGGAGTACGCACCCTCGATACCTCCGATCTGCGCATGAACAAGAAAACTGCAAACATGGGTTGCATTTCTACATGTATTGCGAAAAACCTTGTACAAGACAGGCGCGTCTGTGCCGCGGATTGCTCGCATTCTGAGTGAAGCGCGAAACACCAGGCAGACAGTTCAAGCCATTGCACGCTATTGACTCAGAGGCCCGACATTGCCGCTGTCCAGCATGAAGACTCTGAAACCCAGATCGAGCCCGGCGGCCTCTTGTCCCTGCTCCGACTGAATCTTCTTGGCCACCCGCCGGATGCGCTCCTTTCCAATTTCGGCGATGGTCGGGCGCAGGCCGTGCGCCTGGCAGAATTCAAAGGCCGGCCTGCTTTGGGCTTCGTCACGATTCAGAGGCTGAGGCAGTTGAACCAGTACGTAGCGGCGATTACAGCCATCCTCCCCGTTCTGAAGCAAAACACCATGTGCAGTGCTCCCGGAGCCCGCGAAGAAATCCATGACAATGTCGTCGTCGGTCGTCACAGCGCGAACAAGATACTTCATCAGGCCGCTGGGCTTGGGGTAGCTCATGACATCCGCCCCGAAGAGATCGCGGATCTCTTGCGTTGCGTCCTCGTTAGTCGGAACGCCATTAGTCCGGTATGAGAGAAGGTTCGACGTCTTCTTCACCTCGCCGCGGCGGTTGACGTAGTTCGGCCTGAACGGGACCTTGCTGATGACAATCTCGGCGCCCTGCTCCACGAACTCGTCCAGTTTCCGCTGCGAGTATCGCCACTCACCCCTCAGGCGGAAGGCACCGGCGTTTCGCCCATTCACGATTTCGGCATCGTCCAGCAGCTCTGTTCTGATGTTGCCCTCTGACATGTCCTGGGCCACTACAACCTGATCACCGCAGTTAAACCGGACAACGCCAGCCGGGAACGTGAGGGTCTGAATGCCGTTGCCGGCATTGTTGAATGGGTACTTCTTGCCATCCTTGACCGAACCCGCGGCGAACGGAGGCGATTTGGCCCGGTTCTTGGCGAAACACACTATGTACTCGGTCACACTGCCCATGTTGACGTTGAGAAACGATGGTTTCTTCTTCTTCTCCCATATGAACACGCCGCAGAAGCTCTCCTCGCCATACACTTCGTCGCAGAGCTTGCGCAGATTGGCGAATTCGTGGTCGTCAATGGAGATAAAGATGACCCCATCGTCGCGCAAGAGATTCCTCGCCAACTTCAACCGCGGGTACATCATGTTGAGCCAGTCGGCATGGGCGATATCGTCAGGATACACAAATTCATTGCCGGTGTTGTAGGGCGGGTCGATGTATATCATCTTTACCCTCTTGTGATAGGGTTTCTGGAGCAGCTTGAGGACTTCGAGGTTGTCTCCTTCGATAAAGAGGTTCTGTGTTGCGTCCCAGTCGACCGACTGATCCGGGCAGGGCCTGAGCGTGCCGATGGCCGGCGCCTGCGCCGCAAGGCATGCCCGGTCCTTGCCGTGCCATGTGAAGCTGTATTCGAGCATACACATGTCAGTCGCCCTCCATAGCACAATCCGTTGCGTCAAGCTTGAAGACCTTGAAGCCCCCGTCCTGGTCGCCAAGGCCTGCCATCACCCGGCGCACGCGCTCCCGGCAGATGTCCGCAATCGTCGGGTAGCCGCTCTGAGCTGCCACTGAATCCTCCGGGCACGGCTCAGGCAGCTGAACCAGGATGAACTGGCGGTTCCCCCCGTCTTCCGCGTTCTGCTCCAGAACCGCCTGCGCCAGCGTCCCCGAACCGGCAAAGAAGTCCATGTAGACGCCTTCGTCGCCGCCAAGCCAGTGCATCAACCGGCGCATCAACTCGGGAGGTTTGGCAAACTCGAAGAAGTCGTCCAGCCCAAGGCGCTTGAGTGCGGCCGTGCCCAGGTCGTTGGTGACATCGTCCAGGTAGTCGCGGGGGCGAGTCCCGTCCTTCAGTCTATCCTCAAGATAGTATTTAGTATAGACATTCCATTTTGAAAGCGACCCGTCCGGCGTCAAAAGAGGGCTTCGGGCCGACTCTTTGAAGACGAGCAGATGTCTTTTCTCCAGATAGGACTGGCGGCTCCATCGCCAGACTCTATCGCGCCGACTCGCCGGCCTGACCTGGGCAGCATCGGCGACTTCCTCGGGGAAGACCTCGCCGGGAGGGATCACAAAGGAGCCGTCGGGGCACTCGATCCAGTATCGCTGATTGGGCCGCGGGTCAAGGGCGGCCTGGTAGAGGCCGACTGTGGCGTAGTGGCCGCGCTCATCTTCCTGGGCGAAACGCGCTGCGTACGATGGGCGGACCACGTCCATGAACGGTGCGACGCATTCCGCCCGGCGCGCGTACACCAGCACGTAATCCTTGGACGGAGCGAAATGCGTGCCCTTGTTTGACGTCCTCTTGGCAACCCGCGCCACGCAACCGAGGCAATTGCCCTCCCCAAACAGCTCATTGCAGATGAGCCGCAGGTTGGCAAGCTCTTGATCGCCGATGGAGATAAAGATGACCCCGCCATCGCGAAGCAGACTGCGCCCCAGTTTGAGACGCGGATACATCATGTTCAGCCAATCCGTATGGTACCGTCCGGAAGTCTCCACATTCATCATCGGCCTGCGTCCTGACTGGTCCGCCCGGTCCGCCTGGCAGGTCAGTCGAAGGTAGTCGGCAACGCTGTATCGGAAGTCGTCCGGATATATGAAGTCCTTCCCCGTGTTGTACGGGGGATCGATGTAGATCATCCTGACCTTCCTGCGATATGACTCCTGCAGCAACTTGAGCGCTTCCAGGTTGTCGCCTTCAATCAGGAGGTTCCGCGTCGTATCCCAGTTGACCGATTTCTCCGGGCACGGAACGAGCGTGCTTCGCGCCGGGGTATGAGCAGCGCGGCGTGCGCGGCTCTTGCCGTTCCACGTGAGCCCGTAGCGCATCGGCGAGCCATTGGTCGCGCCGTTAAGTCCGTTCATGCCGATCACCCTTCTATGCTAGCTTGTGTGGTATTCTGCCTCGCCGGCGCGAAGCCCTGCATTTGGGCCCGGATCCCCTGTAAACCCATTTGCTATGCCCCGTGCAGGAGAACCCAGGCTAACTTAGAATACTCTATCTGCCGGCGCTGTCTCTTTTGCCATCAGAACCTACACTAGAACCGCCAAGTGTCATTCAAAGGAGCAGATCGTATGAAGAAACACACGGGCGCGTCCGACTCTCTGCTGCAAATTGGCGTGCTGGTGGGGGCTCTAGTTCTGGCGCTCTTAGTCGGAGCGGGGCTGATCTTGCTAGCCCGCGCAGATCCCGTTACCGCGTACAAGGCGATGTTCACCGGCCCGGTCAGCGGCAGGTACGGCATCACCGAAAGCCTGGTTAAGGCCACCCCGCTTCTGCTGATAGGCCTTGGAATCATCATCTCATTTCGAAGCGGGATCCTCAACATCGGGGGCGAAGGGCAGATGATCGCGGGGTCGCTTGCCGGCGCGGCTGTGGCCCTCGCGCTTCCGAACTGGCCTGCCGCGGCGCTGTTGCCGCTGACCATGGTCGTGGGCGTCTTGGCCGGGGCAGTGTGGGGCGGCATCGCAGGGTGGCTCAAAGCCCGGCTCTCGGTGAACGAGATCCTCAGCACCGTCATGCTCAACCAGATCGCCTTTCAGCTCAATCTCTACTTGATACGAGGGCCGATGATCGACCCGCAGGAGGTGGCCTACGGAACCGGGTGTCCCCAGACTGCTCTGCTGCCCAGATCGATCTGGCTTCCCCGGATCATCCGCGGTACGCGGTTCCACTGGGGACTAGTCATCGCCGTCGCGTTCGCAGTCCTGGTCTACATCTTCCTCTGGCGTACCATAATCGGATACCGCATGCGGGCCTCCGGCGCCGGCCCACAGGCTGCAAGGGCAGCCGGTATCCAGGTTGAAAACTACCAGATAATCGCCATGGCCTTCGCGGGAGGCT
>DHON01000120.1:17252-24249 GCA_002409965.1 Firmicutes bacterium UBA5389
GGAGGCTACGGGTTCAGCGGAATCGTAGTCGCTCTGTTCGGTCGCTTGCATCCGCTGGGCTGCATCCCCGCATCGATCGTCTTCGGCATGCTTACCCTGGGTGCCGACATGATGCAGAGGGCCGTCTCCATACCCGCCGCCATCGTCATGGCCATACAAGGCCTGGTGGTGCTGTTCGTAGTCGCCAGCGACCTGCTCATCCGGCGACCGGATCTGCTCCGCCGCCGACAGGCCGCGGCAAGGAGGTGAATGGCTGACATGGGCGCTATCTCCGGCCAGGGAGTAATCGCAGGCATACTCGCTACAGGCATCAGGCTAGCGGCGCCGTTTCTTTTCGCATCGCTCGGCGAAATGTTCGCGCAGCGCTCCGGCGTGTTCAATCTTGGGCTCGAAGGCATCATGATGATGGGAGCCTTCGCGGGGTTCATGACGTCGCTGGGCACCGGCAGTCCGTGGCTCGGCGTCCTTGCGGCAATCGGCGTCGGCGCCGCTTTGGGCCTGCTCATGGCCTTCATCAGCGTCACCATGCAAGCTGAACAGGGCATATCCGGCATTGGCCTGCACATGTTCTGCTGGGGCCTGTCGGGGTTGCTGTTCCGCGTATACCTTGGATTTATCACATCGTGCAAGGGCTTCGGTCCGTGGAATATCCCGGTGTTGTCCCACATCCCAGTCCTTGGTCCGATTCTGTTTCAGCACAACTGGATGGTGTATTTCTCTCTCTTGCTTGTCCCAGTCTCCTGGTTCGTGCTTTACCGCACCACATGGGGGCTCAAAGTGCGCGCCGTGGGCACAACGCCGCAGGCCGCCGACACATTGGGCGTCAACGTCAACGCCATCCGCTACCAGTGTGTAGTGCTGGGAGGCGCAATGGCCGGCCTGGCAGGCGCTTTCCTCACCGTGGGCCAGGCCAACATGTACGCCGACAACATCACCGCAGGGCGCGGGTTCATAGCCGTTGCCCTGGTCTATTTCGGCAGATGGAGCCCTGTGGGCATTCTCCTCGGGTCGCTCCTGTTCAGCATGATGAACGCGCTTCAACTGTGGATTCAGGTACTCGGCATCAGCTTCCCGTATGAGTTCGCGGTGATAATGCCCTATGTCATGACCATCGCAGCCCTAGCAGTGGCGGTGAGGCGCGTATGGGCCCCAACGGCCCTGGGCAAGCCGTTCCGAAGGGAAGCGGGCTAACCACAGGCCAGACCATCCGGTATCCTCGCCGGCCAAGTGACCGGCACATGAATTTGGCAGGAGGTGTCTATTGTGAAGAGAAGCCGCATTGTTGTTGTGGCGATTCTGGCGTTCGCGATGCTCATTGCCGCTGGCTCGGGGCCGAGCTACAGCGCGCCGGCCAAGAAGATCCGCATCGCGATGCTCATGGCGAGCACCATCGACGATATGGCGTGGAGCCAGTCGATGTACGAGGGTCTCAAGGCGGTCCAGAAGGAGTTGGGCGCCGACAAGCTGGAGTTCGTGACGAGCGAGCGCATGGGCAACCCCGTGGATGCAGGCGCTGCCATCAGGCAGTACGCCGACCAAGGGTTCGACATCATCCTCGCCCATGGTGCCCAGTATCAGAGCGTGCTCATGGAACTGGCCCCCGATTTCCCCAGGACCACGTTCGCGTACGGGACCGGGTTCACCGCCGCCCCCAACATCTTCGCGTACGACCCTCAGGCTCAGGAGGGCGCGTATCTCATGGGCATGATAGCAGCCCTGATGTCCAAGTCGGGCATTGTCGGGATCGTGGGCCCGGTGGAATCGGGCGATGCGATCAAGTATAACTACGGCTTCCAGCAGGGCGTGGCAGCGGCTAACCCCAAAGCGAAGGTGCGCATAGCCTATACCGGCTCCTTCGGCGACATAGTGGGCGCCGGCGAACTGGCCAAAGTTCACATGGACGCCAAAGCCGACATTCTCACCGGATCGGCCCAGCAGGCGGTGGGCGCCGCCCGAGCCGTGGCGGAGAGGGCCGGCGTCTACTGGATGTCCACCGACATGGACCAGGCTTCTCTGGCCCCCGACCACGTCCTGGCGGCCCAAGTCTACCACTGGGAGAAAGTCGTCAAGGCCATAATCGACTACCGTGCTCAGGGCATCCTGGGCGGAAAGCACCTTACGCTGAACTTCGCAGACGGCACCCTCGAGCTGCGCTACAACCCGAAACTCATGAGCAAGATCCCCAAGAACGCGCTGGATCTCGTGGAGAAGACCAAACAGGACATCATCTCCGGCGCGCTCAAGGTGGAACTGCCCAAGAAGAAGTAGACTGAGCGATTGAAGGGTGGCATAGTCCATGGAATCGGGATCGGGGCTCCGAATACGACAAGTGAAGATGCGCCAGATAACGAAAACCTTCCCCGGGGTCCGGGCCAACGACTGCGTTGACCTCGACATCAACTCCGGAGAAGTCCTGGCGCTCTTGGGCGAGAACGGCGCGGGCAAGACCACACTGATGAAAGTGCTCTACGGTCTGTACCGACCGGACGCAGGGCAGATTCTGGTCAACGGGGAGCCCGTGATCATCAACTCCCCGCGCAACGCCATCGCCCTGGGTATCGGCATGGTGCACCAGCACTTCATGTTGGTCCCCAGCCTCACCGTAGCCGAAAACGTCGTGCTGGGCCTACCCTCCGGCCGGGGTCCCCTTCTCGACCTGGATACAGCATCGCAGCGTATAGCGGCTCTCGGCGACGAGTACGGTTTCAGAGTCAAGCCCGATGCACCCGTGTGGCAGCTGGCGGTGGGAGAGCAACAGCGCGTGGAGATCATCAAGGCGCTCTACCGCGGCGCAGAGCTGTTGATCCTCGACGAGCCCACTGCAGTGCTCACTCCGCAGGAGGCCAGCGAGCTCATCGCCGTGCTCCGCGGCATGGCCCAGGCTGGGAAGTCACTGGTGTTCATAAGCCACAAGATGAACGAAGTCATGGCGGTGAGCGACCGCGTGACGGTGCTTCGCGCGGGAGCTGTGGTTGGAACCGTGCCGACCTCCGAGGCCAGTCCGGAATCGTTGGCCACAATGATGGTAGGGCGCAAGATCGAAGCGGCCAAGCGAACGGGGGAGGCCTCATGCGGGAAGGCCGTGCTCGAACTGGATCAAGTATGGGCAAATGCCGACAACGATTTGCCCGCGCTGAAAGGCCTATCGCTCACGGTGCGGGAAGGCGAAATCCTGGGGCTTGCCGGAGTGTCTGGCAACGGCCAGAGGGAACTCGCCGAGGTCATGTCGGGCCTGCGCCGGGTGAGCCGTGGCAACGTGCGCCTGCGCGGCAAGAACCTCACAGGCGCTTCGCCCGCGGCGATGATCGATGCCGGCCTGGGCTACGTGCCCGAAGACAGGCTCACTTTCGGAATCGTGCAGTTGTTCTCGGTAGAAGAGAACTTGATTCTCAAAGACCACCACAGGCCGCCGTTCGCCCGCGGGATTTTCCTGCAGAACGATCTAGTTCGCGACTGGTCGACCAAGACCGTCGAGGCCTTCGACATCAGAACCCCGAGCGTGGAGACGCGCGCGGGCAGCCTATCGGGCGGCAACATCCAGAAGGTGATCCTGGCCCGCGACATCACCAGGAATCCCGCGGTTCTGCTGGCGTGCTACCCCACCCGCGGCCTCGACATCGCAGCCACCGAATACGTCCACCGCCGCCTCCTGGACGTGCGCCACTCAGGCGGGGGCATCCTCCTCATCTCCGAGGAACTTGACGAAATCCTGAACCTCTCGGACCGAATCGCCGTGATCTACGAAGGCCGGATAGTGGCCGTAGCAGAAGCCGGCAGCGTATCACTGGAGGAGTTGGGGTTGCTCATGGCGGGGGCGAATAGAGCGAACGAAGCGGACACAGCGAACACCGAGGCAAGTGGAGAAGAATCTGCGAGGTGTTCGTAAGCAGTCCAACAGCTTGAACAATGGGTGAGCAACGTTCACCCGATCAAGTGCCCCCATCCGAAGGGGCGAGCGCACTCAATCACTGGGCACGACCTGCCTCATTACGTCCGCGAATTCGTCAAGATCCTTGGCCAGCATGTCTGCAGCCTGAGGGAATCTTCGAAGCAGCAGATGAAGACGTTCAGGATCCAGGGCGAACCCGTAGACGTTCCGAAAAACGTGCCGAAAGGCGCGGAACTCGTCCAAGGCAACGATGGTCTCTTTCCTCAGCACGCGAGGTCTCCTCGTGTTAAGCGGCAGCGACATCTGCGTTAGGAGAGATCGATGCCAATCCGCGTGAGTGGGCAGCGAACCATCGATGTCGCGCGCGATCACCTCGAAGATACTCTCTGCTGCATTGTAGAAGTCATGCAGTTTGGAGGACCTCATAGTCTCCCTGAGTCACGGCAACTCGACTCCCTTCTCTCGGACTTTCGCGAGCAGGCTGGCCTGCGCGTCCTCGGCCAGAACCACACTGGGCGGGAACGGGGAGGTCACCCCCCACAGCTCAGACAGCATGTGCCAGTACGCGTTTGGACGCCCAAACCCCTCCACGAGAAGGTCGATGTCTGAGTGGGGCCCGAAGGATCGGCTCCAGGCGAGCGAGCCGTAGAGATACACCTTATCGGCGCCGTAGTCGCTCTTGATGAAGGACGCAGCTCGCTCTGCCTTCTCGAACGCATCCTGCCGAAGCAGATCGGCTTCCCGATGCTGCTCGACCGCCCTTTCGCGCCACGCGCGGGAGAGAGCATCAAAGTCGACATCGCCCACCTCGGCCACCTCCTATGCTTTCATTCTAGCGAAGCCGACCAGCCTGCGTCAATGCAAACCTGACAGGATTCCGTCAGTTCTCAGTCGATGCGCCAGCCTTGCCGGCGATCCACCTCTTCACGATCTCGAACACCTCACGCCGAACCTCCTTGGGTGTCATCGCACTTGCCCGAGGGCTGTCTGGGAGGATCGCGTGGTTAGCCAATTCACCCGATAAAGCCGGGTGGTCAAGGTTCTGCTTCAGTCTCACGTACCGCTCCTTCGACACATAAGTATCACGTGGGATCTCACGCGTATCGCAATCCGCTTTTGTCGAGGATACGGTAGTGGAAAGGTAAGGCGTTTTCGATGTGGCTTGCCTCGGCGCCGTTGGGTAACCTGGCCTTGGTCAGGGCGACCTGGTCGGAATCGAGGAACAGCTCACAGACAGATCCATCTACGCCAACCTCTTTCATCACGTGCTCGGGGAGGCAGTAGACGACAAGAGCGAGATTCGTGACGAATGCAAGCCCCCTTATCCTCATGTCCGATCCGACAAACACGGGTCTCACCTAGAGCTGGCTTTTGAGGTACCGCGATAGCCATGTGTGACCTCCTGGCTCCTGGCTTCGAAGATGCGCAAATTCCAGTGCCCACTCTGGCTGCAATAGACAGAGCAGACACTGTAGCGGTATTTCGCGAATGCAGCTCTGTTCCCTCTACTGGCCCCAAAGCAGTCGCCACTAGGGACTCCGGCAATCCTGAAGATACCCCTGAGCGCGTCCGCCGACCAGCGATACCGTCACGCCCTCTACCTCAGAGCCAATGCCGTCAACGAGCCGTATGGACCTGCCCTCACGAACACGCCCTCTTCACCATCTGCCACACTCTATTGTCCCATCGCTCCATGTTGCCGTTGAACAGCTTCATATAGTCGAACGCGCTCATGTCGTCGTGGGACCTCCGGCTCGGATCGGCCCCGACCTCAAGAAGGGTCAGGATGACCTGGGGATTTCGGTTACGCATTGCTGCCTTCATGAGGGGCGTCATGCCGTCGTCGTTTCTTGAGTCGATGTCAGCGCCACGGCTGATGAGCATCTTGATGATCTCAGGGTTCGTGTTTTCGCCAGCTGCGGCCAGCAACAGGTCGTCCAGAGTCCATTCTCCGCGGTCCGGGTCGAAACCCGATTCCAGAAGCACGGCCAGAACCTTAGGGCTCGGGTTGAACGTTGCCGCCGTCAACGCGTATATCTCGATGTCCTCGTCTCGCGGGTTTGGACCCAGCGCTGCTTTCACGATTGCCCTGATTGCCTCGGGATTGGGGTTGTGCGTCACCGCGAAGTCCAGGGGCGAATAGCCTTCATCGCCGCTGAGGTTGAAGTCAGTCCCATCTGCCGCCAGTTTCTCTATTGCCTTGGGATCCCGCTAGCGCTCGGCGGCGAGCATCACCAGCCCACGTCTTCTGCTACGGCCTATCCCTTCCACCACAGTGTCGCACCTCGCCTCCTATGTGCAGTGTTTCGCGACAGCCGTCGCCCAACACAATCCATTATCCGCGGCCATTGTTTCACCTTCTCGAAATGCCTTCGCGACCGAAGATAGTGCAGAGGGTAAGCAGGTTTCGAAAAGCGGGTTTCAGGTTCGGGGGGCTTTTGTGAACATGATCAGCATGTTTGAGAGGAGAGACCGCGCATATGGAGTACTATCCAACTTGGGAAGCCGAACCATCGCCGGAAAGGGGGTGTGTGAATTGGCGAGGGACCTAAGCGATATCAAGACGCAGTTCGTCCGTGACCGCTTGAAAGAGACCAAATGGGCGGACCGGAGCTACATCGGAATACTGATGCACCTGGAGGGCAGTGTGGAACTGAGCATTCGCGGCCAGTCTCCGGGCTGGGCAGGCGGAATGATGTATGCAAAGATGCGCGTTGATTACCCTGTAGAATACAAGTGCATCAAGCGCGAGATGACGGAAGGGATACGCACTTCCTTCGACGAGTTCATCAACATGCAGGTCGACCATGACCACGAGGTTGCGCAGCGCGAGATAGAGGCCGCAGAACGCAGCATTCGGGAATGGGACGAAGAGTTCGGCAGACAGGACGAATTGCAGCGGCAATGGCGCGAGCTGGGAGGAAAGAACTGAACTCCCTGCGCCCACCGACAGTCGACTGTAACCACCGACAAGACACACCCAAACGGCGAGGACCCCTCACCTCGCCCCGCGTATCACATGAGCGTTTGACTCGGCTCCCATACTACCTACCTGCGAGCAGCACCCCGCGGATGCACCCCGCGGGGTGCGTGTAAGTTTTGTAGGCA
>DHON01000005.1 GCA_002409965.1 Firmicutes bacterium UBA5389
GAGTTACTCTCACAGGCTCCTAGCGAACTAGGCCTATGGGAGCTGGGAATCGTTCACTGCCGCGTTGCTTACCTAGACCCATAGACCATCTCCTCATCGACGAGGTGCAGGATCTCGTGACATCGGGCAGCGCCAGTATCTCAGTTGGCTTGGGAGAACCCATCGGGGTTAGCCCGTCGGTTGAATCGAAGAAGGTGAGAGAAGGTGATAGCGGGATGATGAACTCTGCTAGCATACCTGATTGGCTGTCGCTTGTCGTTTCGTTCGCGTCCCTTGTCATTTCCTTGCTGGGGGCGCTGCACAAGTTTCTGGTTCCGCCAAGGCTTAAGTGGCAGAAGCCGTTAGTGTTCTCGGTGGACGATGAGAGAACAGAGACAAAGCATAGGCACCGCCCAGTGATCGCCATCGCATTGACTATTCACAACGCGGGGGCGCAGCCAGGGACAGTGTGGGACACCGCCGCAGTTGTAACTAGATTGAGCGACCCCAACGGCAGAGCTAGCTTCCAAGCGCGGAAGTTTGGATCAGACCTCAGGTACGTGACTGTGTTCGAGATGGAGAAGCGCGCACGTCCAACAACGGCGATCGTAGTAGATGGGCATCATACCAAGACGGTAGTCGTGCAGTTCGAGCAGAGGTCGAGTAACCAGTGGCGCTGGCGACCGGGCACGTATGTCGCCAGAGTGTACTCACTCGGCAACGGCGGTCAGTGGACCGAAAAGACATCGTTTGAGTTCATCCTTACCGACGAGTCCATGGATGGACAGTCTCAGCCGACAAGGGTTACGCCTTGTCAGCGCTGGACGCGCGAGGTTCTGGTTCGTCGTGATGCTCTCATGGAGCAGTTGCATTGGCGAAAGAAGAGTGCATTCCGGAGGTTCTGACGGAGATCGAATAGCAGCTAGTCTCCTGAGGATCGGTACAGACTTGAATCGCTCGTTCAAGCGTGCCCGCAGTTCGCGCGATATGTTCATGGGTTGTCCGCCCTTTTGTCTGGCGGTGGTTGCGTGAACAGAGCAATCGATTGTAACCTTCAGCGCAGGGCAGAAGAGACTGTGCCAGATGCGAGGCGTACCTGTAGGGGCCGCAGGGGGGAGTCGTAGCGGATGTGAGTATGCGTTTTCATGCGTGCGCCCAGGTCAGCATGCTGACACATGCCGACTTCAATGGATATATATGGGCCACAGTAGCTTGCCGGTGAAGCCACCGTCGGGATAGGCGGGACCAACGGTTAGGCGGACTGGCAATGGAAGGAAGGTGGTGGATCACGTGGAGCCATATAAGGGACTCCTGGATCGAAAGTTCGACCCGGATTTTGAGAGTCTACTGGCGCCTCTAGCAGATACCCTCGACGGATGTGTGAACTGTGGGACACAAGTGCTGGGATGGCTGAATCGACCTACCTCGAGTTATGGCGATTTGGCTGTTGTGATGTTGTTCAGGCATGTTGTGGAAATGATGGACGGCATTGCAGTCCTGGTTCGAGCCGGTTGCGCGGAGCCTACGAAACTACTGCTCAGGAGCATGTTGGAGTCGGGGCTTGGTCTCAAGTATATCTGCGAGACGAAAGTATCTTGGGAAGAGAGAACGATCGCCTATCAAGTGTGCTATGCACACGAGCGCATTAGGAGCTACCGACGTATGGATCCCTCGCATCAAGAGGGGAAGCACCTCAAATCAGTTCTCGAGAAAGATGGTCTGGGGCAGAGCATCGTTGCTGCTCAACAGGATATGTCCTCGCAGATTGAGAACTTGGAGCGAATGTTGGCTAAGCCGGAGTTCGCACCTGTTGAAGCGCAATACCAGAGTCATCGCAGCAAGCATCCAAAATGGTATTCGCTGAACTCGGGACCAAATAGCGTTCAAGAACTGGCCAACCACTTGGGCTACCAGGTATGGTATGAGATTCTGTATCGTTACTGGTCAGAAGAGACCCATGCCGCAGATGCAATCGGACACATAACAAGAGGCAGTGATGGTAACGCTTGCATTGAAGGGTTGAGACATCCACGTAATCTCCAACAATCGGCGAGTTTGGCAATGGGACTATTCTTGGATATAGGCCAAACAGTAATAGACTCCTTTGTTCCCGAGCGAAGAACGGAATTCGCAAAATGGTACGTGGGCGGTGTTCGTGACGTGTACTTACGAGTGGTATCGACTGAACCCATACTCACGATAGTGAAGTAGTCATGTACACAGATCATCTTTGCACGGGGGCTAATCCCCGCCTGACAAGCGTGTTCAGTGGAAGGGGTGGGTGATGCTGTTGTGTTACTGCCGTCGATGATACGCAAATCCATCAGGCCCACACTAGATGCTATCGGCAATGCACTTAGCTGGTCACACGAAATACCTGCCGAAGAAGCAGCATAACCGATAGGTTCCATGTCTCGGGTGCTGACAGAGAGCCCGTGGAGCGGCTAGCAAGCGATCCTGGTCGATATTAGGTTGGCACCGGGCATTCTGAATAGTGAACAACGCCGGGTCCGGGGCTGCCGAGCGCTGCCACTAGTACAGATCTCGCTAGACCTATCAGGGCCTGTCAGGGGGGTCTAGTCCGTGCAACCGGTAGATAGCGCCCTAATGTGTGCGGTTATGGACCAGGCTACGTGCCTTATGGGACTCTGTAGTAACTTGGACTTGGAGGATTGGCGGTCATTGAAACATGTCTACTATGTAGTAGTACTGATTGTCCGTCGGCAAGGCAGTCGGAGTCAGTTGCTGATGGCCCATCGATCAGAAGGCAAGTACATGGTCGGGACATGGCAGCTGATCTCGGGTGGGTTGGAGCCGGACGAGACCGCTTGGCACGGGGCGCTTCGCGAGATGCGCGAGGAGACGGGATTGGCGCCTGGCGAGTTCTACCGCCTTAGCACGGTCACCACCTTCTATCGACTCGACAACGACTCACTGAACACGGCTCCCATGTTTTGTGCGATTGTTGAAGAGGATGCCGCCGTGACGATGAACTCGGAACACACAGCATTCGAGTGGGTCGATGTAGATGAAGCGGCTTCCCGGCTCATGTGGCCAGGCGATCGGCAGGCGCCAGATGAGGTTCAGACCGTGGTCTTGGCCAATGGCATTGCCAAGGAGCATATGCGGATTCCGGTCTATAGGTAAGCAACCCTTGGGCGCTAACCACGTAGACGGAGGAAGACGCTGATTAAGAGTATCGGCATCACACGGTGGGGTTCAATAGCGTGCGTGATCCTCATGTTGTGGTCATGGAGCCCGTCTGTCCAGGCCCGTGCGCGGCTTGTGCTTCAGCCCGATGTGAGGGCCATCGTGGAGGCCAACCGACTGACGAGCACAGGTCTGCCAGAAGCCCAGCTTGTAAAGCATCTCGATGAGCAACTGTACAGCTACACTGATCTCGCCGGCGGTATGCAACCAGAACGGATCGTGGTGATGTTGCCCGGTGAGCACACTAGACCGGCCTTCGTCGGGGTTGAAGAGGCTATTGAAGAGGTCGACCTTCTGTTTGGTCTGATAAAGCATGGATACGCGGGGTACCAATACTTCGGTGGTGACGAGGCTTTCTCGAGAGCGCGCGAAGGGATGGTGCAGGACTTGCTGCATTATCGCCAAGCTGTGCCCGTTGTTGAGTATCTTGGTCTGATCCGCAGGCGCCTCGGATTTGTGCAAGACGGTCACTTTGGCATCGAGGACGTGATACTATGCAAAGATCATCAGTACTGGGCAGACTGGTATTGTCAGTTCGGAGCACTTGGATGGCCTTACCCTGAGTATGGAGTTTTCAGACGGCACGTCGCGGAACGCATCACTCAGCGCTGTGGTCACATCCAGATCAGGCGGTCCTGCGTATGAGCTGGATGAAGTGGATGGGATTCCGATTATCGCTATCCGGAGCTTCACCCCAACGCCGAGGAACGAGCCGCTCCTCGGCCGAGTGCTTGCAGATGCGGAACGGCTGTGGGAGAAGGAAGCCTTTGTCCTTGATCTTCGTGGCAACGGCGGCGGTCGCGAGCAGTATGTGTTCTCTTGGCTATTGCGCTTTATTCTCACCTATCCAACGCCCCAGTCGGTTCGGGTTGATCTGCTTACCGATGTGGCCATCAGACTGACTCTGAACGCAAGATTGCTGCAGGAGGGGCCAGGTTCGAGTCTAGCCGCTTACTACACCAGAATGCGCGGACTCGAGCGTAGTACGGCAAGGCCCGGTGTTCAGTGTCTTCTCCAGATGGACAATGTGGTGCTCATAGGCGTCAACACGAAAGGACTATGCTTGACGGAGACACCCGGATTAGTCACTCTGCCTTATTCCGGGGTGACAATGTCAGTGCCTACAGCCCTGAGGTTCACTGGCGACTTCATCAATGTGGACGGGATGGGCTACTTTCCCGACTTCTGGGTTCACCCTGATTGCGCGCTGGAGCGCACGCTGAAGTTTATGCGAAGGTATCTGGTTGAACACACTGACGAGCAGGTTGGCGAACGCGACCCCCTGCGGGCAGGGGTTGCCTGCCACGAAGGGGCTGGGGTGCGCAGACCGAACAAGAGAGCCTGTGCAATGAGTGCCTGGTAGGAGCCGGCGCGGCGAGCTCTGCCCCTTGGAGGCGCTAGTATGATTGAGCTGAACAACCTTGCCGTAGGCGAGCTTCCGCAGGTTATGAGAGAAGAGACCCTCATGGAAGGCTACTGGAGCCTGATCGAGGACGCCCCGGCCTACTGCGCAGAGCTCGAAGGCGATCGTTGCCGAAACGATGGTTCCCGAAGACTACATACTTGGTCTCAGTCGACTGCTTTCCCATCATCGTTTCAGACCCATATCTCTCGGAAAAGTCGAAGGTGTAGACCCTCGCCACATCCGGACACTCGAGTCCGAGAGGTTGAGAAACACAGGAGCGTTGCTGCTGGCCTCAAGGGCAGAATCGTACCGAGCGAACCTGTCGGCAGAGACGGGAGTCCCGCTCAGGGAACTGGATAGGCTCGCGACGGCAGCTGACCTCATGAGAAAGCCCGGGGCAAAGGCTACGAAAGTAAGGTTATTCACTGCCTTTGGGACCAGGTCGCTGAAGCACCTAGGCGAACAAGAACCTCGGGCATTTCGATCACAGCTGGAGGAGTTGATTGCGAAAACCGGAATAGTCAAGGCAATCCCTACACCGAGGGAAGTGATGTCCGACGTGTATTGGGCCAGTCTGTACCCGGTGATCATCAGCATGCTCGGGCTTTAGGTGATGGCCGCCCGTCGGGAATTGGTTAGGAGGAGTAGCCTTGAAGGCGGCAATGCTTGTGCCTCGTGTCACCGCGGATCCCGCCGCGAATCTCGACCGTGTTGAACAGATGGCGGCAGACGCTGCCGGCTCGGGCGCCAGGCTCGTCCTGCTGCCGGAGGCCGTGTTGACCGGACTGATCAACAATGATGACCCGGCGCATGATCTCCCGCTGGGTCAGTCGATTCCCGGCCCGGCAACGGATAGGCTCGGGGCTGTAGCTCGTCTGCACAGCCTTTGGGTTGGTTTTGGGCTGTTTGAAAGAGACGGCGATTGCCTATATGATTCCGCTGTCCTGATAGCGCCGGACGGTTCAGTTGCTTTGAAGTATAGACGCAACCAACCCCAATGGCACGATACCGCCGCGGACTCGGCCATCTATAGACAGGGGACGTCCATCGAAATCGCCCGCACGCCTTTCGGCAGCGTCGGCTTCCTCATATGCGGCGACCTTTTCGATGACGCCCTGGTTGCTCGGTTCAGAGCACTCCGCCCCGACTTGCTCTTGTTCCCCTTCGCCAGGTGTTTTACGGATGGGTCGGCAGATCAGGCTCGCTGGGATGCGGAGGAGATGCCGGAGTATGCGTGCCAGATCGTATCGGTGGGCGCGCCCGCTCTCATGACCAACTACATCGGCGATTCCGACATTGAGGAGTGCCCGAGCTTCGGAGGAGCCTTCGCCGTTTCGGCAGACGGTGAGGCTGTGGCGTCACTGCCGCTGGGTGTCGAAGGCGCTCTTCTTGTTGACCTAGATAAACTCCTCTGAGAAGAGTCTATTCCGGCATGTGAGCAGCGCGGGATGGTTGCAGACAACGCAGTTTCGCTTGCTCAAGCCGCTTATTCAGACGGAGCGTGGGTGAGAGCAATCTACCATTTGCGGTCGATGGGTGTGCGCGAACTCTACACGTGCTGCGAGACCGGACCGGCAGGCCCTGAGGGGTTCTACCGGCGACTCGGGTTCGAGCCCACTGGAGATTGCTACGGAGACCAGCCCGAATACGTTTTGAGGCTGAACGAGTGAGCTCCGAAGACGACAAGCCGTTCACGGCGCCTAACAAGTAATGGAGGTTTGCATGCATGCGAGCGGTGGATAGGGCGGTGTCCATGATCGTGCTGGGCGGTATCGCACCCATTGCGCTGATGCTTCTCGGCTGGTGGGGGACGCTCTGGCTCTTTGGCGATACCCCGTGGATTCCATGGCTGGCAGGGACCGGTCTCCTTGCAGGGCTTGCACTGGACGCCACGCTCCTGCGCAGCCGATTGGGTTCGCTATACACCATGTCGTGGCGGGCCCTCGTGTGTGTGGCGGTTTTCTACTCGGTCATGATCTACGGCTTTTTCATGGGCTTTCCTGTTCCGAACTTGATTGTGGGGGTGCTCGGCGGTTTTGTCGTAGGTCGTCGCCACGCCGGAGATCGCATACGCACATTGAGTGCGCAACGCGACGCTCGCATCGCAGCGGTCGTTTCTGCAGGCATTCTGTTCGTGCTATGCTGTGTGACTGCGTGGTTAGCGCTGACAGAGCCTACGATCACTAGTCAGGTGCAGCACATGGTAGGCTTGCCGTTCGAGCCCACCATAGGCCTGCTGCGAGTGGTCACGCTCATTGGAGGTCTGAGTCTAGTGGCTGTAGAGTACTTCACTACGTTGGCCACTGCGGAGTGGGCACGGCGCGCTGGTCCGGTCGGGACCGCCGAGGACCGCCGCTGACATACGGCAACGTCGATGACGCTTGATCACTATCTCAGTTGGTCCTCCGGGCCGAAGACATCATCAAAGCGAGAGGCCGGCTGCGCTTCATCGGCGATTCTGTCCGCCTCCTCGAGCAACGGGTGCACTGCTTTCTTCACTCTGTACCGCTGAGCTTCGAATTCCTTGACCAGCTGGTCGCCGGAGAACCCCTTTGATTGAATCGCCGCGCATACTCGTGACTTCAGTCGTGAGTAAGCGGCGCCATACGTTGCGCAAGAACTATCAGGAATAGCCTGCAATTGGTTGCACCCGTCCATATATATGTTATACT
>DHON01000014.1 GCA_002409965.1 Firmicutes bacterium UBA5389
TACTTCGGCTTCCTCGCCAGCAGCGTCTTCGCCGTCGTGGTGTTCTACCTCTTTGCTGCATTTCGGGCCCTGCCGGCGGTGGTCGAAGGCCACTATCCCGGTGCCCGTAGCGTTGCCTCCGGATTTCAAGTATGCCAGTATCTGATCATAGCGTTCTCAATCTTCTTCACTCTCTATTCGAATTCCGCGTTTGTGAAATCGCGCAAACGGGAACTGGGCGTGCTCGCTCTGCTGGGCGCACAACGCCGGCAGTTGAGCCTGCTTCTGTTCGGCGAGATCATGATCGTGGGGATCACGTCCATAGCAGCCGGCCTCGGCTTAGGCGGATTATTCGTCAGGCTGTTCGTGATGGCGATCGATAGGATCCTGATGTCCCCCGAACCGCTCCCGTTTGTGATCCAATCTGGCCCGATATTGACCACAACCTTCACCTACCTGGCATTGTTCGTCGTAATCAGCGCGCTCAATATCGTCTCGATCAACACGAGCCAGGTCATACAGCTCGTAAAGGCCCCCGCCAAGCCAAAAGCGCCGCCCGTCTACTCCCGGTGCCTCGTGGCACTTGGCATCGCATGCCTAGCCTCAGGCTACGCAGTGGCATGGACAGTCTCGGAAGTGGGGGTAGCCATAGCTTTCCTGCCGGTAACAGCCATTGTGTGCGTTGGGACCCACATCCTCTTCACGCAAGGAAGCGTAGCTGCACTTCGCCATTTTCAGCGCCGCAAGTCAGTCTACTACAGGAGGACGAACCTGCTTACGATCTCTGATTTGGTGTTCAAGATGAAGGACAACGCCCGCATCCTCGCGCAGGTGGCTATTCTGAGCGCTGTGGTGCTCACCGCTTCGGGAGTGATCTACACCCTGGGCGCAGGCCCGGCTGGAAGTGGTGTAGGTAGTTTCTACGCTAGAGCCATCTCATTCGTCCTGCCGGCTACAGACGATTCGGTGAGCATCGCCGAGGACTTCAGAGATCGCCTCGCCGAAGCTGGAGCAGCGATCACGGACTCGGCAATCACGCGGGCGATACAGGTTCAGGTTACCGACATAGCCAAGAAGGCTCCAGGACTCGTCATTCCAGCAGACGACTACAACCGATGGGCGCGCGAAACAGGAATGCTTGAAGCCCATCTGAACTACGGTCATGTCGTGCGCGTACTCCGGAACCTGACAGATCGCACGCGCCCCAATGATGCAGGCCAGACCATCCACGCCACAGCAGGAACAACCGACCTAGCGTTCATGACAGACGGAGCGATTTCCGCGCCGCTCGTCAGCGGGATGGAAGACGCTGCATTTCTCTTCGTATGCGACAACAGCCGATTCGCCGAACTCATGCAAGATCTGCCCGCTGAACACAGGAAGACTTGGTTCAGCTGCGAGATTTCGAACTGGATGCGGGCCGCGAAGGCAGAGCAGGCAGCAAAGGTAGCAATCCCCGAAGGGCATCCAGTGGCATATGTATCGCGAGTCCAGCAGTACTCGCAGATGATGGCGTCAATCCACATGATAATGCTCGTCGCGATGTTCGTGGCCTTCCTCTTCTTCCTGGCGGCCGGCTCGATGCTGTACTTCAGGTTCTTCCTAGAGATCCAAGAAGACCAGGCGAAGTACGTCGCCCTCCGTCGGATCGGCCTCTCGTGGCGCGAGATCCGCCGAATCGTGACCCGGGAGATGGCTGTGATGTTCTTCACCCCATGGGTCGTCGCGTTCGCGCATCAGATGGTCGCGCTTCGTTCGTTCTCGACCGTTACGCCGATGATGCCCATAGAAGTCTGGAAGTACGGAGCGACCGCCGCCGGCATCTTCCTCGCCCTGCAGACAGTCTATTTCCTGCTCGCGCGAGGCGCCTACCTCCAGGAGTTGGCCCCGGCTGTTAAGTGATCCATCGAAAAAGGAGTGGCGCGATGCCTGTGGATGCGCGCATTACAGTACTGAGATCAATCGTTCAATCGTTCAATCCACCGTATTGACGCTTCCTGATATCATATGATAGTGTACGATCCAACCTAGCCGGGAGGGGGAAGCGCAAATGGTTGACGGCAGGCACGATCGGCTCATGACAGTAGCCGAGGTAGCCGAGTACTTCAGGGTATCCACACCCACAATCTGGCGATGGCTGCGGAGAGGGACCATTGCCGGTATCAAGGTGGGCAAGAGCCGGAGGATTCGTTGGAGCGAAGTAGTCCGCTTTGAGGAATATGGCCCACGCCAAGTCCGCGAAGCGCAACCGGGATACGATGCGGGCGAAGGCGATGCCCATGGGCTTGCCATGGCGGTGGAGCTTCGCCAACGTCTGCAGGCCAGCGAGAATCCGGACTATCCTGCCACTTCCGCTTTAATCGAAATCAGGCGTGAGAGAGCCGACGGTTTCTAGGTCATTCATTCATGGCAACAACCACAGTTGAACCGGAGGAGGCTGGGCGATGCCAAGCGAAATGCGATACGAGAACTGTGTGTGCGTGGATGCAAGCCTGGTCGTGAAGTGGCTCGTAAGCGAACCCGATTCAGCTCAGGCCCTCGACGTACTGGAGGAATGGATGCGCCGAGAGGTGAAGATGATCGCCCCGCCCGTCAACGACTGCACATCTTCGAATCGCTGCACATCGGGCACGTGCATCCTCCGTTTCTGCTCAGGCGCGCATGGGAGATGGCCGTTCGCCACGGCTTGCACACGATCTACGATGCGTCATACGCTGCTCTGTCTGAACTGACAGGAACTAGGCTCTACACCTGCGATCAGGCGCTCATCTCAGCCCTAAACTGGCCTTCCGACATGGCCGTCAACCCTCTGGGCACGGCATAACCGCAGGCCGCCTGCTGGAACGAGCCGGCGAGGCGCGGCGTCACGCCTACCCCTCTAGCCCCAGTGAACATTTGTGCACGCATTTGCATAGCGAATGCAGTGATGATACTAATATGAACAGATGTCATATGTTGCACATATTCTCGCAGAACGGAGGGCGAACAGCAAGCATATGAGAGAGCAAGTGTTTATGCAAACCAGTCTGCTCGCCAAAGTATCCAGGATGTACTACGAGCTGGATCTGACTCAGGACGAAATCGCGTCGAGAATCGGCGTGTCTCGTCCGACAGTCAGCCGGCTGCTCCGCGAAGCTCGAAAGACCGGCATAGTCCGGATCGCCATAAGCACTCCCTTCGAAACAGAAGACCGCATGGCGGGGCGGATCATAGATGAATTCGGGATAGCCGATGCAATCGTAGTCCCTGATGAGCTCATCGGCGATGGAGATGGGCAACAGAGTGTGGGCGCGGCGGCCGCGATGTTGCTCGAGCGGATGATCAGGGAGAAGGACATCGTAGTCGTATCCGGAGGGACGACTGTTCTGGCCGCTGTGAACAACCTCATGCCATCGAGGCCCAGGCACATTTCGGTCGTGCCTATCGTGGGCGGAATGGGGCGGCAGGGAGCACGGTGGCACAGTAACGATATAGCGCGCAGGATAGCCAGTGCCTTTGGGGGAGAGTATTACCTGTTGAACGCTCCAGCGGTTGTTCAGAGTCTACAGGCCCAACAGGCATTCCTGAGCCAGGCCATTATCCAAGAGAACCTCAAGTTGGCCGCAGCTGCGCGAGTCGCTCTGATAGGCATAGGCGCTCTCAGCCCCACCTCCACAATGGTTCAGCCCGAGTTTTTCAGCTCAGACGAACTGATGCACCTCGCCGACTTGGGCGTTGTGGGCAATATCGGAGTGGACTTCTTCAACTCCGCCGGCGAAATAGTCCGGACGCCTCTGGACAGTCGGCTCGTTGGGCTTTCTATGAAACGACTAGGAACCCAAGCCACGGTCATTGGGGTGGCAGAAGGCTGCGGCAAGATCAGCGCAATCAGAGGCGCTCTGGCAGGCAAGCTCATAACCAACCTGGTGACGAACGCCCAAACCGCCAGAGCCCTTTGCAGTGACGTCAGATCGAGGTGATGCCAAGGGTTGTGGTCATGGAATCGCGCAGTCTCGCAAGATCGCAGTCTAGTCTCCTATTCTCTATCTTGAGGAGGGCTTTGGATGCGTAAGGTTGCGTTCTGGATCATCGCTATTGTGACTCTGTCATCGTTAACTCTGGTTCCGGCGCTGGGGGCGTCGCAGCGGACTGTGGCCATGCTCACTCCCTACATGGCATCGGTAACCACCAACCAGATGATAAGGGCCTTCGAGGCAGAGTCGCGCGTCAAGGGTTGGCAAGTCATCACCATCGACACCAAGGGAGACTTCGGCGCCCTCGCAAGTCGCATGGAAGACATGATCGCCAGAAAGGTCGACGCAATCGTCCTTGCCATGGCTGATCCCAACCAGTTGAAGGATCCAATCAAGAAGGCGAATCAGGCCAAGATACCCGTGCTCGGCGGCGATGCCGGCTGGATTCCAGGCATCGCGTGTAACGTCACGTCCAACAACTACGCTATGTCTGCAATGATGACTACTTACCTATTCAATGCTATCGGAAATGAAGGCAAGATCGTTGTCTTCACCCATCGCCCGCACCACGGAGTCAGGAAGCGAACTGCGGTGCTGGACGCCGTGCTCAACGAAACCCCCGGCATCAAAGTCATCACTGAACACCACGTGCAGGTGCCCGGACCCATAGAAGACGCCCGCAAAGCCATGGAGACCATACTCATCGCCAACCCCAAGCCGGGCTCGATCAAGGCCGTATGGGCGGGGTGGGACGAGCCGGCAATCGGAGCAACGCAGGCAATCGTAGCCGCAGGACGGCAGAAGGAGATCGTGGTCGCTGGAATAGACGGCACGAGCCAAGCAATAGACCTGATCAAGAAGGGATCGCCGCTTATCGGCACAGTGTCGCAAGACTTCGATGGGATGGCCAAAATCCTGATAGAACAGCTAGACAGAGTATTCAGCGGAAGAGAACCCAGTTCCATCGAGCTGTACGCGCCGTCCCGTCTCATCACCCGCGATTCCTTCTAGTTCTCGGCTCAGTCGGCGGCCGGGGCTTCGGTCCTGTGCCCCCGCCGCCGACCCGAACCGTAATCATGGCCCTGACCGTGACCCCGACCTCAGACATCTGCGGCAATTCACAGTCTATTCGGCGCCCTAGTGCGGACCGCGCCGAATCCGGGGGGAGTAGATGTGCCGTACGTCCTCGAAACTGAGGGAATCCAGAAACGCTTCGGCGGAACAGTCGCCCTGACACATGGGTCGATCAGAGTATGCTCCGGGCAAGTTCATGCGCTGGTGGGCGAGAACGGAGCAGGCAAGTCTACGTTGATCAAGATCATAACCGGCGTCTACCGAAGCGATGGAGGGCGGATCATATGGAACGGGCATCCTGTGACTGTCGCGAACCCAGAGTCCGCGCAGGACCTCGGCATCGCTGTGCTGCACCAGCATCGCGCGCTCGTCCCGTATTTCACTGCCGAGGAGAATCTGTTCGTAGGCAGACCGTATCCAAAGCGCCGTTTCGCAGTGGTAGACTGGGCCGCGATGAGAGCGACCGCGGAGAAGACGCTGCAGCAACTGGGCGTGCACCTCGATCTCGCCACGAGAGTGTGCGAGCTTACTCCGGCTCAGCAGACAATGGTTGAAGTAGCCCGGGCGCTGTCCACAAGCGCTCGCCTGGTTATCCTAGACGAGCCCACTGCGTCACTATCCAGCACCGAGACCAAGGCTCTGTTCGCCATGATTCAGAGGCTAAAGCGTATGGGAGTCTCGTTCGTGTATGTATCCCACCGGCTGGAAGAAGTGTTCGAGATTGCGGACACAGTCACCGTGATGAGGAACGGAGCAACAGTCGCGTCCATCGACACGAGCGAGATCGACAAGCCAGGCCTCATCGCTCTCATGGCTGGAGAGAGCGCGGCCGCTGTTATCCCCTCTCCCCCAGATTGCCGTTTGGACGACATCGCCATCTCGGTACACAACCTTTCAACCGTCGACAGGGAGATCTCCGATGTCAGCTTCAGTGTGCGGCGTGGCGAGATCCTGGGCATTTACGGGCTGATCGGTTCAGGCCGCACGGCAGTTCTCGAGGCCATATACGGCCTGCGAAGGATCGCCGAGGGCACGGTGAGAATCGGCGGGAGCGAAGCCAGGATCACAGACCCGAGAACGGCCATTGCATCGGGGATCGCGCTGATCCCTGAAGACAGGATGGCCCAGGGCCTGGTGCTCAACATGTCCCTTAAGCACAACGTCACCCTCCCCCTTTTGCGAAGCGTGCGGCTCAACCCGAGGCTATCGATAATCAACCGGAGGGCGGAGAGCGAGTTCTCGGAGAAGATGACAAGAAGGCTCTCCATCAAAGCCGGCAACATGGATCAGGAAGTCTCCACTCTCAGCGGCGGGAACCAACAGAAGGTCGTGCTCGCAAGGTGGATCGCTGCCGAGCCCAGAGTGTTCCTGTGCGATGAGCCGACTTCCGGAGTCGATGTGGGGGCGAGAAGAGAGATCTACAGTCTGCTATACTCTTTGGCGAGTCGCGGCGCAGGTATTGTAGTAGTCTCGTCGGATCTCCCCGAACTCCTTGCGATCAGTCACAGGGTTGGAGTCATGGCCTCTGGTCGACTCGTGGACATGCTGGACAACCGAGCACTGTCCCCACGAGATGTGCTGGCACTCTGCTACGGAGAGGATGGTTCAATTGGAGACTAGTCACGCTAAATCGGTACGGAATATCGATGTCGTCAAGGAGTACGGCACACTAATAGCCCTCGCCTGCCTTGTGGGGGCCTTCTCCCTGCTGAGCCCAGCGGTCTTCCCTACTCTGCCGAATCTCATCAACATACTGCGGCAAATTTCGCTCCTCGCAATCATAGCCACAGGAGCGACCGTAGTCACAGTGATAGACGAGTTCGACCTGTCAATTGGGGCAATGGCGAGTTTCGGCGGCGTGCTGGCTGCAGGACTGGTTACAGGCGGCATGAGTATCGGACTTGCCATTCTGCTCGCTCTGCTGCTTGCATTCGTATTCGGGCTTGCCAATGGGTTTCTCGTCACATACTTCGGGATATACTCATTCATCACCACCCTAGCGATGGGGACGATCCTGGGCGGCATTACGTTTTGGTACACCGGCGGCAGCACGATATTCGGCGGTATTCCCGATGCCTTTCTGTGGTTCGGGCAGTCGAGCCTTGGGCCTATTCCTATTCCCACGATACTGATGTTCGCAGTTGTAATCGCATTCTGGTTCATACTCAGCCATCTTGAATTCGGCCGACGGCTGTACGCTATCGGTGGGAACCCTGCCGCCGCCAGGCTGTGCGGCATCAACGTGCATCGCGACAAGACCATCGCTTTTGGCTTGACCGCAGTGCTTGCCGCCGCAACCGGGGTGATCCTGGCATCGCGGCTGGGCTCTGCTCATCCGACAGCCGGAGGCGGGCTGTTTCTGCAGTCGTACGCCGCCGTGTTCCTAGGCATGACGGCCTTCAGCAACGGAGTGCCCAACGTCTGGGGCACATTCGTGGGGAGCCTGATCATCGGAGTCCTGGCCAACGGGCTCACTATACTGAACGTGCCATATTTCCTGCAAGACATCATAACAGGCTGCATAATCATCCTCGCCGTCATCACTCAGAGCGCGGGGGCGCGAAGGTGATGGGTCGGACGTCGATAGCGGACGCATTTGCAGGGGCTCGCCTGGACGGGCGCGGCACGCTCATAGCCTACCTCACCATGGGCCATCCATCGGCCTCAAGCAGCCTGAGGGCGATAGAAATAATCGGGGCGAGCGGCGCGGATGTGATAGAGATTGGGTGGCCGGCGGCGAGGCCGTATCTTGACGGGCCCATTATCAGGGCCTCACACAAGCAGGCTATGGCCGCCTTCGCAGTCGGTGTGGATTCGCCGAAAACTGTCCTTGCCAGAGCCGCCCAAGTGACAGACCGTCCGCTGGTGCTCATGGGCTACAAGAATGAGCTGATGGCCATTCCGGACGTGCTGCCGGGATGCCTGTACAGAGGCGAGATCGCCGGCGTTCTGATTCCGGACGCGGACACAGATGAGCTGAAACGGATCGGCGTTCAGGGCCAGCCAGGACTGTTTGACCCGGCGATGGACGCGCGCGAGATAGAGAGGGCGGCAATGGAAGCGCACGGTTTCGCTTACGTCCGTACGGGAGTCGGCTGCACCGGCAGACAGGCAGACCTATCCCACGGCGACCTTTCGGCCCTCGCCGGCAGCATCCGGCGCAGCAGGCCCGACCTCCCGGTAGCCATAGGATTCGGCCTGTCTACACCGGAGGATGTGGCGCGATCCATGGCCCTTGGATTCGATGGAGCCATAGTCGGATCAGCGATAGTGAGATACATAAATGACCAGGACTGGACCGGGCTAGCCTTGTTCGTGTCGGCCCTAGCCGCGTCCAGTCGCCGGCCGGCGGCAGAGGTGAAAACGGATGAACATGGGTCTCATTCTTGCCATTGATGTCGGGACGGGAAGCACGAAGGTAGCGGCGTACAACATAGACGGAATCCAGATTGCCGCCGCGAACAGCGGATATGCGACTTCTTCGCCAGCGCCTGGGCTGATGGAGCAGGATGCGGAAGACTGGTGGCGCGCGACCGTCGAGGGATGCCGCGAGCTGGCCGAATCTGGCGTCGACATGACCTCGGTCATTGGCATCGGACTCAGCGGGCAGATGCAGAACTGCCTGGTCCTTGGCGAAGACGGCCGACCGCTGCGGCCTGCGATCCTCTACTCAGACATCCGAGGGATCGAAGAGGCGCACTCTGTGGCAAGCCGGATCGGAGCCGAAGCCATAAGGGCATTCACCGCAAACGAGTTCACGCTGGCGGCAACGGGCGCCAAGCTACTGTGGCTGAAGGCGCACGAACCCGAGGTATACGCAAGGACGACCACCGTGGTCAGCGGAGCGAAGGATTATGTGGCCTATAGGCTCACCGGCGCCTACGCCACTGATCCCACAAACGGCGCTACCACAGGGCTGATGAACGTTCGCACAAGAGACTGGGAGTTGCCTTTCGTGCGCGAGATAGGGCTGTGCGAGCGCATGCTCCCGCCTATCATGCCGTCCTCTGCTCGGGTGGGCGCGGTGACGCGCGCTGCCGCCGAAGCTTCTGGACTACCAGAGGGCTGCCCCGTCTTCTGCGGCGCGGGCGATGCTGGGGCGGCCAGCGTGGGCGCAGGGACTGTCTCGCCGGAGCGGGCGCACTGCTATCTGGGAACCACAGGGTGGGTAGCTACCATAGACGCATCTGTACCACAGTCCCCTCCTGAAGGTCTGAACGTGCTGTGCGATCCAGATCCGTCTCACTACATTCTGGTGGCCCCTCTGCTAAACGCCGGAAGAGCTTACGAATGGGCTGTCGCCACTCTTGCGCGACTCGAGCAGAAGCAGGCCGAGGAGGTCGGCGGGAGTGTGTACGATATCGTGGAGTCGAAGATCGAAAGCGTGCCGCCTGGATCGAACGGCATAGTGTTCCTGCCATACCTGGCCGGCGAGCGGAGCCCATTCACCGATCCCAATGCAAGGGGCGTGTTCTTCGGCCTGTCGGAGAAAACAACGCCAATGGACATGGTCCGATCGGCCATGGAGGGCGTATCATACGCGATCCGCCAGTCTATGACAGCCGTAGGGTGTATGAATCGAGTTCGGGAAGTCGTGTTGATAGGAGGCGGAAGCAAAAGCGACACATGGGCACAGATCCTGGCCGATGTATGCGAATGCGCGATCCTGGTTCCCCAGGACGGTGCAAGCGGGCCATGCCTTGGCGCGGCCGCGGCGGCCATGGTCGGCATGGATATCCTGGATGGGTACTCGGACGTCGACTTGCCCTTGCGCATATCGAAGCGATATGAGTGCAGAGAAGCAAACGCCGCTTTCTACAGGCCGCTTTTCGGGATATATGAGAGCCTGTACCCTGCCGTGAAAGGCAGTTTCCAGCAGTTGGCGGCGGCACGTGGACACTGAGCGGTCCTCGTTGCGTCAGGCACCTACACTACCCGTCTGCCAAATGGCGTAAGCGACAGTGCGCCAGTTTGAAGCTTTGGATAGCAAAAGGAATCCCCACGACTGTGACGCAGAGGAGCGGCCCAGCCGCGCTCATCAGTCATCATGTCCAATGAGACGGCGGAATTCCGCTAGTACCTCGTCAGTCATGTACGCTGCGTTCACCTCATGGATGCCAGTACCTGTCGATAAGGCCTCGGGCGGAGACACGGCGCCTTTTCTGACCAGCTTCACTAGCGCTTCAAGGGTCCACATTACAGGTACTCCATGCCTGGCGCATTCCCTTCTCAGACGTCTGTCGTTGGTCAAGCATGTCCAGCCGTTTTCCTTCGCTACAAGCAGGCAGAGATGGTCGGCGCGAGATAGGCCGCTGGGCCGGTCATCTGCGATGGCTCCCTGGCACAGATTGGCATCCACCACCTCAACTCCGAGCTCGCCACACGTGGCGCTGTCTAGCCCATCGACCTCGCAAACCACCTCATAGACCGCCGCAAGCCGACCCAAGTGATCAGAAATCAGTCGCAGAACAGATGGATTCGAGTCGAGGAAGTCTATCAACGCGACGGCATCGATAACGATACGACAGTGCGTGCCCGTCACGGCTCGCCGACCCAGGAGGAAGCCCGCGCCCGCATTGATCGGATATCCAGGCGCATGATCTCCGCAGCGCGACTGAGGGTCATCAGTTCCCGTTCGAGTGCCTGTCGGACCAGTCTCGCCTGCCTATCGGGAACGAAATCCGCCTCTGAAAGGTTCAGGGGTTCTCGCGACCTAAGAGGTTCCGGGTCCGAAGCCAGAAACTCGCCTGCCCCGAGCCCGTCCGGTTCCGCCTTGCCGCCGAGCCCAGCGCCATACAGCTCACGATACTCGTAGTAGAACCTTCTCCACACGCCGCTTCCATAGCGTTCATCTTCCGAAAGACGGTACAGAACCACCTTATAGCTGACCCGGTAGATTCGCTTCAGTTTCATGACGCGCTCTACAAATGACAGACCTCTAGTGTCATTCCATTCGTATCTGAACGGTTGATCCGGCATGAGAAAACGGCTGGCAAACACGTTCGCCTCAGTCTCTTCACGGCTGTCTTCCTCAATGCAGGACAGATCATATGAACCTAGATGTAGAACCAGGTGACCAAGTTCGTGCGCGGCAGTGAATATCCATCGTTCTACCGATATTCCGTCCCAGACGTTTACCACGACGGCGGGTCCCCCGTCAGTCGGGCCGACCGAGAGACCGAAGAAGTCGTCTGACATGACCTGCTGGAGGCATATCTTGAGGCCTGCGGACTCTAGAAGACCGCATATGTCGCTTATAGGCTCGTCTACATCCAGGCCTAGGACCGCACGGGCCTCCTCGGCAGCTCTGATGGCACGATCCCTCCCCGACCGGCAGGAACCTACCGGGTCAGACAGGGTCGACAACGCCCACGGGATTCGCTCTCCGACAATGCTTTCGAGATCACAGTAGTCCCTTAGCCACTTGGCAGTGTTTAGCAGTACGGAATCTCTGCTCCTCATTCGCCGTTTGGATCTGAACCTCACCTGTGACGGCATGGCCACGGGAGCCAACAGATCATCCATGCTCACCCCGAGGGCTCGTGCTATGTTGACCATAGTGGATGCGCGCGGAACCGTCTTGCCGACCTCGATGTTCTGATAAGCTGCGCGCGACAGCCCCGCAGCTTTGGCCACCTCCACCTGGGATAAGCCTCGTGCCTCGCGGATTAGCCTGACAGGCGACACATCCCTAGTGTTGTTCACGCAGAACACCCCCCTGTGTACATTATAGGCCAAAGTAGCGAGCTTTGGAATATGCATACTATGCCAGCCTGTGCCAGCATGCCAACGGGCAGTAGGGTGCCTCGCCCCGTTGCGGCGCCCGCGACTCGCCGAACCTTCTCTCCCTTGTGCTGTGATGTACCAGATGGACAGGGGGGGGACGGCCATGCACAGGATCATGATAGTCGGGGACGACGACAAGATCGCCGACATCCTCGCAAGCTACCTCGAAAGGTATGGCTATGAGCCTGTCAGGCCGTCAAGCCTTCAGGACATCAAGTCGGAGTTTCTTGACGCTTGCCCCCACCTAGCGCTGCTCGACATCAACCTTCCCTATATGGACGGCTTCTACTGGTGCCGCCAGATACGCACCGTGTCAAACGCGCCGGTGATCTTCATCTCCGCCCGCTCAGGCGACATGGATCAGGTTCTCGCTCTCGACAACGGAGGCGACGACTATATCACCAAGCCATTCTCCATCGATGTCGTGATCGCGAAAGTCCGCGCGGCGCTCAGGCGAGCCTACGGCGAATACTCGAGGCTCTTTGGGACGACGTAGAGTTCGTAGACGACAACACCCTGACCGTCAGCGTCACGCGAGTGAGGCGCAAGCTCCAGTCCATCGGCATAGCGCGCGCCTTCGAGATCATCCGCGGCGCGGGCTACAGGCTGACGCCTGTATGGAAGGATGAGCATCACAATGAGCATCCTTGAGTATCTGGCTAGTCGAGCCGCATTCATCATCTTTCACCTCTTCGCAGGGGCGCTCGCAATCGCCGTCATCCAGCTGGACCTGCTCCAGGCAGGCGAACCTGGGCTGACGTACGGATCAGCGGCGTACATCGTAGTTCTCCACGTGGCAATGCTCGCCATCGCCATGGTCATCGACTACTCGCGGCAATACGCATTCTTCCGCCGCGCCCGCGAAATCGCGTCGATGCCCGACCCGATAGCCCACGTGCCGTCTCTTCCCACCCCCGGCTCTGCTGAGCAGCGCATCCTGTTCCGACTGGCAAACGCGGCATACACATCGCACACCGCAGAGGCCCTCAAGCGCGAGGAGCAGTCGCAGATGCATGTGGATTTCACCAACCGATGGGTGCATGCTATGAGAACACCGGTGTCTGTGATAGGCCTCCTCGTCCAGCAATCAAAGGAAGTTAAGTCGGTGGATGAAGCACTGCCTCTGTTCGACAGTATTCAGGAGGAGAATGAGCGGATCGCCCACGCTCTCGAAACGATGCTGGGAATGGCCCGGCAGGAACGATTCTCTGTGGACCTCCTGCCCGAACAGGTGGATCTCGCCGAGGTCGCCCGCAACGTGATCAACAAGCACAGGAAGGAGTTCATCAGGTATTCCATCTACCCAAGTGTTGAGTGCCATGCCCCACCTCCATCGTGGACACTGACGAGAAGTGGATCACATTCGTCGTCGACCAGCTCGTGTCCAATGCAATCAAGTACACCCGAGTCAGCCGGCCTGCATCGGCAGCGGCGGTCGCAGAGGCCGCCACAACCGCAACCACAGCCACAACCACAGCCACCGCCGCGGCTGCAGCTAGCTCCAGCCACCCCGGATCAGCCGGCAACGAGAGGCGCATCCTTATCCTGATCGATCAACTCCCGACCGATTCCCATGGGCAGGCCGACATCGCCCAGCCCGCTCTGACGCTCACAGTCCGCGATCATGGGATCGGGATTCCGGTTCAAGACCTTCCGCGCATCTTCAATCCGTTCTTCACCGGCGAAAACGGGCGCGTGGCCCCGGAATCCACCGGCATGGGCCTCTTCCTCGCTCGGAAGATATGCGCCGCCCTCCGCCACACTATCACCGCCCAATCCCAGCCCGGGCAGGGTGCCTCCATGACAATCACCTTCTCCACAGCCTCGATAACACACGGCGTGGACGCGGCAACCTTGCGATAATGTAAGGCTCAAAGGCCCTTATGTAAGCCTGTTCAATGGAGCTACATGCGCCGGCCCTGTATACTCGTAATCGATGGCCCGGGCGAGAGCTCCGCCCAGCTGCATGATCGCAGGGCCATTGCCATTGCCATGCCATTGGCAGACATATGACGAAAAATGCGCAAGGCGCGCAAGACACAGGGGCAAGGAGGGGTTCGGGATATGGCGGTTCTCACCGCACACG
>DHON01000003.1 GCA_002409965.1 Firmicutes bacterium UBA5389
AGCTGATGCCTTGCGGAACTACTGCCGGAGTGCCAGGCGCAGGCATGATCATGCTGGGCATGGTTCTGCAAGCGGTAGGCTTGCCGCTTGACGGCATCATGCTGGTGGCTGGAATCGACCGTATACTCGACATGATCCGCACCTGCATGAACGTGACTGGCGATGCCGCCGGCGCCATTGTAGTCGCCGCGACCGAAGGCGAACTGGCGATAGTCAAGCCTGCGCGCGGACGGGGAGCGGCGGCCGCGAGGTAGCGCAGAGCAAGAGGCGAGCTCGCCGTCTCCCACGCTGCGAGGGCAGGCTCGCCTTTCTTGTTCAGGAGAACAGGCTACCACGGGCGAACCTCACCGCCGCAATCGCCAGGGCCTGAGTAGCGTCCACCACCAGCGCCGATATGTCGCCCTCCTCCAGGATCAGAGGGATCTCGGTGCAGCCGGCGATTACCGCATCTGCGCCTTGATCAGCCAGGTACTCGCCGGCGTTGGCGACAAGTCTTTGGGCCTGCCTACTTGGCGGCCGCCGCATCCGCCTTTATCTGGGCGAGCTTCGCTTCGAGAAACCCCCGTACCCACTTGTCGGCGAGTTCGGCGGGGCCGCCAAGTATGCGGGCGCTCGTGGACGAGATGTGTGTCTTGAAGTAGTCGATGGCAATCTGCATGGCCCGAACCGCATCTTCCTTCGAAAGCTTTCCGTCTGCAGAAGACCGCCTGAGAGCATCCGCAAATGCCTGGTTGGTAGCGTAGACCGCGTCCACGCCCACAAGCTCGGCCTCCGCTATCGCGGACATGACAAGCTCCCGCGCAACGCCGTTCTCCCCCCGCCTCGCCTGTTCACGCAGGTATTTCGTTGCCTCATGCAGCAAGATCAGCACGAGCAGCATGCCAACGCACGCCAGAATCTCCAGAATCCGGACCGCGAGCTCGTCCCACATGCTCAGCACCTCCCGACATTGCTGTGGCAGGCGCTGGACGGCATCGATTGTCATCCCATCGCACACTGCCCGCTCCTGCTTTCGACAAGCCATTGCCGAATCCTGCCGTTACAGGCGCGCACGACCAGTCGCGCTTACGCGCTAGAGCGCTTTCGCTACCGCCTGCACAGCCGCCTCCAACGCCGCAATCACACACTCCTCTGACATGCTTGGGACCTGGTCCTTCTCCACCGCTTGCTCGGGAAGGTACGGAACGTGAATGAAGCCGACCTTCACCTGCAGTCCGCGGGCGGCCACGAAATGACATGTCGAGTAGAACACGTGATTGCACACAAATGTACCGGCCGAATAGGACACCGCCGCAGGGATTCCCTTATGGCGCACGGCCTCCACCACTTCCCTTGCGGGTATAGACGCCCAGTAGGCAACGGGCCCGGCGGGATCGATGGGCGAGTCGATGGGGCGGTTGCCGAGGTTGTCGGCTATCCTTGCATCATCCATTATACTAGCAAGACTGTACGCATCTAGAAGCATCTTGCTGGCGGTTGGTGTTAGCTGAACGAACTGGTATCGTACTTCACGGCTGCACAATAGCGGCGCAAATCGACCTGGCGATACTCGCCCCAACCCTGGCGTTGTTCTCGAGCAACGCCAGGTTAGCTTCTACTGAACGGCCCGCGGTGATCTGCGCCATGCTGGCCAGGAGAAACGGGGTCACGTCCTTGCCGCGCACACCACGATCAGAGGCCCAACAGATCGCACGGTCGATGGAAGCGCCGATCTGGTCGGCCGGGATCTCGTACTCCGCTGGAATCGGCGCCGCGACCAGGAACCCCCCAGGCAGCCCCAGCTGTTCTCGCGCCACGAAAGCACGAGCGATGACATCCGCCGACTCTGCCGAGTAGTCGAGAGTCAGCCCGGAGTCGCGCGAGTAGAATGCCGGAAAAGCATCGGTTTGGTACCCAATGACGCAGACCCCCGCAGTTTCGAGGTACTCGAGGGTCTTGGGCAGATCCAGTATCGCCTTTGCGCCGGCGCACACCGTGACGATGCGCGAACGCGCCAGGCTCTGCAGGTCGTGGGAGATGTCGAAACTATCGGCGGCTCCGCGGTGAACACCGCCTATTCCGCCGGTGGCGAAGACCCGTATCCCTGCCCGCTCGGCGATGGCCAACGTGCCGGAGACGGTGGTCCCAGCAGATCCGCCCGAGGCCACTACGAAGGCCAGATCGAATGAGGAGGACTTTCGGGCGCGCTCGTCGGAGGCCAAGCGATCTATCTCGCCCGGAGTCATCCCCACGTGTACCACGCCATCGATGATACCGATGGTTGCCGGAACACACCCTTCCTCGTTCGCGATCTCCTCCACCCGAAGAGCCAGTCTCGCGCTCTCGGGGTAGGGAAGCCCGTGAGTCAGAACTGTGGATTCGAACGCGATGACCGGACGACCGCCGTCCAGCGCTCTCTGGACATCGTCCTTTACTGCCCAGTGCTGATTCATACAACTACCGCCCCCGCCCATCTGTGACCTGTCACACCAATTCAGTTCTATGCTCGCGCCAAGAATCCTCCGATGACTATCTTCAGATACTGAACAAAGCACGAAGGAGTAATCGATTCCCTGACGAATACGACTCCGAGACATGTCACGGCCTAATTCGCGTGATTGAGGTGATTGGCGCGGCCATGGGATACTCTGTTCGTCCACCTCGGCTGGCCGGAGGAAAGGCCAACGACACCAGGATTCTCAAGAGCATAAACGTACTCGCCGTCCTTGAGGTGCTGCGCAGCGCTTCGGGGCTGTCGCGCGCCGACATCGCGCGCGCGACCGGCCTCACGCCGGCCACAGTATCGAGCGTAGTGTCCATACTGATATCCGCAGGGATAGCCCGAGAAACGGGGTTAGGCGAATCCGGAGGCGGTCGGCCCCCTGTGCTGCTGGAGTTCAACCCAGACGCGTTCCACATCGCCGGCGTCGACCTCGGAGTGAGCAAGGTCATCGCGGTGGTGACCAATCTCGAAGGCCAAGTCGTATCGCGCGCGCGACTAGAGATAGACGCACACGCCGGGCCGGAGGCGATAGTATCGCGACTGCTCAAGGCAACGCACACGGCTTTCGAGGCCGCAGGCGCCGTTGCTAGCAGGATCGCGGGCATCGGCCTTTCGGTCCCTGGGTTGATCGACGCCGAGCGTGGGCTGTCGGTGTTCGCGCCCAACATACCTGGCTGGGCCAATATCCACATCGTCCGGAGGTTTCGCGATGAATTCGGGCTCCCTTGCTGGGTGGAGAATGACGCACGCGCCATGGCCATCGGAGAAGCGATGTTCGGGGCGGCACGAGGATACCAGAACATACTGTGCGTGAACGTAGGCCGAGGCATCGGCGCGGGCATCATCGTAAGCGGCGAGATCTACCGCGGCAAGCAGGGCGGCGCGGGCGAGCTGGGCCACATGACTGTGGATCCCAACGGCCCGATGTGTCCTTGCGGCAACCACGGATGCCTTGAGGTCATGGCAGCGGGCCCGTCAATCGCCGCCGCGGCCATAAGGGCGGTGTCGACGGGAGCGAGCACCAGGATACGGGAGCTCGCCGGCGGAAGAATCGAGGGGATCACCGCAGAGGTAGTGTCGGATGCCGCCGACCAGGGCGATGCGTTGGCGCAAGGGCTGATACGCGAATCCGGCAGGTACCTCGGCATAGGAATCGCAAACGCCGTGAACCTGCTGAGCCCTGAGATAGTGGTGATCGGCGGAGGTGTAGCCCGGGCCGGCGACATCCTCTTCGATGAGGTCCGAAGCACAGTACAGAAGCGCGCCTTCACCACGATGGTGAACCTGCCGCCAATCGTCCCCTCCGACAAGGGCGAGGACGCGAGCTCAATAGGCGCCGCAGCCCTCGTCTTCGAAGAGATGCTTGCCGTGGGCAGGATCACGGATCTGATGCGCGCCGGGGGGACGCGCGCGGACATGAACGGGCCGTGATGCTTATCCGGTAGACACGATTACTTTCCTCCGACACCACACACTGCCCGATGATACCCTTTGGGGTCAAAATCCGGGCTGGACTCGCCTATGAGCCTTACACCCCAGTCAGAGCCGTAGTCGTGAGTTCCCGGCAACGATAGCACTGGCAGGGCCTTCCCTGGATCGGCCAGGCCGAAACACATGGGGATTGCGGCCAGCGCGGTCCGGCCCGAGGTGTAGCTGCCATCCCGCAGTCGGATCCCAGAAATCGTCTGGCACTAGCCTCCGGGATCATCAGTCGATACCAGGCGACATGTGGATACGTCCTGAACAAACTCTCCTTCGGGGCTGCGTTCAACCCACCATGGGAATAGATCAGCATAGCGTCACGCTCGTCGAACTCGAAGCTCTTTGGGAAGCTCGCGGCATAGCCCTCGGCTCTTTCGATCCAGAACAGCGGGTCGGATTACGCAGAATGCCCGCGCGGTTTCTGAATACACTTGAGGGTGTAGACAGGCAACACACCGGAAGGCAGGTGAACATCGGTGTGCAGACGCGTGCTGACGGCGATCTTGATCCTCGTTCTTGCCACCGGCGCATCCGGCTGCAACGGCGGTTCTGCACCGCGCCACGGAGTTGTCGCGGGTTTTGTCACTGACGAGGCAACAGGGCATCCGCTGCCGGACGTCTGGGTAACATCGGGATCAGCTGCGGCTTGGACAAACGACTTAGGCAGGTACTGGCTGTCGCTGCCGCAGGGACTGCGTTCGATCAGCTTTCGATGTGCTGGCTATACCGCCATGACCTTGTGCGTTTCGGTGGTCGGACATGCAACCATCAGCACTGACTTGGCGATGAACCCTCTTCCTCCGACGGAGAACACAATGTGAAGGCTCATGCCCTTCCAGGCGCTGCGGAGTGCAGGAGCACTCTGTGCTGTCGCGAATACCTCTCTATCTGACGAACTCAGGCTGACCAACTCAGGGAGGTCTTCTCATGAACGCGTCTCGAATCAGAATCCTTCAGGATCGCATTCGCTCCTCTGGACTAGGCTGCGCCATCCTGGTCCCGGGGCCTAACCTCGGATACCTTACCGATCTTAAGCTGGAAGCTTTCGAACGAGTGATCCTCGGCATCGTCGCGCCTGCCGGCGATCCCGCATTCGTTGTGCCGAAGCTAGAGGCGGACAAAGTCCGCACGCATGTCCGCGCCATCGTCGGCACAGGCGGCAGCGCCGACACTGTGTTTGCCTACACCGACGAAGACGGACCCGTAGATGCCGTTCGCCAGGCCCTTCGCGCCCTTGACCTCAGCTTCGGCCTCGGCACTGCCGCCTGCGCGGACGCGGTCGCGGTTGCGGACGCCGCTGCCCGCACCGAGCCAAAAGCTCCTCCAGTGATCGGCGCTGAGTTCCTCCACATGCGCCTGATCGACCGCGACATCATCGAGCGGGCCAGTGCTCCGGCCGGGCCCGACCGGCCAGTGGAGTTTCGCGATCTCGGACCGACCATGGGCGACATGCGCGCCGTGAAAGGCCGGGATGAGCTGGCTGCCCTGCAGCGAGCAGCCCAGATAGTAGATATCGGCATCGAGGCCGCGGCCGCGACCATCGCCCCCGGCGTAACTGAGCGGGAAGTCGCAACGGCAGTTGAACGCGCCATGCTCAAGGCCGGCGCCGACAGCATTCCGTTCAATGCCGTACTGACCGGAACCAACTCAGCCCTCCCGCACGGCCAGACCGGCGATGCCGTGATGCGCGAAGGCGACATGGTGATCTGCGACATCGGCGCCACATACCGCGGCTACAATGGCGACATAACCCGCACTTTCCCTGTGGGCAGGCCCACGCCACAAATGGCGGAGGCCTATGGGGTCGTGTACGATGCTAACCGCGCCGCGTGCCGGGCCGCCCGCCCCGGCGTCACCGGCGAGCAGCTCGATTCCATAGCCCGAAATGTAATAGCCCGGGCCGGGTTCGGCGAATACTTCATCCACCGTACCGGGCACGGGCTGGGGCTCGAGATCCACGAAGAGCCTTACATCGTGCAAGGTGCCACAACGCCCCTCAAAGCGGGAATGGTGTTCACGATCGAGCCTGGCATTTACATCCCCGGGGTCGGCGGAGTCCGCATCGAGGACGACCTGGCGCTCACCGACGATGGTTGCCAAGTTCTAACCTCGTTCCCGCGGAAGTTGCCCTAGTCGGGCCTAGTCGGGCCGGGCCAGTTGAAATCGGTCTGGCCGGCCCGGCGCGGTCGGGGCACCAACACGGGAACTCGGCCGGCTTAGTCCGCGTATCCCAAGAACACCGCCCACTCCAGCATCAACGACATCTGGGGCAGGCCGATTTGGGCCTTGATGGACATCTCTATGAGGACTTTGTCCTCCCAGACTGTGCGATTGCTGCTGGGAAGGGTCGTCCCCGGGGCCGGATGCACAGATTGCATTACCGCCGCAACGCGCGCGGCCGTCACCTGGAGGCCGAAAGACTTGAGCTGACTGTCGCTTATGTCCTCTACCGATGCCTTGTGCCCTTTGATCATCTTGACGTCTTCAATTGGCAGCCAGTATCGCTGTCCGCTGGGGCCGTGCACCCATACGGCCTTGCCCCTGTGCTCCGCGGAGGCGAACGTGACCCCCTCCGGCAGATTCATGACGACGATTCCGTCTTCGGTCCTGAGCTCTGTGGGGCGCTTGGTCACGGCAGCGTCTACCTTTCGCTCCTTAGGCGGTTTTGGCCCCTTGCCCTTGGCAGCCTTTTTGGCGTCCGCCTCAACTGAACCTGCAGCGCACACCAGTGCCAGCGTGATCAGGGCTATCAACATACGTGCCCACAACTGTCTGTTCTTCAACGAGATTCACTCCCTGGCTCCGACATTTGTACCGTTTCTACTACAGACGGACTAGGCCCCGGCAGTGTTCCAAGATCCGCGCGCGCCCGCGCATCTGCGCTCTACTTCCCTGCCGCCATGCCCAGAAACTCCAGAAGGCGCTCGGGGTAGTTGGTGATTATTCCATCCACTCCCGCCTCCATCAGACGCTCGAAAACCCAGTCGTCGTCAGCTGTCCATGCGAACACATCGACGCCGCCATTCTTTAATACCCCGACAAGCTCGGGCGAGATCGCCCCGAAGTTCATTCCTGCGAAGCTCGCCCCAACCCCAAGCGTCTGCTCCGCAATCCGCCGACCCCGGCCCGCCGGGTCGGTAATCCATATGTCACGGTACAACACACCCATCCGCACCTCCGGCAGCAGCCCACGCATGATCCTCATCGATTCGGCATCGAAGGATTGCAGCACAACTCCATCTTCCATGCCAGTATCGTGAATGATCTGGGCCACCCTTTCCTCGATGCCACGCGCCTTCAGCTCAATGAGAACCACGGCTCTTCCCCTGAAAGCAGTCAGTACTTCGTCCAAAGTGGGTATGCGCTCACCCGCAAACTGAGGACCTTTCCACACGCCCACATCCAGCGTCTTGAGCTGTTCAAGGGTGAGGTCGGCCACGGCGCCTTGGGCATTGCCTCTCGCGGTTCGCATCGTCATGGAGTCGTGGATGACAACAAGGTTACCGTCTCGGCTGCCATGGACGTCCAGCTCAATCATGTCCGCTCCGAATCTCACAGCCTGCTCGAACGAGGCCATGGTGTTCTCCGGAGCAACGCCGGACGCGCCTCGGTGCGCGATCACCAACGGACGAGCGCGGTCCGCGCTCCTCGCAATCGCTTCGCCGACACGTGCAGAGCCGCCTATGCAGAGCACGGCTGTCAATGCCACCGCCACCAGCTTGCACACTCCGTGCAAGAAACTGCGCATACCGATCATCCCCCCGACACCATCTATTACGCAGACACGGATGTTCTTTCTGTGAGCGGATTGTACCATGACAACAAGACAGCGACAACACATGAGGTCCCACCATCCCACGCTTCGCAGAAGGACTAGCGTGTCCTGACCCGAATACCCAATAGCAAGTCAAACAGCAGGAGGCGATCCCGGCTGACATGGCCGAGGCCAACTGCTCGCTTCATCATGGATTGAACAACGCATGCTTTGCACTGGCCGAGGCAGCTTACAGAAGACCAGCTGCCGGGCGACTCCCCGCCTGGCAGCCGGCGCTACCCCCTCAGAAATCAAACCCAACTCGTACGTTCGCCGCGAGCGCCTTCGCCGCCTCGGGGTTGAGTCTATCGGCTTCCAGCAATACGCTCCACCTTCCGCCCTGATCGTCAAGGCAGATACGCCACACGCTGCGCAGAGCGGGCGTCATCCGCCACCCCAGTTCAAGTCGGGGCAAACGACCGTTCCAGCCGGGCCCTGCAGCGCCGGCAGCAGCGGGTAAGCCGTTCAGGTCGAACGCAACCCCGGCGGACGGCAGCAGTCGCTGCCCATCATAGAACAACCGGGCATTGACCCGCGTGCTGCAGAGATCCGCATCCAGCCCCGCCTCAAGCGCTCTCGGAAGAGCCTGCCGCCAGTCCTCTGTGCGCTGGACTCCGATCATAGTCGGCGCATACACCAGATATCCATTCTCGTCCACGGTGACTGTGTCAGTGTTCACGATGCCTTCAACGAACAGAGTGTCTTCCCACGTGATGGCGCCGATGGCATTCCTGAGGCATGCGCCGAGCGAGACGCGCTCCGACAGCGCCACCGCGCCCGCAACGTCCACTGCGTATCCCAGAGCCCATCCGCGGCTCTCGTCCCACTCCATCTTGTCCAGACTGCCGACCAGCTTCCCCTTTCCGTCAGGCATCTTCTGGGCGATCCCGGCAAAGCTCGCGTCATACAGGCTCTTGCCGGAAAGCGCACTGAGGCTGAACCCGACAGCTGCACGGCCAGCCCCAGAACGCGCCGTAATCGGGGCGGATACGCTGATTGTGCCTCTCTGCACAGTGGACAGCTGAGCGCGAACGCCGATCTCGTACTTATCATCGCCGTGCCGCTCGCCTGCTCTCTGCCGAAGCCCTGCCAGCCACCTCACCGTGTCGCCGGACGCGACTCCCTCGGCAACCATATCCTCGCCCACCTCTAGCTGGATAGCTCTTCCCCACGCCAGTGCCGCCCGGCCCGAACCTGAGCCCTCTATCCGCGCGATATCATGAGCGAAATCGTTGGGCAAGTACTTCGCGAGACGTCGGACCGCGCCCCTGCGCCGCGGTCCCTCGGTGAGGCTGAGAGCGACTTCCCTGGCAACCGGAACGGCGCCCATGAAGTTGGACGAAAGCCCGGACTCCAGGCTGAGGTCGATGCATGTCGAAAGCGACAACGCAAGCGCCGACGACCGGCCGACAGGGCCGATCGCAACCGCATCGGCACCAGCGGACAATGACAAGACCGCGGACAAAAGTCCGCCGGAAGCTGCATTCGCAGACTGGGCGAGAGCGCAGACCACCGCCATAGCCCCCAGCAACACAAGCAACGTCAATCGAGTCTTCATGCGGTTTTGCCCCCCGAAAGCCACATTCGGGAGGGGGCGGGCCCCTCCCGAATGCTCGTCACGAACATGGCTGTCTAGAACAGCGACTCCCAAGTGCCGTCGATGTACCCGATTCTCACGATCCCGTCCAGATCCCTCACGATGCTGCCGATCGTATCATTGGACGCGTTCTTGATCGTGCCCTGTATCTCGTAATCGTCTTCATCGACGTACCTCATTTCCACGAGCACGTTCAGTCCCGCCTGGTTCGTCACGTTGAGCAGGCCTTCGTGCACTACCTTGCCCTCGTCTTCGCCTTCGGATATCGCGTAGTCCACGGTCCCGTTCAGCCACCGGGTACCGTGATCGTAGCGCACCGTAGCGGTGAACACATTGGGCTCCGTGGTAGACACAGTGATTTCCGCCCTCACACTGGCTTTTCCGGGCGGGTTCACAGTGCCTTCGAACGCAACCGTGGCTTGGGGCCAGTTGCCGGGTCCAATCACATCGTGCTTGCCGAGGCGTAAGCCACCAGCGTTCGAAACCGAAATCCGCGTCTCCCCTGCGAAGATCGGCGCAGACAAGCCGACCTTCTGGAGCCTGCCGTTGATGGTCACATCGTTGGGCGCCAGCCCTATCCCCGGCACCGTAGAGTTGGCCACTGCCGAGAGTGCCAACCCTCCCGCGACAGTGACGCCCGCGGCGCTTATGTCACCCTCGAACACCACTGTGCCGCCTGTCTGGAGGCTGCCGTCAATGATCAGCCTACCGTTGGCAACAACGTGGGGGGAATTGAAGATGCCGTTTACCTCAACGTGCGCCGTTCCTTCCGTTAGGTCGAAGTGGCCCTCGTAATCGCCTGTGATCAATGTCGCCTCAGCAAGGCATGGTTCGAGCGGATCCTTCAGCGTTGCGCTGAGCACGGCGCCTGTGATCAGCTCCGGGGTATCCTCATCGCTAGTCAGAACCAGGCTGCCATTGAACTCGAACTGCTGATTCTCCGAGTTCGTGACATCAAACGCAATCGTGCTGGTCATGAGCTCCCGTACAGTCCACCTACGAGGAGCGCCCAACGGCCCGAAGATGCCGCCTGAAACGGTCCAGGTCTCCATCGACACCCCATCGTTGCGGACGATTTCCCACTTTGGTTCCTGGAAAAGGCCAATCGGTTCCGTATTGAGGCTGCCATCCTCGTATTCCTCGTATCTGCCCCAGGGGAATTCGATAGGGTCCATAATGATGTACGGATGCAGCCCGCCCACGTGCTCGCCTACTGCCACAAGATACGGCGCTACTTCCGTCACAACGGTCTCGGCCGGTTCGGCCAGTTCCTGCTCGAACGTGCCCTGGATCGTGAGGCCGGCGTCCCTGAGGTCCTGGACCATCTCCTTCGCCGGTCCGACCAGTGGGTTGATGGTATCGGGCACAGTGCCGGTAACGGGCGCTAGCTCACTTCGATCCGCGAGCCCGCCGCCATACTCCATGCTCAGCATGGTTCCGCCAGGGGTGAGATCTAGCCAGCCCAGCCTAGCAAGGACCGCCCTTGCAGCGTCCAGGCTCGTCCGGAAGTCCCACGCATGCATATCCACGCCTTGGCCGTAATGCGCACCCCACGCCTCCGCCGCCAGCGAGGTCGCGCCGTCTATGCTGCCATCTGCACCATTGGCGGCGTCCGCAACCAAGGTAGACAGCCTCATGGCCAATCCATTGCGGGTTCCAGCTCCCGCAATCGCCACGACTACTACATCAATCCCCTTAGGGATATCGGAAATCGTGTATCGGCCATTCGTACCCGCGGTAGCGGTCGTCCCCACCTGCTTAGAGGTGGCGAAGTCGAAAGCTGCGACACGCGCCTCGACTACCGGCGTGTCATCCAAGGCCGCGAGCATTGCCTGCCCCGAGAGGTCCCCGCTAGGCGGAGCCGATACTGTTCCTGAAATAGATATGAACTGGGGCCTCGGCGGCGTTGGCCCAAAACACCCCGTCAGCATTATCATCAAAGCCGCCAGTAGGGCCCCTGCAAAGATGCTCCGAAGACGCCTTCTCGTGGTAAGCACTGTTCTCATAAGCCAACTCCCTCCATACACTTCCCTTGCACATACTTGGCAGTGCGCGGCAATCATTGATGAATCCAGCACGAGAACCATGTAGAGGCACTGCAGTCTGCGCTTCCTTGTATGGCTCCACATTCTTCACCAGGACCCAGAGTCCTCCCGCTCCAGTCGATGTATCTTGCCGTTTCGATCTGAGGGGCGGGACGAGTGCTTTGTGCAGCATGTTGGCCTCGCACAAACAAAAGCATGGCCCTTAGGCCATGCCTCATCAGTCACTATTGCGTCCGCTTTCGCATCAAGACCACCCATCCTCCGACTCACCCGGCACGAGCCGGGCCCGCCTGTCAGCCCTCCAGCCCCCGCTCGCCCAGTCGCTCAAACAGCCTGCAGTAGGCCAGTTGGCCTCGATCCCAGCTGCTTATGCGGAAGAACTCGTCGGGAGCGTGGAAACACTCGTCGTTGAGGCCAAACCCGAAGCTGACGGTGTAAATCCCCAGGATGTCCAAGAGTATCCCGGTCACCGCGATGGTTCCGCCGATCCGGACATAGTACGGAGGCTTTCCGTAAATCTCCTCCAGCACTGCGTGGGCCAGGCGGTTTGCGGGATGGTTCTTGGGTATGCTGTAAGGTCTGGCTGTTCCCGGTTGCCGAGTCACGGTGGCCTTCGCGCCCTTCGGAGTGAATTTGGCCACGTGCGCTTCTATGAGGCTCATGATCTCCTCGGGCTCCTGGTTCGGAACGAGCCGGCAGGTGATCTTGGCGCCGGCCTTGGCGGGCAACACCGTCTTGCTGCCCTCGCCCTGGAATCCGCCCCAGACTCCGTTAAGATCAAGGGTGGGCCGAGCCCACGCCCGTTCCAGGGTGGTGTAGCCGGGCTCGCCGAACAGCTCGTCCACGCCCAGTTGCTTCTTGTACTCGTCGTCGTCGAAAGGAACCGCCGCAATCGCGGCCCTGTCATCGTCGGTGAGCGGGACCACGCTGTCGAAGAATCCCTCTATGGCGATCTTGCCGTTGGGCGACCGCATGGAAGACAGAACACGCGCAAGAGCGTAGATCGGATTCTGCACGGCGCCGCCGGATGTGCCCGAGTGCACGTCCGTCTTGGGTCCCTGCACATCGATCTGCACGCCGCACAGACCCTTGCGGGCGATGAGGATCTCGCCCTCGGTCTCGCTGTACTGGCCGCCGTCGGAGCTGAGAGCGAAATCGCATGCCAAGAGGTCCTTGTGCTGCCTGACGAATTCAGGAATCTCGGGACTCCCGATCTCCTCCTGTCCTTCAAAAAAGAACTTCACATTGACGGGCAGCGCCCCTTCTCCCTGAAGCATGGCCTCCACAGCCAGAATGGGGATGATCATGTTGCCCTTGGGGTCCACGGCGCCGCGGGCGTAGATCCGGTCTCCGACTATCGTAGGCTCGAAGGGCGGATTGGTCCAGAGCTCAATAGGGTCAGCCGGCTGGGTATCGAAGTGGCCATATAGCATGACCGTGGGCTTACCCGTAGCATGCAGCCACTCCCCGTACACCACAGGGTGGCCGCCAGTCTGCATCACCTTCGCGCCCTCGATACCGGCGGCGGTCATCCGATCCGCAATCCACCGGGCGGCGCGCTGCACATCGCAGGCGTGCTCCGGCAGAGCGCTCACGCTCGGGATACGTAGAAAGTCCACCAAGTCGGACAGAAACCGGTCTCTGTGTTCCTGGGCATAAGCCCTCCAACCCATCATATGCACTCCAACTCCCCTTCTCGGTTATTCCTGCCGCAACGTCTGCTGCCACTTCTACTACGATGACCAAGACGATCTCCGGCTCAGACGGTGACACGCGACCAGGTGCCCGCCTCCCATGTCGTCCAGACTCGGCTCAATCTCACTGCACACCGCCTGCGCATACCGGCACCGGGCATGGAAGCGACATCCGTGCGGCGGGTCGACCGGGCTGGGCACATCGCCCTCCAGGATAATCCTATCGCGCTTGATGTCGGGGTTCGGAACGGGAATGGCCGACATCAGCGCCTCGGTGTACGGGTGGCGCGGATTGCGGTAGATCTCGTCGCTCTCGGCCAGCTCCACCAGCTTGCCCAGGTACATCACACCAACCCGGTCGGACACGTGTTTCACAACCGCCAGCCCGTGAGCGATGAAGATGTATGTGAGGCCAAACTCCTCCTGCAGATCTGAAAGCAGGTTGAGAATCTGCGCCTGAACTGAAACATCGAGCGCCGAAACCGGCTCGTCGCATATGACGAGCTTGGGCCGGAGCGCCAAGGCCCGCGCGATGCCGATGCGCTGGCGCTGGCCGCCGGAGAATTCGTGCGGGTAACGCCGGGCGTGGTAGCCCGCGAGGCCGACCACCTCCAGCAGCTCCTCCACTCGTTTCTCCTTCTCGGCCCCGTGTGCCAGACCGTGCACTTCGAGAGGCTCCCCGACAGTCTCTCCTACAGACATACGCGGATTGAGCGAGGCGTAGGGGTCCTGGAATATGATCTGCATCTCCCTGCGAACCTGGCGCATCTCCTCATCGCCCAGCGCCAGGATGTCCCGGCCGTCGAACACGACCTCGCCGCCGGTGGGCTCGATCAGACGCAAGATCGACTTGGCCGCGGTGGTCTTGCCGCACCCCGACTCGCCCACCAGGCCCAACGTCTCCCCGCGCCGCACGCTGAAACTGACTCCGTCCACAGCCTTGACCGGCCGCGTTGACCTCCTAAAGAACCCGCTTGTGACAGGGTAGTATTTCTTGAGATCGCTGACCTCGAGCAACACATCGGACTCGTTCACGATGCAACCCTCCCTGCCGCGCCCCTTCGCCAGCAAGCCGCGAGCCGCCCCGGCTCGACCTGGGCAAGCGGCGGTTCCTTCTGCCGGCAGATCTCCTCGGCATAGGGGCACCTGGGGTTGAACCGGCAGCCCGTAGGGAGCTCCAGTGGGTTCGGGATCGTGCCTTCGATGACGTGAAGGCGGCGACGCTTGCCTTCAAGGTGCGGAATGGACATCATCAGCCCCTTGGTGTATGGATGGAGCGGCCTGCGGAATAGGGGACTCACCGGCGCCTCCTCCACTACCTTGCCGGCGTACATCACCACAACCCTGTCGGCCATCTCGGCTGTGACTGCCAGATCGTGCGTGATCAGCATGATCGCGGTCCCGATCTCGTCTTTGAGTTTCTTCATGAGCTCCAGGATCTGCGCCTGAATAGTCACATCCAGCGCTGTGGTAGGTTCGTCCGCTATCAAGAGCTTCGGGTTGCAGGCGAGGGCCATGGCGATCATCACCCGCTGCCGCATCCCGCCGGACAGCTGGTTCGGGTACTGACGCGCCCGCCGCTCGGGCGAGGGTATCCCAACTTGCCTCAACATCTCGACGGCCTTATCCATGGCATCTCTTGCAGACGCGCCCTCGTGATGCCGGACTGATTCCGCGATCTGGTCTCCGCAGGTATAGACGGGATTCAGCGAGGTCATCGGTTCCTGGAAGATCATGGAGATGTCCTTGCCGCGTATCTTGCGCATCTGCGAGTCGGTCTTCTTGAGCAAGTCCTCCCCTTCGAACAGGATCTCTCCCGCAATCACCTTACCGTGCGGCCGCGGCACAAGCCCCATCACCGACAGCGATGCGACGCTCTTGCCCGAGCCCGATTCGCCCACAATTCCAAGGGTTTCGCCCCGACCAAGGTGGAAGCTGACTCCGTCTACAGCCGGCAACACGCCGTCTACCGTATGGAACACAGTGTGTAGATCCCTGATGGACAAGAGACGGTCTGTCAAGACTGTTCACCTCCCCTGCCTGCATGCCCGTCCGCCTGCTGCGCGCTACTTCCACACCTCGCGGAAGACGCGCAGAAAGTTGCCGCCCAGTATCTTCTGCGTGTGGGCCTCAGAATAGCCGCGAGCGAGCAGCGCCTGGGTGAGGTTGGGCCATTCCGCCCACTTGCTGAATCCGATGGCATGCTTCTCTTCGGGCTTGTAGCCTCCGAAGAAGCTAGGATAGGTCCGCTCGAAGCTGGCCCGCGTCAGCCGGGTGTAGTAGGTGTCATAGTAGAAGTTGTCAGACCCAATCCCAGCGTGGTCGATTCCCACCAGGTTCACCACATAGTCGATGTGGTCGACGAACTCGTTCACCGTTGGCCGCTGTCCCCTGGTCTTCTCCACAAAAATGGAGTGCGGGCAAAGCCCGACAACGCCGCCCTTTTCGGCCACGGCCCGAATCTGATCGTCGGTGAGGTTCCGAGTGTGGCCATTGAGCGCCCGCACGCTGGCGTGCGAGAAGATCGCAGGCGCCTGCGAATGCGCGATCGCTTCCAGGCTCGTGCGCACACCGCAGTGCGACAGATCGAGTACGATTCCCAGGGCGTTCATCTGCTCCACGGCCTGCTCGCCGAAGCGGGTCAGCCCAGTGTCCACCGGCTCCTTGCACCCGCAGCCCAGCGCTGACCGCTCGTTGTAGGTCAGCTGCATGACCCTCACGCCGAGCTTGTGGTAGACCCAGATGTAGCGCATGTTGGTGCCGATCGATGCCATCCCCTGGGTGGCGAAGATGATGCCGAGCTTTCCGGCGGTTTTGGCGTCTTCTATGTCCTGCGCTGTGAGAATCTGAACCGTCTTGTCGGGGAAAGCGTCGAACACGATGCTCTCGTCATACAGCGTCATCAACGCCTCTTCGGCGGACATCGGAAATGGGTCGGCGATGAGCGAGTGACACACGGCCGTCACGCCGCCATCGATAATGTGATCCAGCATCATGTCTGGAACACTCTCGGTAGGCGGAATCGGGACGCTGAAGTTAGTGAATGCTCCATCGATTATGATGCTGTCGTCATGTACTCTCCTGCTGCGATCTGTCACAATTGAGCGCTCCCTTCAAGATCGGTGCAAGTTGTCGTTGCCCGACCAGTCAGCTCTGGGCCCAACGGCGCCTAGCTCATCACCCTTCCGCCATTTGGCGTCCGCTGTGCCTGCTGTTGAGTCTTGCGTTGTATCTGTTGTACGATGTTGTCTAGGTACTCGCTCGTGCCCTCACCGACCAACTGAGATCGACTGTGCTCAAACACCTTGACCACACGTTCAATGTGGCGCTTGATAGTCTCCTTGGCCCCTTCGGCATCGCGCAGCGCGATCGCCTCGACCAGCTGAGTGTGGTCCTGATAGGACAGTTCTTCTCGTTCTCTGGACGGGGGGACTGACACAATCTGCGAACTGAACCTTTCATGCACCTGAGTCGCGAGTTCCTGAAGCATCTTGTTGCCGGCGAGAGCAATCAAGCTTTCGTGAAACCACCATCCTCGCTCCTTCAGGAGAACGAGCTCTCCAGCGTCAATCCGTTGTCTCTCAATTCTCAGAAGCTCCCTGAGCGGCTCAAGACTCTCTTCAGTCGCTGTGGCGCAGGCTATCTCGAGAGCCGCCGACTCCAGTATCAGCCTGACCTGCAGTATCTGGACGGCTTCATCCGGCGACATAGCCCTGACGCGCGTGCCGTACTTGCCTGGCGTCCGTTCTATCAGGCCAATCGCCTGCAGCCTCGCCATTGCCTCGCGCACTGGAGTTCTGCTGACGCCAAGCCGCTCAGCGATCTCGGGTTCGGTTATGAGCTCTCCCGGCCTCAGAAGGCCATTGATGATGGCGACTTGCAGATACTGAGCCACATACTCTGTAAGAGAGTGAGTCATTCTGCCAATCAGCTCCCCCGTATGTATGCACATTCGCATACAGCAAGTTCGCCGTGTGTCACACTTCTCCCTGCAAGTGCCGAAGCTCCGCCTCGCTCAGTTCGCCCTTGTAGAACAGCAGCCCGCAGAGATAGCAGTGGTTGCCGGCAAGCAGCGTCTCTGCCGCTGATGCCGCCCGCCCCAACCTGGTGCGATTCATCAATACTTGAGACTCGGATCGAGGGAATCCCGTAGCCAATCGCCGATCAGATTGATGCTGAGCACCGTGATCATGATGGCGAGCCCCGGAAAGCCCGAGATCCACCACGCATCGGTCAGGTAGTCCTTGCCTTGCGAGATCATGGCCCCCCACGTTGCAGCGGAGACCCCCACGCCAAGGCCGAGGAAGCTCAATGAAGCTTCGGCTATGATCGTTCGGGCAACGCTGAAACTGGCAAGCACGATAACGGGCGCGGCCACGTTGGGGAGTATGTGCTTCACGGTTATCCGCCAATCCTTGGCCCCTATCGCTCGCACTGCCTGGACAAACTCCTGCTCCTTCAGGGCCAGCACCTGACCGCGTACCATCCTGGCATACGGCACCCAGCTCCTGATGGAAAGCACCAGAATCACGTTGCCCAGCCCCTCCCCGAGCACGGCCATGAGCGCAATGGCCAGGAGAATGAAGGGGAAAGCAAGTTGCACATCGCCGATGCGCATGATCACATTGTCCAGCACTCCGCCGTAGTAGCCCGTCACCAGACCCAGGGCGATGCCCACTCCCGCGCCGGCGGCTACGGCCACCAGCCCTACGATGAGAGAGACTCTAGAACCGAAGATCAGACGACTCAGGATGTCCCTTCCCAGTGAGTCTGTTCCCAGCGCATGCGCGATGGAGCCCCCTTCCATCCAGAAGGGTGGAGCCAGACGCCTGGTCAAGACGATCTCCTCAGGGTTCTCAGGGGCAAGCCAGGGTGCGAATACGGCTACAGCGGCGATGCATGCCAAGATGACAATGGCTCCAATCGGCGCTCTGGTTTTCCCACCGTTCATCTGCTGACTTCCCCCCTCAGTTGCATCGGATTCGTGGATCTACGATAGAGTACAGCAAGTCCACAAGGATGTTCACTCCTACATAGGAGATCGCCATGACCAACACGCCCCCCTGTACCAGGGGAAAATCGCGGTTATCCAGCGCTTGAACCACCAATCGCCCCATTCCCGGCCAGGCAAAGATGGTCTCCACTATCACAGCCCCGCCCAAGAGCGCCCCGAGGTCCAGGCCCACCACAGTTATCACAGGGATTAACGCGTTCTTGAGCGCGTGCTTGTATGTGACTATCCGTTCTGACAGGCCCTTTGAACGCGCGGTCCTGATGTAGTCCTGCCCCAGCACTTCCAGCATGGCCGACCTGACAATACGCGTGGTGCGTGCCAGAGGAAACACGCTCAAGGTGAGCGCCGGGAGGATCAAGTGACTGAACCCCCCATATCCCGAGATCGGCACCAGCCGCAGGCGCACCCCCGCAAGATAGATCAGCATCAGGCCAAGCCAGAAGTCAGGAACAGACTGCCCCAGCATGGCGATGACCATGGTAGCCCGGTCCCAGAACGTGCCGCGGTGTATCGCCGCGATCACGCCCAGCGGCACAGCCAGGATCAGTGAGAACACCAAGGCAGTGACTGACAGTTTGAGGGTGGCCGGCAGTCGCTCCATGATCATGTTCATGACGGGCTCGTCGTGGCGCAACGACCGCCCTAGGTCGCCGCGGGCAAGCTCCTTCATGAAGTCGACAAGCTGCATGTGAATGGGATGGTCAAACCCGTAGGCGTGACGGAAGATCTCAATCTCTTCCTTAGTCGCTTCCGGCGGCATCATAAGGGCTGCCGGATCTCCCAACATGCGTACCAGCACAAACACGACTATCACGATTCCGAGAATGGCCAGGGCCCCGGAAAACAGCCTGCGCGCAAGGTATCCGCCCAAGAAGCTCCCTCCCCCAACCATCGCATCATCAGGCTGCTGTCGATCCCGCACAGTCAATTCCGGAGTCGACCAGCCTGCCAGCATTACGCCCCCGGCCTACCCCGCCGGGGCAAAGAGTCGCGGCACTTGGGGTGCCTGCGGTTCTCTGCCCCAAAGGTGGCCGGTTGCCAGATAACCAGCTACTCTTCGTTCTGCTTCACAAGCACTTTGTGCAGACGAAGTTCGTCGCTGGACGCCGCCGTGAACCCTTCCAGACGAGTGCTGGCGCCCCACGCAACAGGCTGATGATACAGGAAGATCATAGGGGCGTCTTCCCACACCATGTCCTGCGCCTGGTACAGCGTCCTGAGGTACTCGCTCTCATCAAGTAGAGTAGCTGCCTTGTCCATGAGCGCGAAGAACTCCTCGTCTGCGTAGCCGTGAGCCGCAAGGCCCGCGGAACGCGAGTCGAGCAACGTGCTGAGCTGCTCGAAAGGAGAAGGCAGGGCTTGGCCCATCAGGTAGAGCTCGCTCGTTGTCGCATTCTGCAGACGATCGTTGAAGGTGCCCCAATCGTAAGTCTGAACAGTGGCGTTGATCCCCACATCGTTGAGATACTGCGCCACAGCCTGCGCCACTTCGACGTCCTTCATGTACCTTCCGTTGGGCGAATCGATCGTGACACTGAACCCGTTCTCGTATCCCGCTTCTTTGAGCAGCTCCCTGGCCTTGTCGGGGTCGTACGCGTAGGGTTCGATCTCTGGGTCATTGTACGGCGGAGCGATCAGGCCGGCGTAGGGACGGGTGTAGCCCTGCATCAGGGTCTCTGTGATGGTATCCACGTCCACTGCGTAGTTCATTGCCTGACGTACCCGCTTGTCGTACGTTGGCAAGTCGGGCTTGTTGTTCACAATGCCGATGTACATCGCGCGGCGGCCGATCGTTGTGGCCAGCGTGGTAGTGTCGGTCTCGATCTTGCCGGCCTGGTCCAACGGAATGTCGAGCGCCACGTGGACACCTCCGCTGAGCAGCTCGGCAATGCGAGTGCCGGCATCGGGAATCGGACGGAAGATAAGCTTATCGACTAGGGGCTTGCCTCCCCAGTAATCCTTATTGGCCTCAAGAGTGACATGGTCGTCCTTGACCCATTCCACGAACTTGAACGGGCCCGTTCCGATCAGCTTCTTGTTGGTCTCGTCCAGCCCGGCCTCCTGGGCCCATTTGGGCGCTATCATCTCCACTTGAGTGAGGACGGGAAGAACCAGCGCAGACGGTTTCTCGGTCTTGATGACCAGCGTGTACTCGTCAGCCGCCTCAGCCGAGGCTATTGTGCAGATATCCCAGTAGTAGGCGTGCTTCAGGCCAGGTATGCTCCTATCGCGGAACCGCTCCAGGGAATAGGCTGCAGCCTCCGCGTTGAACGGCTCTCCGTTATGGAACTTGACGTCCTTACGCAGGTTAAAGACCCACGTTGTGTCATCGGGATTGCTCCAAGATTCAGCGAGCCACGGAACGATGCCCTTCTCAGGATCCCCGAACACCAGGGGATCGCTGATGTGCATATTAATGTTCAGAGACGGGAACCCAACACGGCGAGCCGGGTCCATACTGGTCGCGTCAGTACCCTGAGCGACCACGACCGTCTTGGGAAGCCCCGTATCCTTAGCCGAGGGGTTCAGTGAGCATCCGCTCGCCGTGAATACGAGAACAGCGAGAGCAATGCAGATTAGGGCAGTGCGTTTGGGCATTATGCAGTCCTCCTTCATCCAAGTAGATGTCTGTAGTGTGTCGAAACTGAATCTGCGAACACAGCCCGATGACTCACTCCTCCTGCCCGCTCCTTCGCTCCTTGTCGCCCCGAATCCAAGCCGGTGCGGGCAGTGTATACACATTTGTGTGCGCAACGTTATACGCATGATTCGATGCCGCTACCGGTTTTCCTTCTCGTTTTTCGCCGAAACTGACGCCGTTTCACGCTTTTCTGCAGGAGCGTTTGGGCGTGCATGCCACCACCTCTAGATACTAGGGCATCAAGGGGGGCGTGTTCGGTCACGCTGTTGCCTCTGATGGTATGATGAAGAGAGACAAAATCAGCTAAGCGACAGCCCACAGTCTGCGACCCACAGGGTTGGGAGCAGAAGGCCGAGAGACGGCAGACGGAGAGATGGCAGATGGATCGATGGCGGCCGGCCTGGGAAACTCGCGTTGCACACTTCCCGCACGAGATTGTTTTCGCAAAACCTTCCTCAACCATAGCGATATCGGTTACGGGTCGCGGCTGCGCGCTGAGTTGCGCTCACTGCGGTCGTCACTACCTGGCGGGCATGCGGTCGGCATCGCGCGCCCTGGAACTGGTTGCCGTTCATCCACCCAAGAGCGTGCTCCTGAGCGGCGGGTGCGATCTGTCGGGCAAGGTCCCTCTCGGTGAATGGCCGCGGCGCATTTCAGAGTCGGCCCCCGAAGTGCGCATCAACTCCCATGCAGGCCTGGTGACGGAGGTCCAAGCCGAGGAGATAGCCAAGTGGGCTGATGTCGTTTCCTTCGACGTCACGACAGATCAGCGCGTGATCAGCCAAGTCTACGGACTCCGCAGAGCTCCCGGAGACTACATCGCGTCATACGTGTCGCTGGCGAAACGCGTGCCTACCGTGCCACACGTGTGCATCGGGCTATCGGAAGCCTCGGAATCGCTGTTGCCGTCTGCTTCGCCATCGCCCGCATCGTCAACTCCGTCCGAAATCGGCGCTCTCCAGGCCATACTCGACACCGTAACCTCAGGCGCCGCTCCGATGCCGCCGGCTATCGTGTTCATCATATTCACACCCACTCCCGACACTCGTATGGCGGATATGCCCGCACCACAGCCCGGACTGGTCCGCGACATCATTGCCGAGGCCAGGCTGATGTTTCCCAATACCCCCATCAACCTGGGTTGCATGCGCCCGAGCGGCGCATACCGCGGGCTCGTCGACGTCATGGTGATCGATGCAGGGGTCAACCTGATCGTGCAGCCAGCGCCGGGTGCTCTGGAACACGCCCGCGCTCTTGGGCTGGCCGTTGTGGAGACTGACGAATGCTGCGCCTTTCCGCGCTGTGCTCGAGATCGCGATGGCGACCTGGCTTGAGCGCGCGTCCCGAGGCGTTCATGCCTGTTTCACGGCCTTTGTGGCCATGAACGTGCTGGGGAGATCACGCAGATCGGAATAGGGCACTCTGTACTTGACCACTAGGTTACTATTGTCCCACTCGTTCATGTCGAACATGTACACGATTGGGTTCACAGGGTGCGTGTAACAATTGTTGCTCCTAGAGCTTGGCGTCATTTCCTCAGCAATGGTTGGCTGGACTGCCCTGCGGTCTGTTTCAAGGTATCGTGCGAGATCGTTGCGGTGAGCGCTAGTCTCTCCGCTCAGGTCGGGAATGGCTTTCATTCGGCCCGCAAGCTCGTCAACTCGTCCGTTGCTCAGCAACTCGAGCTACCCACACCAGAGCCCCGTCAAAGCCACGCTAATCCCGCAGGCCGCGAGCCTTAGGCACCCATGTGCCTCGCGGACGGTCGCGGGCACGGCCGAAAAGCGCCAAGCGCTTGGCCTGGACCGAGGCACCGCCGAGACGCGGCGGCCATACCCCCGCTCGAAGCTCTCGTCTTCGAAGCGCGACAGATCTCGCATGTCACCCGGCTCAAGCTGCGCAGGGCAATTGTCCAGAACGACAACATCAGCCCCAACCGCCGCCAAGATTGGTCCCTGCTGTCCTCCGCCTGATGCAAGGCACAGGACCTTCCTCCCTCGAAGCTCAGGATACCACTCTGCCGGCACCGGTTTCGCGGGTGTCAGAAGCAGACTCCACTTTCCAGCCCTGGCGTTGGCTATGGCTTCAGAGCTCACCGGCCTTGTCCATATGCTCCCTTTCTGCACCTCTTGGTTCCACGCTTCGCGGTTGAGTTCAAGCAAATCCACAGCGACAGCCCTCCTCGCATAGCCTCAGAAGCACCCGGCATCCTGCTCGAGTTTGTCTTCGAGGGATGGGATCCCGACCCAGTCGATTGCTTAGCTACTACACTACGCCATGGAATGTCCGTCTACGATGCCGCATATCTCCAGACCGCCCTAAGTAGCTCCCAATAAGTCCTTGCGCCATGCATTGGCGTGGAAGCCCCGCGGCAAGCGGT
>DHON01000013.1 GCA_002409965.1 Firmicutes bacterium UBA5389
AAAGTCGCGAATAGTCGCGCCGACTCTGTTGCTGGCCTGTAGCTTGCGCGTCCGCGAATCCGAAGATCGCGCTGGTCTCAAGGGCTGCGCCTTGTTGTAGGGGTTCTAGCACAGTAGGAACTTGCTGCGGATTGCGGGCGTTGCTTGAGGCCGCGATGTACTCGGCCCCCTCTTGCGCTTGCTCTCCCGCCTGCCCAGGTGTTGCCAAACCCGCTTTCTTTTCCCGACAGAATAATTCTTCCGCGGCTTGCAGGTATAGGTCCATTCCGCGGAGAATTATGCATTTACGTTTGAGGCGCTGCCTGGATAGGGTCACAATGGGCTCGCCGCACACAACTTAAGAGGAGGGCTCCGATTTGAAGAAGTCTCTTCTGGCTTTCCTAGCTGTTCTGTGTGTCCTGACCGTATCAATTGGCGTCTATTGCGCGAGTGATCTGGTGCTAGCCACGGGAGGCACCGCCGGCACCTACTACCCGCTCGGCGGGGCCATAGCGAACATCGCGAACAAACGGATATCCAAGATGAACATGGCCGCCCAGGCAACTGGAGCGTCCATCGAGAACATCAGGCTCGTCACCAAGGAAGAAGCTGACCTGGCGCTTGTGCAGAACGACACGGCAGACTACGCCTACAACGGAACCGAGGCTTTCCAAGGCAAACCCACCAAGAGTTTCGGCGCCGTTGCCTCGCTGTATCCTGAGGTCATCCAGTTCGTGGTGCGCGCTGACGGCCCCATCAAGACCTGGGCCGATGTGCGAGGCAAGAGAATCTCCGTGGGCGCCCCGGGCAGCGGAACAGAGGCAAACGCCCGTCAGCTTCTCGATGTGAACGGCATGACCTACGCTGACGTGGAAGAGCAGTTCCTGTCGTTCGCCGAGAGCGCCAACCAATTCAAAGACGGACACATCGACGGGTTCTTTGTCACGGCCGGTGTGCCCAACCCCGGCATCACCGATGTGTCCACCCAGCACAAAATCAGGATCCTCTCGATGCCGGCCGACAAGATAAAGGAGCTCACCACCAAGTACCCATTCCTGGTCGCATCCGCGGTTCCAGCCAACGCCTACATCAACCAGCCGGACGCGGCCAGCACGCCGGCGGTCATGGCAATACTGGTTGCAGGCAACCATGTGTCCGAGGATGATGTCTATCACATCACCAAGGTCCTCTTTGAGAACGATGGCGATCTTGCGCGCGCCCACGCCAAGGGGGCCGAGGTCAAGCTGGCCACAGCTCTCAACGGACTGTCGACTCCTCTGCATCCAGGGGCTGCGAAGTACTATAAGGAAAAGGGACTGATCAAGTAAGGCGCGTCTGTCTGTCTGACAACCGGCATGCCGAGCATCGCAGGCCAAACCGCAGGTGCCCCGCGTGCCCGACGAGGTGAACAGGAAGCGCGGCAGCGTAGGGAAAGAGCTTGGAGCGCTGCCGCGCATTCATTCAGAAATGAGCACACATTCCGACCGTTTCAGATGGAGCGCAGTGTTACTGTCGCTGGCATGCATCGCATTGGCGGTGGTCCTCGCGGCGGCGCTCATGCGTCCCCAAACCATGGTGCTCAAAGCTGTAGCCAGCGGAGGGCGTGTGCTGTACGAACGCCGGGCGGCGCCGGGAGACGAGTTCGATATCAGGTACACGCATTCAGTAGCAAGAACCTCCGTTGTGGAGAGATTCCGGATCATGAGCGATGGGCAGATTCTTCTGTACGAAACGGTCTATCAGGACTTTGGCGCAGGTTTGCCGAGCGAGCCGGATGAGGGCGCGCAGGTGGAAGTGGGCCCTTTTGGGGTTCGAATCTCAGGGATGGAAAGAACCATGACCTCAATACCGCTTCGCGTAGGCAGTATTGCACGGCATCAGATCGCGTTCGGCAGCGATGTCGTCGACCTCATATCCCTGGTCGAATCGGGTGAGCGCATCGACATTACCGTTGCCGCGAAAGCGTTGTTGCCGTACACGAGGAGGTAGTACTCGCTTTGGGCACCAACGATGACGACCTCAACCTCAATAAGCTTCCTGGGTCTATAGAACCTGAAGAACAAGTGGACATTGACGAAATACTTGCCAAGTACGACCGCGAATCGGCCACCCGGCATCTGGCCGGCTGGCTAACGTGGGCCGTTAGGATCATCGCCATAGCGTTCGCAGTCTTTCAGCTATACACCGCCATCCGCGGCGAACGCCCGCCCCAGATTCAGCGCGTCGTACACCTGGGATTTGTGTTGGCCCTAACCTACCTGCTGTACCCGCCCACGGCAAAGGGGCGCGACAAGTTCTCCTGGTTCGACCTGCTGCTGGCAATAGCCGGCGCGGGCGTAGCAGCCTACTACATCTTCAACTATCACGACCTCATGCTGCGCGCCGGCGCGTACACGCCGCTGGACATGGCGGTGGGGGCCGTTGCCATCCTGCTGGTGCTGGAGGCGGCCCGCCGGGTAGTGGGCTTGCCCATCGTCATAATACTCTGCGTGTGCCTGACATACGCGTATTTCGGCAAGCGGATGCCGGGCTTTCTGAGGCACCGCGGAGCGTCCTTTGAGCGCCTGACGACCCACATGTTCTTCACCACAGAGGGCATACTCGGCATCCCACTGGGCGTGTCGTCTACGTTCATATTCCTCTTCATCATGTTCGGGGCGTTCCTGGAAAAGACGGGCATCGGCCGGTTCTTCATCGATCTCGGCAACGCGGTCGCCGGCAAGCAGCGCGGCGGACCAGCCAAAGTTGCCGTGTTCACCTCTGCGCTGGAGGGCACGGTTTCGGGCAGCTCAGTCGCCAACACGGTGGGGAGCGGCAGTTTCACGATTCCCATGATGAAGAGCCTGGGCTACCGGCCCGAGTTCGCGGGGGCAGTGGAGGCAGCGGCATCGACCGGCGGGCAGATAATGCCGCCCATAATGGGCGCCGCCGCCTTCCTGATGGCGGAGTTTCTGAACATTCCATATGTCCAGATAGCCAAGGCGGCCATCATCCCGGCGATCCTCTACTTCACCGGGATCTGGATAGGCGTTGACCTAGAGGCTGCCAAGTCCGGCCTCAGGGGCCTTCCCAAAGAACTGGTGCCCAGCTTCTGGCGGGTTATGCGCGAACGAGGACAGCTCATCCTGCCCATCGTGGGGATGATCTTCTTCCTGACCACGGGGCGCACTCCTACCAAGGCCGCCCTGTACGGGATAGTCCTTGCAGTGCTGGCCGGGGTGCTCAAGAAGGAAGTAGCCGCGGCCGATGCACAGGACAGATCCGAATACACCCAGTTCGACAGGGTGACCGGGATCATCGTCGCCTTCCTGGCGGGCGCGTTCGCGCTGCGCGAGTTCCTCACGATACCTCTGTGGCACGCCATGCTTCTCGCCGCGCTGCCGCCTGTGGTCTACCACGGGGCTCTGCGGCTCGCCGCCGGGGGCGATCCCGCCAAGCGCGGAGGCATATTCGCCCGCCTTGCGGGCCTGGCTCAGCTGATCCTGCCGGCAGTGGGCGCCGTCTACATGCTGGCGATGGGCGCGGGCACGCAGGCGACGATCGTATACGCAGTGGGCATGTTCTTCCTCAGCCAGGCGCTCACAGGCGAACCCCAGGTGAGCCTGAAGGGGCTGTTCGGCGTGTTGGAGCAGGGCGCAAGAGGCGCGGTGGGCGTTGCGGTGGCCTGCGCAGGCGCAGGCATAATCGCCGGCACGGTCACCCTCACAGGCATCGGCCTCAAACTCGCCACCGGCCTGGTGGACCTGTCGGGCGGCATTGTTCTCCTGACGCTCTTCTTCACGATGATCACGTCGATCATACTCGGGATGGGCGTTCCGACCACGGCCAACTACATTATCACGTCGACCATAGCGGCACCGGCCTTAGCAGCGCTGGCGATCAACGGAGTGCCGATCGCCCCCATTGCCGCGCACATGTTCGTCTTTTACTTCGGCATTGTGGCCGACATAACGCCCCCTGTAGCGCTGGCCGCCTTTGCAGGGGCAGGCATCGCCAAGGCCGATCCTTACAAGACGGGCATCGACGCGACCAAACTGGCCATAGCGGCCTTCCTGGTACCGTATTTCTTCGTATACAGCCCTGACCTGTTGCTGCTCAATCCGTCCTGGGGGCACACTCTCAGGGTCGCAATAGGCTCGTTCGTCGGGATGATAGCCATCGGAGCGGGAGTGGCGGGGTGGCTTAGGACCTACTCACCATGGTGGGAACGGATCATGTTCATCGCTGCAGGCCTTCTGCTGATCGACCCCAGCATCGTCACCGACGTCATCGGCGTTGCCCTGATGGCGGCCGCCTTCGTGACCCAGACCATCCGCCTCAAGGCCCATGGCGCTCATCCGCCAAAGAGCCCAGGCTCCCAGGCGCGGGCGGCATAGCGCGCGATAGCCCGCACATACACCAACGCCAGTCATAACCCGCGGGCCAACGGCGCTAACCATCGCGCCGTTGGCCCGCGACCCGCCGACTGCCCTAGTGTCTATCCAGCTGTCCTATTGCCCTGTCGGCCTCGGTCGCAGGGCACTCCGTCTCATCACACTCGTTTATCTTGGCGCGCAGGGCCTCGGCGGCGTCTTCAGGGGTGGCAACGTTGATGTAGAACCCGGAACCCCACTCGAACCCGGCCACCTTGGTTAGGCGCGGAACGATTTCGAAATGCCAGTGGTTGTAGCGCTCATCGCCGGCCGATGCCGGCGGCGTTGTATGCAGCACGCAATTGAACGGCGGATCGCCCAGCGTGTTCGTGAGCGCCCAGAACACGCGCCGGAACACGCGCCCCAGATCCATGATTTGGCTCTTCTCCATCCGCTCAAAGAACGGGTCATGGTGCTTGGGCATTATCATAATCTGGAACGGCAGGTAAGACGCATACGGCGCAAATGCGATGAAATGCTCTGACTCGTGGATGATGCGCCTACCATCGGCGCGCTCCTGCCTGATCACATCGCACAGGGGACAGCGTTCCTTGTAGCGGAAGTAGTCCTCGGAACTCTCCTGCTCCTCCAGCACACGCTTGGGCACGACCGGAAGCCCGATCAGCTGCGAATGGCCGTGCGCCTGCGATGCGCCTGCTTCCTTGCCGTAGTTCTTGAATATCAGCACATAGCGCAGCGCAGGATGACGCATGAGGTTGATCAGTCTGTCGCGATAGGCCCAGAAGATCTCCTCGAACTCCCTGTCGCTGGCCGTTCCCCAAGTGTGGTCGTGCCTAGGCGACTCAACGATCACCTCGTGCACGCCGAAACCTGTTGCCATGTCGTACATACCTTCGCCGATCCGCTCCAGAGGCGTGTTGGGATCGAGCGCCGAAAACTTGTTGGGGATCACCCTGATCCACCAGTCCGCCGTGTCGCGCTGACCGCCCGCGTGCCTGTAGGCGGCTACCTCCGGCGGAGTCATCGCCTCGTTGCCCTCGCAGAACGGACACCTCGGATCGCGCGCGGGCATGTCGGGCGGAGTCACCGGGTTCGGGCTCGAGAGCTGGCTCGGTCTTCTGGCCCTCTCCGTTGCGATGATCACCCACCTGCGGGTGATGGGGTCCTTTCTTAGTTCGGACATTGGCTCACCTCATCAAGCTGAAATATGGACCGGTGCAATCTCACGATACATCGTAAGGTAGTCGCCGGTAGACCGTCCCCACGAATAGTCCGCCGTCATACAGCGCACACGCATGGCCAACATTGCTTCGGAGTCTCGGAATACCGCCAGAGCGCGCTGCATGGCTGCATGCAACTCTGGAACTGAGTATTCCCAGAAGACGAAGCCGGCGTCGGGCTCGCGCACTGAATCGCGCAGACCGCCCACAGCCCTAACCACGGGAATGGATCCGTACCTCATCGCTATCATCTGCCCCAGGCCGCACGGCTCGAATCTAGACGGCATGAGGAAAAAGTCGGATCCCGCATAGATCTCATGGGCAAGATAGTTGCTAAATGCCAGCTTGATACCGATTTTACCCGGATGCGCCCCGGCCAGCATCCGAAGCGCTTCCTCGTACTTGGGCGATCCCGTCCCCAAAATCACAAACTGCGCGTCCGATTCCATCATGCGCGATGCGGCCTCGATCAGAATGTCCACACCCTTCTGCTCAAACAGCCGCCCCACGAAGCCGAACACAGGCGCGCCCGGACGATATGACAGGCCGAACCTGGTCAATAGCGCCTTCTTGTTCTCTTCGCGCCTCTCGATCGACTCCACATCGTAGTTCGCAGCCATCAGAGTATCGAGCATCGGATTCCATTCATCGTAGTCGATGCCGTTGAGTATTCCCCGGATGATCTCGCTCCTGCCGCCCAGCACGTCCTGGAGCCCCATTCCGAACTCGGGCGTCTGGATCTCCCGGGCATAGGTGGGCGACACAGTGCTGACCCTGTCAGAGTACATTATCGCCGCCTTCAAGATGTTGAACTTGCCGAAAAACTCGGCCCCTGCTGGGTTGAAATGCTCCCATGGCAAAGATGAGTATATGAAGTCGTTCCAGTCGCCCGTGCCCTGGAAGGCCAGGTTGTGTAGGGTGATCACAGTGCCCGGATCCCCCGGGCAACCGTACACCTTGCAGTAGACCGGCAGCAAGCCGGTGTGCCAGTCGTTGGCGTGAACAATGTCGACCTCAAGTCGCCTCGCCAGCTCATACGCGGCCTTGGCGAAGAACATGAAGCGCCTCATGTCGTCGGGCGAATCGTACGGCTTCTCGCGGGCGAAGTACGCGCCGTTGCGAATAGCATACAGCGTGAGGTTGGGCGCAACTTGCGCCCGCCCCACCTGACCTTCCTCCCGCCCGTATCCCATCGGGGGGTAGACTGATCCCCACTCCTCAAAAGACAGCCCGTTCCACTTGGCCGTCTCGTATCTGGGCATTACTAGGTGTACATCGCAGCCAGCCTGCGCCAGGAACTTGGGAAGACTCCCCGCCACATCCGCCAGGCCGCCCACCTTCATGTACGGGTTGACCTCTGAAGAAGCAAAGAGCACTCTCACTGGGAGCGTACCTCCTCATGTAGCTCATGTGACTGCACTATTCACACTTGCCTGGCGACTCAGAACCGTCCGGTTCGACAGACCCATCGGACTCGCAGGTGTAGGCAGGGAGGTCCTCGTCGCTCAGAACTTCGCGAAGACGCTCGTAAGCCTGCGCGCACCTGCGTCTGTGGCCTTCGAATCGCTCTTCTGGATAGTCGCCGGCAGTCCCAGTATACATGAGAAACTCCCAGTCGGAAGCCATCATTAGCAGGAACTCGCGGAGGAACTCGTCCACATGGCCCTGCAAATCCCAGAAATCCCCGGGCCACGGGCCAAACGGCGTCAACACCCAGCTACCGTTGACCACGTCTTCAAACTCCCATATCCTCTCCCACATCGGCCGGGTCCGCTCATTCATCCATACCGAGTGGTCGCAATTGACCCCCCACGACGACTCCTGCGGCTCGATTCGCTCAAGCCCGCTCGGCGCGC
>DHON01000115.1:0-35264 GCA_002409965.1 Firmicutes bacterium UBA5389
AAGGACTTATCGGGAGCTACTTAGCAGGGATTACAGCGCTAACTGGCGTATCGCGCAAAGACCAATTGAGAACTACTCAGTGGCAGCGCGGGCGTGAGTCCATGCGCATGGGGAACCGCGAACACGAGCGCGGACGCGGACGCTTCCCTTGAAATCCAACCCACTGCCCGCGCTGGCTCCGGAGGGCCCAATCGTAGTGTGGTCTACTACACAGCGGGCGAGGAGATCACGGCAATCGAGAGCATCGACTCCTCACGGCGGGAACGACCGTCCGACACCTCGCCGAACGGATTAAGGCGATTGACGGACTCATCGTGGTTACCAATGGAATAGACGTTGCGTACGAGCTGGCGCTGTGCCAGTCAATCCGCACGGTCGTGCTGGGCGGCGATGTGCGAACGTCCCTGGCGATCGTGGGAGCGACTGCCGAGAAGGATCTCGCCGGCGTTCACTACGTGAACAAGCTCTTCATGGGCGCTGCTCATCGCCTGATCACGGATGGCGATGCAGACCGAGACGAGTGCGAGAGGATTGCGCAGAGCGGGCTCCCGGTGGAGAAGGTTCCGTTGACTTGAAGGCGGGGATTCCGAAGTCTGACTACGTTCTCATGGGCACGATTCCCGGCAAAGTCCAAGGCGTCCTGGGCTATAGTGCGTATTACGGCGTCGAGCAGGCAATTCGATGGGGATTCAGTGCTGTGAAGGTAATGATGCCATTCGGGCTAGACGCTGTGGACCAGATCAGGAGGACAGGTCCGACCTCAAGACGGCGGCGCATGCCTGCAGAATCGCGGTGGAGTGCGGGGCGGACATCGTCAAGTGTGCCTACACGGGCGATATTGAGAGCTTCTCTGCGATTGCCCAGTCGCTCGGGGTGCCGCTGGTGATCCTGGGCGGGCCCAAGATGAGCAGCGTAGAGCAGGTGCTCTCGACCAGAGTCCTTCCCCGAAAAGCAGGCGATGCAGGAACAACTATCTGTCGGATTTCGCAGCGGATTTTCGCCTATCTGTCGGGTTTCCGAGCAATGGCTGATGTATAATCGGGCGCATAGACCCATCGGGCATATGGGGCGGAGTCAATATGGCGACTCATCCCATTTGACTCAACATTACACGGCAAAACACTGCACACATGCCCAATTATCGACCTCGGGATCCGGCCGCCTGCCGCTGCAGGCCTTCGATTCCCCGGCCGTCCGGGTTTATGCGACCATACGACCGCTTATGCATCAAGCATTGCCTCGATTCTCGACACATAGAGACAAAAGCGCTGTGAAAACCGGCGAATCGCAAAGGCCAGCTAAACCGGGTGTACACAGCAACTCGCCAGCGTACAGCCGTATACATCTGTTGTGGGCAGTCGCGGACGGAGTCAATGCAGACGAGTCGTCGCACTCCGCCCATCCTGGGCCGACCCCGAAATAGGACTTCGACGGATCCCTGCAACTCCCGCGCGAAGCGCGCGGTCCCCTTCCCCTGTTTGACACCCCCCGAGCGCGAGTATACACTTTTCATAAGTGCGACGAGGGGGTTAGCATATGCTCCGGATTGAAGGGGTCTCAAAGAGCTATGGGAAGGGATCTCGGCGGGCGGTGGACGATCTCACTCTGCATGTGGGGCCGGGTGAGATCTTTGGTTTTCTCGGGCCGAACGGCGCAGGCAAGACGACGACGATCAAGATGATTGTGGGCCTGTTGACGGCGGATTCGGGTCGGGTGCTCGTGGACGGCTGCGATATCGCCAAAGAGGCTGTTTGGGCCAAGTCGCGGATGGGGTATGTCCCTGATAACCCTGATCTTTTTGATCGGCTCACCGGAGTGGAGTATCTCAACTTCATGGGAGACGTCTATGGAGTGCAGGCGGCGGCGCGGGCTGAGCGGATCGACAGTCTTTTGGACATGTTCGAGCTTAAGGGCGCGGTCCGCGACCTGGTTGCCAGTTACTCGCATGGAATGCGGCAGAAACTCGCGCTCACGGGCGCGCTGCTATCGCATCCGAAGCTCCTCGTGTTGGACGAACCCATGGTGGGCCTGGACCCAAAGAGCTCGCACCTGTTCAAGGAGATGATGAACAGGCACTGCGAGGAGGGAGGCACGGTCTTCTTTTCCACCCATATCCTCGAGGTGGCCGAGAAGCTCTGCCACAGGGTAGGCATTATCGACCACGGCAAGCTCATCGCGCGCGGCACTCTGGACGATCTGAAGCGCCAAGCGCGCGCAGTGAACGCAGCGGGTGGCGGCTCTGAGAGGAAGACGCTGGAGGAGCTGTTCCTTGAGCTGACGGAGGGGGAGAACTGATGAGCAAGTCGGCGCAGTTCTTCGCGCTACTCAAGGCGCTGCTCAATGTGAATTTCGGGATCTCCTACGGCCGCCGGACCTTTCTGGTGCAGAAGAAGCGGCTGTGGGAACCGATTGTGATCGCGCTCGGGGTCGGTTCCGGTGTCATCGGTCTGGGCGCGGGGTATGTTTCCCTGCTGAACGCCATGTACTCCAACGCTCAGACATTGGGACAGGGTAACATGATTCTGACCTTGGCTATCGCGGCCGGACAGGTGTTCGTGCTGATACTGGGGCTATTCTGGGTGATAAGCGTCTTCTACTTCTCCCGGGACGCGTCCATACTGACGCCGCTGCCCCTGCCCGCATCCACCGTGGTGCTGGCCAGGTTCGGGGTTGTGCTGGCCAATGAATACATCACGCTGGCTTTGATACTTCTGCCGGCTTTCTGTGTATATGGAACCCGCTCAGGCGCGGGCCCGCTCTACTGGATCACCTGCATTCCGGTGTTTCTGCTGACGCCGGTGATACCCTTGGCTATTGCCGCCGCGGCCGCGATAGTGCTGATGCGCTTCGTGAACGTGCGCAAGAGCCGCACGCTCTTCATGTTCTTGGGCACAGCGGTCTTCTTCGGGCTTTACTTCTGGTTCCAGTACTACGTCATGCACAAAGCGCCCCAGAGTGAGGCGGACATGCTGAGCTACCTCATGACTGTTCAGGACAGCCTGTCGCGGTCGGTGGCGATGCGCTTTCCGCCCAGCCTGTGGGCTTCGTTCTCGTTGTCGAAGGCAGGGACGGCTGCCGGACTGGGGAATCTGCTGCTCCTGATCGCTGTGTCGGCGGGGGCGCTCGCTCTGGCGATGGCGCTGGGTTCCCGGCTGTTCTATGCGGCTCTCGCTGCTGGAAGCGAGGCAACGGCATCGAGGGCCAAACGGCCCGGACGTGAGGCCGCGCAAGCCGGTTTGGCCTTGCCTCACAGCCTGTGGGTGCGGCGTTCGCCGGAATCGGCGATAGCTCTCAAGGATATGTGGGTGTTCCTGCGCACCCCGACTTTCGTGTTGAACGGCCTGGCTAATGTGCTGATCTTCCCGGGTTTGCTGGCTGTGTGGTTCATAGCTGGAGGCGGGGGGGCAGGGGCGGGCGGCCCGTTTGCCGAAATCCCCGGCTTCACAGCCTTCATGGCATCGCCCGAGTTCGCCGCGGCGCGGGCTCTGGCGTTCGCCGCCGGCATCTTGTTCGTGTCCGGGGTCAACGCGGTGGCGTCTTCTGCATTTTCGCGCGATGGATTGCAGTTCTGGCAGCACAAGGTGATTCCTGTGCCTGCGCATCGTCAGGTGGTGGGCAAGATCCTGTTCACGCTGGCATTTCAACTTGTCTCCATGGTTCCGCTGGTCGTGGTGATGCAGCTGGTTCTCCGGCTTGACTTGGCCGGGCTGGCTATGGGGGTGTTGATCGGCATCGCCGCATCGGTCTGGGCTTCGCTGATGTCGCTGTATGTGGACATGATGCGCCCCTACCTGAACTGGGACAACCCTCAGCGGGCGATGAAGAGCAACTTGAATGCGCTGATCATGATGGTCGTGGTGACTGCTGTTGCCGCCGCTGTGGGCTACATCGTCATCCGAGCGCTGTCGGCACAGCTGGATCAGGGCCTGGTGATGTGGTCTACTCTGGGGCTCTTCGCGGTGCTGGCCGGTGTGTCGTACTACTTGCTGATGACATCCGCCGAGCGCGCGTTTGCCCGGGTGGAGCTATGAGAGTTGTTGGGAGTGTACACTTATGAAATTGTGGCGAGGAATTATCGAAGAATATCGGGAGCTTATGTCGCTTGACGCCGATGCGCCTGTTGTCACTCTCTATGAAGGGGGAACGCCCCTCATACCCGCGCCCGCTTTCGCCCGGAATCTGGGCGTTCGGGCGGACATTCGCCTCAAGCTGGAGGGCGCCAACCCCACTGGTTCGTTCAAGGACCGAGGGATGACCGCCGCGATATCGAAGGCCCTCGCCGATGGGGCGCGCGTTGTGATATGCGCTTCCACCGGGAACACTTCCGCGTCTGCCGCCGCCTACGCCGCCCGGGCCGGGCTTCGCTGCGTTGTAGTGATACCCGATGGCGCCATCGCCATGGGCAAGCTGGCGCAGGCTATTGCGCACGGGGCGGAGGTGGTGCCGATCAGGGGCAACTTCGACCGGGCTCTGTCGATTGTGCGGGAAATGGCCGATGCCGGGTTGGCTACTCTGGTCAATTCGGTCAACCCGTGGCGCATTGAGGGGCAGAAAACGGCCGCTTTCGAAATAGTGGACCAACTTGGTTCGGGTCTGGCGGGGTCGGCAGCAGCAGCCGCAGCAGCAGGCGCAGCAGCCGCCCCCGACTGGCTGGCGATACCGGTGGGCAACGCGGGCAACATCACAGCTTACTGGAAGGGGTTTCGCGAATATGCGGCGCGCGGCCGAAGCGCGAGTTTGCCGCGGATGGCGGGGTTCCAGGCGGCTGGGGCCGCTCCTATAGTGCTGGGGCGGCCTGTGGAACACCCGGAGACCATCGCCACTGCGATCAGGATTGGTAACCCGGCGAGCTGGGCGAGCGCCCGGGCTGCCGCCGACGATTCCGGAGGATTCATCGACTCCGTGACGGACGAGGAGATCCTGGAGGCTTACCGCCTGCTTGCGCAGACGGAGGGTGTGTTCGCTGAGCCGGCGTCGTGCGCTTCAGCGGCCGGCCTGATCAAGATGGCCCGCGATGGCCGCCTCCAGGACGGACAGCGCGCCGTGGCTGTGCTCACCGGCAATGGGCTCAAGGATCCATCTACGGCCATCGACTGCGCGCCTCCGGTACGTGCGGCGGTGGACGCGGATTGCGATGCTGTCCGCAGGTTGATCGAGGAGCGAGTATGAGTGTGAGCCAGCGGCGGTACTCAAGAGAGGTGTTGACGTATGCCAGTCGATAAGGTCGTAGTCAGGCCGCCGGCCACTTCGGCCAATATGGGTCCGGGATTCGATTCCCTGGGCTTTGCCATGGAACTCCGCGACGAGCTGACATTCGAGCGCACGGGCGATGCGGAGTCGATGGCCATTACACTTGACCCGGACGGGAAACCGTGCGAAAGCATGATCCCCACGGGCAGCGACAATCTTGCCATTCGGGCGTTCGCGACCGCGTTCGATGAGGCGGGGCAACAGGCGCCGCGGGTGCGGGTGTCTATTGTGAACCGGATACCCGTGGCGCGAGGCCTCGGAAGCAGCGCCGCAGCTATCGTCGCGGGCCTTGTGGCCGCCGATGCCTTCATGGGCATTGAGCCTGATCTGCAGCGGCGTCTGAACCGGGCTGCCAGAATTGAAGGTCACCCCGATAACACCGCAGCCTGCATCCTGGGCGGGGTGACCGCGTCCTCGCTGGTGGGGGCGCGCGTGCTCTGGGCCAAGGTGCCTGTGCGGGGGAATCTGCTCGCGGTGGTGGCGGTGCCGGACTTCCCGGTGCCCACTAGGGCGGCCCGCAACGTATTGCCAGGGAATGTACCCTACTCGGATGCGGTGTTCAACGTGGGTCGGGTTGCTTTGCTAGTGGCCTCGCTGGCATCGGGCGACTACGCCAACCTGAGGTACGCAATGGACGATCGGCTTCACCAGCCCTACCGTTCCGCCATAGTGCCGGGGATGGTCAACGCCATGAGGGCGGCGTGCGATGCGGGCGCGATGGGCTCCTACATGAGCGGCGCGGGTCCGTCCATACTGGCCCTGCTGAGCGGCGACACACAGCCCGAGATAGTCGCGACGGCAATGGAAGAAGCTTTTGCCCGGGTGCGGGTGAATGCCGTCACAATGGTGCTTCCCATGGCGATGTCAGGCGCTGAGTGCGAGGTTTCTTGAAGACTGTCTGAATGGGGGCTGCGCGTGCCATGATAGAGGCAGACGACTTGGCGGCTCGGGAACTGCCGGTCTATTTCGGCCTGGGGTCGAACCTCGGGGACCGGTTGGGATATCTGTTGCAGGCTTGCGCGATGCTGTACAGTGCTCCGGGGCTGGCGCGGCATGCGGCATCGCGGGTGTATGAGACTGAGCCATGGGGCCTCGCCGAGCAGCCCGCCTTCCTCAACTGCGTGGTCCGAGCCCAGACGGCGCTGGATCCGCATAGCTTGCTCGCGCTGGCTGCGAGGATCGAGGGCGCTCTGGGGCGCGACAGGGCGGTCGCAAGATGGGGCCCTCGCACCATCGACGTGGATATCCTGATGCTGGGGGACGTGGTGGTTGACCGGCCCGACTTGATGATCCCGCACCCGAGAATGTGGGAGAGGGCTTTCGTCCTGATTCCCCTGCTCGATCTGGAGCCTGGGATGCGCGCCCCGGACGGACGGGAAATTGGGGTCTTTGTGCAGGATATGCCAGACGCAAGCGGCGTGCGGCCGATACGCGCCGACCTTCAAGGAGTTTTCAGCGGGGCGGAGAATAGGCTAATGTAGTCGATTGGGCACCGTCCCGAGGAGGGGTCTCTTGTGCGGTTCTACCCACGTAGGCGCTCCCGACCTGCGATGGTTGCGGCGGCATTTGCGGCGGCATTGATCGTGGCAGGTTGGGCGCTGGGGTTCGCGGGTTCTGTGGGGTTTCCGCGGGCGCAGTGTACGGTTGCGGCCGCTGCGGCTGAGCGGGAATACATCAACAGGGAACACGGGTTTGCGTTCCGGTATCCCGCCGACTGGCAGCGCCAGTCCGATTCGGCCCTGATCTCTCTGCGAGAGCCTGGATCGACCGGCTTCCCGGCGAGTGTGAACGCCGCTTTGGAGAGGCGAGCGGGAGTGAGCGCCAGGCAGTATGCTGAGGCGTCTGCGCAGACCGTGTCGAGCGGGCTTGTGCGCGGGCTCGGCGATTTCAGGCCCGAGGGGGCTGGAGCGCCCGGAGCGCTTCCCGGCACCGACTCGTGGGTGATACGGTTTTCGTGCTACTCGTCTGAGCTGCGCGAGCGCGTCTACTTCCACCAGCTCACAGTGGTGAGGGGCGAGCATGTGATAGTGCTGACCGCCGCGTGCCTGAATTCGCGCAGAGCCCAGTCCGCATCGGTTCTCGATAGGGTGATATCCAGTTTTCGGCTCATGTAGCGGGAGGGCAATTGGTGTCAGAACAAGGAAACGTAGTTGACTTCGAAAAGAAAAGGGTTGAGATAAGGTTCAGGCGGCTCACAGAGCGCCTGTTGACCTTCGTCAATGTGTCGGAATTCGGGGCTGTCGCAGCCTCCGGCCTGCGCAAGTTCATGTCCGAGGCTATGCCCGAGGGCGATGACAAAGCGAGCGACGATGTTGAAGGCAGCGATCTCGAAGAAGAGCCGGACGGCCTTGAGAACGAGTTCATCGAGTGGTTGGTACTCGATTACGAGGATGACGAGGTGGGCGCCAGTCTGATCCATACCTTCCTGGTGTCGATGGACGAGGGCGAGCTGGACGAATGGGAGGAAGCTTCGCTCGCGCAGTGGGCGTGTTCGACGTTGTCGCTGTATGAGGTGGAGACGGTGGTCTCCGACGACCGCGTCGTCCTGCGCGATGTGCTGTCGGAGCGGCTATATGATGTGATAGCGCCCGAGATCGGCGTGGGCATGCTCAGGTGGTCGGCGGTGGTGACGCGGTTGCTCGCCGTGGACGACGTGTTCACTGTGGGTGCTACCGCCCTGGAGATCCCGAGGCCCCTTCTGCGGTATGTGCTTCGGGTGGTAGGGCATGTCTACCGCAACCTGCGCGCGCAGGGCTACGAAGGCGGCTGGACCGACTTCCTGAAGAGTTCCGGCCTCAGCCTGCGCAGGTTGGCCCGGCTGATGCTCTCGGCTTGGAATTCCGATGGTGGGCGCGGCGAACGTGCCGGGAAGGACGATGCGGCCCCCCCCAGGAGGAATCTGTACCGGTCGTTCATCTGCGTGAATGATGCTCAAAGGGCAGTCGAAGCCGTATCTCGTATGCGCGGTGTGCGCAGCGTACTGCCGGGTGCCGGCATCGGGGTCGAGTTCTCCTGGATCCGGCCGCAGCGGAACGAGGACCAATCTGGAATCGCTCCTTACAGCCCGGAAGACATCGCTTTTGTATCGTTCGACGGCGACACGTTCACAGTCTACGCTGAAAACCGCAGCGCGCTGGGGGTATGCGTCAGCCTGATGCGGAAGGCGACGGCTGGATTCATAGTCCCACGGGGGCAGGGCGAACGCGGCAGGCCGCCGAAGCCCGGGCCGCTGCGGTCGGATGAGAAGCTAAGGGTCGCTGCCAGAATCGACAGCATCGCCTATGAGGCTACGGCCCAGCACTACAGAAGGTGGGCCGATACGCCGTTGCCTCTCCTGCAGGGCGTGAGCCCGCGCGATGCGGTGGGGTCGGGAATGGGGCGCAGGCTCGTCCAGGAACTGCTCAAAGATATCGACTACCACGAGAATCTCAAGCGCCGCGCGGGCGCGCCGTGGGTGGATGTGGAAGCTCTGTGGAAGCAGCTGATCTTCGCCGACGGGCGCGAGGAGGGAGAGGCGCGCGGGCAGGACGATCTCGCTTCCGGGCCGCTTGGGCCGAAGGAATGGTCGGTTGCCAGCTTGCTTGACGAAATGATGCGTCGGGACGGATACACTGAAGACCAGATATTCGCCACGGCCAAGATGTGGTGCGACTATGTGGACCGGGAGCGGCCCAATGTGGTGCACGCGAACACATGGGCGGCCGCGGTGGAGTACGCGTCGGCGGTATCGCAGAACGAGCCGGTGACCCAGGCCAGCGTGGCGCGGAAGTACGAAGTGTCGGTGTCCACCCTGTCGCAGCGGTACCGTCAGATACTGAAGGGCTTGGATGGATACGGAGGGTAGACGCGGAATTCGCCCGCGAACCTGTGTCATCTGACTCGGCCTTGGCTCGCATCCTGGGTAAATTGACTCAGGCGGTTAACGTAGTGTTCACTTGCGCCCTCGACGAGCTGCAGGTATGCGGCGGAGGATGCAGCAGAAACGCCCGGGTGGCCCCGGGCGTTTGCAGTTGTGCCATCGGATTGTAGGCGCTCTGTCGCTCTGCCGCGCGTCGATGCGCGCTAGCTGAACGTAGTCGCCGCCGGCCGCCTACTTGACAATCTGTATCCTGATCTCGGCTGGGGCAACCACGGTGCCGCGCGCCTCGATGTACTCAGCGAGGATGTCGCGGAGCATGGCGCCTGAAGAGAAGACTGGGTTGGACTCGGTGAACCAGACGTAGCCGTCGCCGCCGGCCGCCAAGAAGTCGTTGGTGCCTAGTATGTACAGCTTATCGGCCACGATGGGCTGGCCTGCCACAAGCACTTCCACTACGCGGGAGCCGGCCGGCTTTTCGGGGTCGAACTTGACGGTCATGCCCGCCACGTGGGAGAACCCGCCGGTCTGCGCAGGATAGGCCGACAGGCCGTGCTCGAGAGCGGCGACGATTCTGTCGCCGGTCAGCTCGATGGCGAAAAGAGTGTTGTCGAAGGGCAGCACGGTGTAGATGTCGCCCAGGGTGATGTCGCCCGCCTTGATGCTGGCGCGGATTCCGCCGCCGTTGGCTATGACGACGTCGGCGCCTGTGGCTTCGAGCATGGCGTCGCAGATCAGGTTGGCCAGGTTGGTCGTGCCAGTGCGCACGTGGGCGCGCTCGCCGTCGAGCGGCACTTCGGTCCTGCCCACCTCGACAGCCATCTTGTCTGCCAGCGCGTTCTTGTACGCTGCAAGAGCGGCGCCCACAGGGCTGTCGGCGGCCGGCGCCGGCGCGTCTGCCGTCATCTGAACTAGTCCGCCGTCGAACGAGGCGACCTTGCCGCCCGCGACTTCCACATTCAACACGCCCACGTGCTCAGCCCAATCGCCGGTCTGCACGATGATGGCGTCTCCGACCACCGCCGGCTCCACCAGGGTGGTGTGCGAATGGCCTCCGACGATGATGTCGATGCCGGGAACAGCCGCCGCTAAGTCCTTGTCAGCGTCATATCCCAGGTGTGACAGGCACACGATTATGTCGGCCTGGCCGGCCAGGGTGTCTACCATCTTGGCTGAGATCTCGGCTGGGTCGACGAACTTGAGCCCAATTACATCCTTGGGATGGGTGAGTATGGGCGTTTCGATGGGCGACAGGCCGAACACCCCGACCTTCACCCCGCCGATGTTGAAGATGGCGCAGTCATCGATGAAGACAGCGCCATCGTCGCGCACCACGTTCGCGGAGAGGAACGGGAACTTGGCCGCTTGAGCCAGCTTGATGAGTTGCTCCTGCCCGTAGTTGAACTCGTGGTTGCCGAGGGCCATGGCGTCGAAGCCCATGTGGTTCATGATCTCGACCATGGGCAGCCCGCCGAAGAGGTTGACAACGTTGGTGCCGTGGATCATATCGCCCGCCGATAGCAGCAGGATGTTGGCGTTCTCCTTGCGCAGCCCTTCGACGTAGACTGCCATCTTGGCCAGCGCCCCGACTTCCTCCTTGGCACCGGACCGCGTGAACGGCTCGATGTGCCCGTGCACATCGTTGACATGGACGATGGTCAGCTTGCCATCTGCCGCCACGGCCGGCATGGCCATGGTCAGGGCCAGGACGAGCAGTGTGACTACCAAAGCCACATTGACCTTTGATCTTCGTGACATGGTGATCCCCCTTTAATGCAAGATGATGCTGGTACAAAAGACAGATTCTGTGGAGAAGGCAAAACTCCTTCAGGAGCGGGACCGAGAAGATGCTATGGATGGCATCCCCATTTTGCGTCTTCGCCGCCCATCGCAGCGGAAATCATCCGTCTTTAGCACACATTCTTTAAGGGGGCTCGAAGGAGTTTGCGCACCAGGCTAGAATATGAACAAGCGACACCTTGTCATCAAGGAGGGGTATTAATGAAGAAGGCCACCATAGTAAGTCTTGCCCTGGCGCTGGTCTTGGCCGCCAGCAGCTTTGCCTCTGCCGCGAATTACATCGGCGGCGGTATTGGGATCGTTGGGCCCGCGCCGGCAGTCGAGTCCGGGGCGGCGAGCGCCGATTCTGACAGTTTCCCGATCATATTCACTCTTGCTCTTGACTACGATCTCATGGACAAGCTCTCGGTTTCGGCCAACGGCTATATTCAGCCCAAGAAGAAGCCCGTCAGCGATGCGGCGGGAACCGGCCTGGGCGACTATGACATCTTCGGTCTGGCAGGCGGTTACGTTAAGTACGCACTGGCCAACCTGGATGCGCTGAAGCTTGGAGCGGTTGCGGGCGCGAAGTACAACAAGGGCTTTGTTCCCAGCGGCGTGGATCGGTTCAGCTACGGCGCGGGCGTCTTCGCTGAGCAGCCTCTGGGCGAGACGGGCACCATCTACGGACAGGCCATGTACTGGATGTGGGCGAAAGAGGAAGGCATTGAGAAGGTCGAGACTGCTGAGCGCATCGGCGTAATCGGCGGGATCAATTTCAAGATCACTGAGAAGATCGCTGTGAAGGGCCAGGTAGAGTACGCGAACAAGCAGGCGCTCTTCTCGATCGGCGCAGGCTACACGTTCTAAGCTGGACTTTCTCAACTAGACAAGAGATCGCGGGCCGCCCGGAGGGGCGGCTCGACCTCGTACTGGATTAGGCGTTTCCATAATCGCCAGAGATGTGCGCAGGTGTACAGTAGAGGAGGAACAAGATGAAGAAGCACATGGTTCCAGTGATCGCGGCAGTGATCCTCATTGCGGCGAGCGGGCTTGCCGGCGCAACGCACCTTTCGGCGGGCTACATGTCGCGTGACGGCGATATCAACTTCACGTTGGGCGGCCGCTACGACCTGGGGCGGGGCTCGTCGGTGGAAGGGGCCTATACGGTGCTCCCGGGCGGATACGATGTGGCCGCCAGCTACAAGATGGCTCTCTACAGGAGCTCCATTGTGGCGGGCCCCGTGTTCGAAGGCAGACTGTTCGGCGATCACGTGTATACGGGTCAGACGCTCGGGGCCGGGCTCTTCGCTGAGAAATCGGGCGTGACGGGCCTGGGGCTTCACGGCAGCCTCATGTTCCGCCAGCGGCTCGACATGGCGGCGGGCGGGCTTGTGGCCGGGCTCGGGGCAAGGATGGCCTTGGCTGACCCGCTCTTTTTGGGTGTGGACGCCACGATGGGCCTCACAGGAGGAATCGCGGGAACGGAGATAGCGTTCACGGTGGGTTACTCGTTCTGATCAAGGCGAGCTTAAGGCGACTGCAATCGCTCGGGAGATATCGTTATCACCCGGGCGATTTTGTTTTTCATAGAGGAAAAAGGGCCACATCCGCTGTATTACTACAGCGACTACAGGCGCACGGTCCGCGCGGGCGGTGCGCCGGGAGGTGCAGTGGATGCGGGCTTCGACCAAGGCGGTGTTGACGGCAGTTGTCGCCGTGCTCGCGGCGATTTTGGGGATTTGCGCGCCCGCGATTTGCGCGGAGCAACCTCAATGGAAGCTCAGCGGCGATTCGCTGTTCAAGGTATATTGGCAGACTACGCTGAGGGTGGCGAACGAGACCAACCTGATCGCAGGCGGAGTGCTAGGCCCCTTGAATCTGGAAGGCCGCCTACGGCTCACCGGCTCCACGTGGGGGATACCGAGCGATGCGATAGTGATCGGTCCGTGGGGCGAGCGGCTGGACAAGTGGACCGTATCGGCCAGAGGCGGGAGCCTCTCTCTGCAGCTCGGCGATACTACGCTTCCCGTGCTGTCCGGGCTGTATCTGGCAGGTAGGTCTCTATATGGAGGGGTAGCGATCGCGGGAGGCAGGTTGGGCACGGTCGTGGGCACGGCCACCGGCTTTTACGGGATGAACACGGTGAGCTCAGGGCTGAGCATAAGCACCCACAAGCTGGCAGGCGGAGCGGCGGAGGCGAGCTTCGGTCGGAATGTGGGTCTTGCGGTGCAGGGGATGAGGGCTATGAAGGGCGAGCGCCAGCTGGACATGGGCGGTGCCAGAACGTGGCTTCGCCTAGGGCCAGTCAATCTCAACGCGGAGGTGGCGGCGTCCCGAAGCGGATCCTCTTCGGATCTGGGATGGGTCGCGCTGTGTGGCGCGCAGACGCAGGTCCTTGGCGGGATGCTCTCGGTGTCGGGTCAGTACACGGAGGCCGACTTCGTGAGCCTCAACTCCGCCGTAGCCGGCAAGGCCGGCGGGATCGCCGAGGCCACGGCTGCGTGGTCGGGCAGTGTGTGGCGGGGGAAGAACGGCGACAATGCGCACCTGGGCATCACCGGTAGGCTGGCTGCCGACAACATGGACGGATCTCTCGCGGCCCGCACTGCGAAGCAATCGGGCGAGGGTACGCTAACGCTCAGAACCGGCGGATGGCTGCTCAAGGCGGGCTACTTGCTGGCGCATGAGGGCTCGGACGAAGAACCGCCGGCACGCGACAAGACCAGCTATGTGGCATCTTTGGAGGCGGCTGTGCCTCTGCGTCTCGGAACCGGTACACTTGACGCTACGGTCAGGGGGTCGCGAAGCACGGCGGTCGATAAGGTGCTGGGCACTACGGATGTACTGGATACGCTGGCCGCGGCCGGCCGAACAGCGATAGGGAAGACGTCTTGTGCCGCGAATCTGACTTGGAGCCAGAGCGCGAAACCTGCGGGAGCGCGCAAACGCGACCTGGAATGCATGTTGTCGCTGTCGCGCCCGATCATCGACGAGCTGCTGCAGGCGGGGATGGATGCCAAGGCCGTCGACTCGCGCATCGTCAAGCCCGACTCGGGCGAGGTCGAGTCGCAGAAGGACGCGCTGGAGGCGGCGCTATGGCTCAAGTACACCCCACGTCCCTGGCTTGAGGCCGTGGCCAAGGTGAAAGGGCTATGGGGATTCTGCGGACCCGACCCCGAAAAAAAAGATTTCGACAGGTACCTGGAAGGTCAGGTTAGGTTCAGGTTTTAGCTCGTACACGTGATGGCGAACGAACATTTATGCAATTGCTCGAAGTGTACGGTGGACGTGGGCTGCGGCGCGAAAAGCCGATTATGCACGCAAAAGTCAGAATAGTCTCGCCCTTATCCGGGGAGGCAGGCGTATGCATCGATGGATACATGTAGCATCGTCGATATAATATGCATTCTGCGGTACATGGTGGCCTTTGAAGAAGGAATTCCTAATTAGACGTAGTATAATAGACCCATGGACCACCTATAGCTCATACTGCGTTCAACTGGCATTGCCTGGACAGGCTTACTGCTCGAACCATTTGATTTCTGACGGAGTTCATTGAGGGGGGTGGTTGACGGAACATCAGGCCCTTTCTCGCGTTGCTTTCCTATATGAGTATGAGAAAGGGCGGACCAGGGAGGGTCGATAGAATAGAAATCCAGTTTGCTCTCGATGGCGCTCATGTCAAGTCAGTCTGCCGCAGGGGCGTCAAGAAGAGGACAACCGAGGATGAGGACTCTCAAGAAGGGAGCGATGATTAGCACATGAGTTGGTCTAGAAGACTATGGCGAACGCTGCCGATAGCGCTAGTGATAGTGCTTGCGGCGGCAACCGCGGCGTTTGCGGGTGAAGCGCCTACCAGCGTGAATGTTGAACAGGTTACTGGGTTCACGGCTGGTGTGTTCCCTGCGTACTGCGGATCGGGAGCGACCGTCCAGGTGAAGTTCGGGTACATATCGAATCCGGATAACCCTGGCACTACCGAGGCAAGAGTACTGTTGCTGGATGGCAGCGATACGGAAGTCGGCAGTACCTTGTGGCATACAGTCCCCGATGGGGATAAGACAGCCCTGGGGGATTGGCAATCGCTTAACGTTGTGACGCCTACCGGCGCGCCGGACGCAACGCAGTACAAGATAGTGCTGCAGGTTGCCAACAGCAACAGCTCGCCGAACTGGGCCGAAGACATTCAGGCACCTGGCCTGGAGGTCGATCTGATAGGCCCCGGGCCGGTGTCCGGCGTCTACGTTACGGGCGGCGTGCCTACGAGCGATAACACGCCCCAGTTCATCTGGTCGGACGCCGCGGACGACCGTGCCGGCATCCGGTCCTACTGGGTGGAGGTGGACCATTCGCCAACGGCTCCGGCCAGCGCTGCGATGACCGACACCATGAGTGACGGCCATATCTGGACCAGCGGCGCATTGGCCGATGGCACCGATTGGTACTTCCACATCAGGGCGCAGGACAAGGCGTTCAACTACGGGGAGGCCGTAACGTTTGGGCCCTTCGAAGTGGATACGATGCCGCCGAGCGTTCCTACGAACCTAGTCGGCGCGATGGGTTCTGCGGATCTCCTCGGCAAGTGGAGGATGAACGACACCACCCCCACGGTCATCTGGGATGCTTCGACCGATGCGGGAGTGGGGCTGCACTCGACTCAGCCATACCAGGTCCAGATCGGGACCATGAGCACAACCTCGGACCTGGAGGGTCCTTCATTCGCGGCGGGTCCGACCTACACGGCGACCGGGCCGTTCGTTGAAGGAACTGAGTACTTTGTGCAGGTTCGCGCGCAGGATGCGCTCGGCAATTGGAGCGACTGGGTCTATAAGTCGTTCTTCCATGACCCGACTCCTCCCACCGATCCGTCCGCTATTGGGCTCACCAATTCGGTGGTGGTGGGCGCGGACAACTGGACAAACGACTCGACTCCCGAGTTCACGTGGAACGACTCCACGGATACTCAGGCGATGCACGCTACGGCGCCGCACAATGTGAAGATCGGGACGCAGACAGGCCTTAGCGACTTGCTCGGCGTCACCGGTACTGGCGACAGCCCGTATACGGCAGCCGACCTTGGGTGGACGACCGGGGACGAGTACTTCTTCAACGTGCAGGGCCAAGACGCGGCCGGGAACGTGAGCGCGTTTGAAGAATACAAGTTCAAGTTCGACGGCTTGGCTCCGACCTTTACGGACACCCCGGTAACGGGCACCGTTGGAGCCGGCGGTCATAGGTATACCAACGACACCACCCCGACGATCAGCTGGACCGCGGCAACCGATGTTGGTTCGGGGCTGGCGTCAGGCCCGAACGAGCCGTACGAGATCCGCATAGGGACAGACTACGGCCTGCAAGACGTGCTAACCCCTGCCACTAGCATCGTCAACTCGTATACTCCCGGCGGCGCGCTGGCGCTCACTAACGGCGTGACCTACTACATACAGGTTCGCGCCAAAGACGAGGCGGGCAACTGGAGCGAGTGGGCGGATTGCCAGGGAACGTTCATCTACGACAACGCCGGGCCGAGCGTTCCTGCGAACCTAGTCGGGGCGACGGGTTCTCTAGGCCTCGGCAAGTGGAGGATGAACGACACCACCCCCACGGTCAACTGGGATGCCTCGACCGATACGGGAGTGGGACTGCACGCGAGCCAGCCCTACGAGTTCCAGATAGGGTTAACCACAGGGGCGTCTGACCACGTGGCCTTAACGCCCGTGAACGCGCTGACCTACACAGTGGATGCAGGCAAGGCCTTCACTCAAGGCACTGACTACTATGTGCAGGTGCGCGCGAAAGACGCTCTGAACAACACCGGCGGCTGGCAGGAAGTCGTGTTCGTCCATGACGAGACTCCTCCCGCCGATCCGTCCAGTATTGGGCTTACCGATTCGGTGTTTACCCTCGGTAGCAACTGGACGAACGACTCGACTCCCGTGTTCACGTGGACCGATTCCACGGATGTTCAGGCGATTCACGCTACGGCTCCACACAGGGTGAAGATCGGGACGGCGACGACCCTTAGCGACTTGCTCGGCGTCACCGGCGCCGGCGACAGCCCGTATACGGCGGCCAACCTTGGGTGGACGACCGGGAACGAGTACTTCTTCAACGTGCAGGGCCAAGACGCGGCTGGGAACGTGAGCGCGTTCGTAGAGTACGCGTTCAAGTTCGACGGCGCGGCTCCGGTCGTTACGGGCAGTCCGACGACGGGCGTTGTCGGAGCCGGCGGCCACAGATACACCAACCTCACCCAGCCGCCGATCAGCTGGACCGCGGCAACCGACGGCGATTCGGGGCTGGCGGGTACGCCGTACGAGATCCGTATAGGGACAGAGTACGGCCTGGACGATGTGCTAACCACTGCCACCAGCGTTGGCAGCCCGTATGCTCCTGGCGCCGCGTTGACGCTCAATAACGGCGTGACCTACTACATACAGGTTCGCGCCAAGGACGCAGTGGGCAACTGGAGCGCGTGGGCGGATTGCCAGGGAGCGTTCATCTACGATGACCTAGCGCCGAGCGCGCCTGCAAACATCCGCGCGGCGACCGGCTCGGCAGGGGCCGCGCCGGACACGGCATGGCACACGCCGACGCAGCAACCGACGATCCAGTGGGACGCGTCGATCGACGCGGGCGTCGGGCTGCACGGGACGGCTCCCTATAAGATCAAGATAGGCACTACCTTGGGCGGAACTGAGACCTTGGGCGAGACCACTTGCTCGACCAACAGCTACGCCCTCGGGGTTGACCTGACTGCGGGAACCAAGTACTACGTTAACGTCACGGCTCTGGACGCTCTCGGCAATGAGACGGGCTATCATCAGCGCGTGATGTACTATGACGTTACGCCTCCAGGCGATCCGGGCGCGCCGGAAGTGGGGACGGACTTCGGCGGCACGAGGTGGACCAACGACCTGACGCCGCGGGTAGACTGGGGTAACTCCACCGATACGGCACCCGGCGAGATGCACCAGACCGAACGCTACACTCTGAAGATAGGGTCGACCTCTGGCGCCGTCGATATTCTTGGCGAGACGTTCGTAACATCGGTCATGTATATTCCGAGCAGCGACCTGTCGCTGACGACCGGGGATACGTATTACGTGAACGTCAAGGCCAAGGACGCGGCGAACATCGAGAATACCTTTGGGTATGTCCAGGGTACGTTCAAGTTCGACAACACGCCTCCGACGATTGCGGGAACTCCGATGCTGAAGGCCGGGAGCCCCGCGGTCATCCGGGAGAGCGTGGTATACACCAACGCCGTAACGCCCGACCTCGACTGGGAAGACGGCAATGACGGCGTGGGAGTCGGACTGCCCACTACCGGGGCGTATGAGGTCAAGGTAGGCTCGACCTCGGGCGGCCTCGACATGCTGGCCGTTACGGCCACGGACGACAGCGAACTCGACCACGCGGGTCTTGCCCCGATGACGAACGGGAACACCTACCACGTCAGCGTGCGGGTCCAGGACCAGCTCGCTAACTGGTCCGCCACAGCGGATCCGTGGTATGTGGGATCGTTCGTGTTCGATAACGAGGGCCCGACGCCTCCTGGTACTCCCACGACAGGGGTACTTCATGGCGCAACCTACTACACGGACGACCTGACGCCGCAGATCGACTGGGCGGCTTCGACGGACGCCCTGTCGGGCATGCCTACGACTGGGGCCTATGAGATCAAGATCGGATCCACCCAGGACGCATCCGATGTCCTTCTTGCCACGCTGGTGGACTCGAACACGTATACCCCAGGCGGCGACCTCGTTCTGACTGATGGGAATACGTACTACATCAGCGTCCGTGCGTTCGACGCTCTCGGCAACCTATCGCATGCCGCTGACCCGTGGGTTCGCGGAGAGTTCGTATACGACTCGGGAGCGCCGCAATTCGCGAACGCGGTACCGGTGGATGGCTATGAGACCAACGAGCCGAACCCGGCCATATCCATCGACATAACCGATGCCGGGTCCGGAGTGGACAGCACGACCATCTATTGGACGGTAACGCACGTTCTTACTTCGACTGATGTCGACACGACGGACTCGTGGGCTGATCCGACGGCAACGTGCGCTCTGACCACTCCGCTCACGACCGTTGCCCAAGAGGGCGCCTATTCGATACAGGTCGTGGCGGATGATAGTCTAGGGAACCATGGCGAGTATCCCGTGGGCACATGGGAGTTCGTGTTCGACATGACCCCGCCGACGCTGGATAGCAGCACGGTGTCGACGCTTGGTGACTTGGCTACGCCGTACGTCGATGCAGACGGGAAGGTCTACACCAACACCAATATGCCAACGCTCACCTTCAACGTCGCGGATGCGTTGAGCGGGTTCGATGGTGATGGGCATGGCGAAATCGTCGTGAAGGACAAGTCCGAGAACACGGTATCTGGCATTCCGGGCTGGACGCCTAATGGGTTGACTGCCACGGCAACATGGTCTCCTATGGGTCCGATGGCCGACGGCGAGTATACCGCCACTCTGACTGTCGACGACGATGCGGAGAACGAAGCGGTGTTCACGTACACCTTCCGTATCGACCGTCATTCCCCCTACCCCGTTGCTTCGGGCAGCATCTGGGCCGGCAACCAGAGTGCAGCGAATAGCAACTGGTATACCAACTCCAGAAGGCCGACATGGCACTGGGGGAACCCCGGCGATCCGGATGTTGAAATGGGAGTGCCGGGTTCACAGATCAAGAACTACGACCTATACCTGGTGAAGAATAAGGGTATAGGGGAGACCACAGTAGATGCGACCCTTGGCGGCACGAACGGGGTGCCTATAGTGGTGCCTACCTCCGAGACAGACTGGGAGGTTTGGCAGCCCGCGGGCGACCTGCCGCTGGTCGCGGGCGATGAGATCGGCGTCTACATCAGGGCGCGCGACAACGCGACGAACAAGACCGCGTATGTCGATCCGCCTCTGATCTTCGATCCCGATCCGCCGGCCGTGCCGGGCACACCTACCACGACGACTCCGACGGTCGATAGAACTCCCACATGGAGTTGGGCTGGTTCGACCGACGCGATCTCTGGCGTGGACGAGTACCACATCCAGATCAGGCACTTCGGCACCGCTGACTGGGACGTCCTCGATACCGTCCTGGATATCCCGGATAGCTTGACTCCTACCGATCCGCAGACCTGGACGCAGGGCCTTTCGCTTGCGGACGGACAATACGAAATCCGCGTGCGGGCTATGGACGTGGCCGGGAACTACTCCGATTGGTCCGGCATCGGCAGCGTCACAGTCGATGCGACGCCTCCTGCGGCCCCTGCGATTCAGGCGCTTGATCCGGGCTACACAACGAGCCCGATAACGATCAACTGGAACGATGTAACCGATGGAAGCAATGCGATTACGTACGTTCTGCAGTACGCGGACAACGCCGGGTTCGACGTCGCGACTTCCGTGCCGCGTGCGACATCGGACTACCCGTTCTCGTTCCCAGACGAGCTCGAGTACTGGTTCCGCGTAAAGACGATCTCCACGGTCAACGTTGGCGAGACCAAGGAAAGCGGTTGGTCGCCGATAGTATCGACTATCTTCGATCATACCGGTCCTGACGCTCCCGAGTTGATGCTGCTGACGCCTCATCCGACTAACCAGTCGCCTCAGACGTGGAGCTGGACTGCTCCCGCCGGCGCGACGCGTTACGAGGTGCAGGCAGACGACGATGCGTGGATCAACGTCAACGACACGCGCACATACCAGACCACGTTCAATACGACAGGAACTCACTACTTCAGGGTCAGGGCCTACGATTGGCTCGATAACGAAGGCCCTGTAGTGGAAGGCACTGTTGAAGTAGACGTGACCGCGCCTGACGTGCCCACGGGGCTTACAGTGGTATCGCCGACGACCGACAAGACCCCAACGTGGAGCTGGACCGCTGTAAGCGGCGCCGCGGGCTACGAGATTCGCCTCGACGAGACGATAATCAGAGACGTGGCAACCGCTGTTAGCTACACCCACGCCGAGGAGCTTGGCGACAGGGGGCATACGCTCGAAGTCAGGTCCTACGATACGCTGGGCAACAAGAGCGCCTGGTGCGCGCCTGTGACAGTCACAGTCGACACCCTGCCTCCTGCGGCGCCTGCGATCCAGGCGCTTGACCCGGGCTACAAGACAAGCCCGATAACGATCAACTGGAACGACGTAACCGACGGAGCCAATGCGATCGCCTACGTCCTGGAGTACGCGGACAACGCCGGGTTCAGCGGCGCGACTTCCGTGCCGTGTGGGATATCGAACTACCCGTTCTCGTTCCCAGACGAGCTCGAGTACTGGTTCCGTGTAAAGACGATCTCCACGGTCAACGTTGGCGAGACCAAGGAGAGCGGTTGGTCGCCGATAGTATCCACTATCTACGATCACACCGGTCCCGCAGCTCCTGTGCTGATGCTGCTGACGCCCGATCCTACGAACGAGTCGCCGCAGACATGGAGCTGGAGCGCTCCCGCCGGCGCGACGCGTTACGAGGTGAAGGCGGACGACGGTGCGTGGATCAACGTCGACGACACGCGCACATACCAGACGACGTTTGCTACGACCGGAACCCACACCTTCAAGGTGAAAGCCTACGACTGGCTGGACAACGAGGGCCCTGAGGTCGCGGTCACTGTCTACGTAGACCTCGCGGCGCCTGCCGTTCCGACAGGCTTGGAGCTCACTGAACCTGCCGGCATGAACATCGGCGGAGCGCTCTACACAGCCGACGAGACGCCCAAGGTGAAGTGGGATGCTGTAGGCGACGCCGATCTCGATCACTATGTTGTGGAGATCGACGGACAGGCATGGATCACCGTGCTTGCCCCAGACACGTCCTACACGTTCAGCGAAGGTCTGGCCGACGGCGACCACACTGTGAAAGTCAAGGCAGTAGACGAGCTCGGCAATGACAGCGATTACTCTGACCCGCTGCACTTCACAGTCGACACCACGCCTCCGGCAGTGCCCGGAATGCCTCAGACCACGAGCCCTACGAAGAACCAGAGTCCTGTGTGGACATGGGGCACGGTTGCTGACGCAGCCAAGTACCGCGTGTTCGAGGATGAGGTCGACAAGGGCTTCGTGACTGCGACTACCTACACATCGGATAACCTGGCAGAAGGAACTCACTACCTGCAGGTGACCGCGCTCGACGCGCTCAGCAACGAGAGCGCCAAGTCGGAAGCCGGCTACGTAGTGATCGACCTGACGCCTCCGGGAGCTCCGGTGATGAAGACTCTACCTCGGTTCACCAACGCTGCGACGGTGAGGTTCGAATGGACCAAGTCGTCTGCGGACACCGATCACTACGAGATCAGCTACAGCGTGGACGGCGGCGAGGAGTGGAGTGCTCCGCTCGAACTCGCGGGCGAGTTCTTCGTAGTGGGTATCGAGGACGTTGCGGACGGAGTGGCGGTTTCGGGCAGGGTCAGAGCCTACGATGAGGTCGGAAACGTGTCGGCATGGTCCGATGGGCTGCTAGGCGCGCCGATCGCGTCGACCATAGTGGACAGGACTGGCCCCGTGGTTGCCATAACAAACCCAACGGAGCCTGTGTTCACCAACGCGGCCACGTTCACCTATGAGTGGACGGCCATCGATGCGGGCTGCGGTGTGAGAGGCTATACGGTCGTGTTCAACGGCGGCAAGCACGAGGTCACGGAGACCAGCGACGACGACAAGTACGCATACGAGGGCACCCTGAACGAAGGCGACAACACCTTCGAAGTGGTGGCCGTCGATAACCTGGGCAACAAGAGCGCGGTGGTCGCTAAAGCGTCCGTGGTCAAGCAGGTGAAGCCTCAGATCGGCTTGGTGCAGCCCATGCCTGGCGGTAGATACAAGATCAACGAGATCTCTACCATCGCGTTCATGGTAACAGGGTTGTATGAGGCACCGATCCAAGTGAGCGTCAACAATGAAGTCCTCGATCCATGGCGCATCGTGACTGTAGTGAACGAGCCCACGCTAGCCAAGTTCTACGTCCTGCTGGACGGCGAAGTGCTACTGCCGGGCCCAATGGCCGTCACGATTACGGTCGGATCGGCGACTGTCACGCACAACTACACGGTAGACTCGGAGCGCAGCGGATTCGGGTTCGGCCGTCTGCGCCTGTGGTAAAGGGTAGCAGAGCAGAACGGAGTCCGGGCGGGGTTCGCCCCGCCCGGGCCCCAAGACATGGCCGAACGAATGCGCCTGCAGAGGAGGGTTGACCATAATGACAAAGCGAATCGCAATCCTCGCGGTTCTCGTAGCTCTCGCGGTGGCGCTTGCCGGTTGCGGGATCAAGCCCCCGATCCAGTGGGACGAGACGGAGGAACGCGCGCGAGTGCTTGAGGCGATGAACGGCTGGGTTGATGGCGTAGAGGCCTACAACGTCGACGCCATGGCCGGCAACGGGATACTGGCCGCGGGGTTCGAGCTTACCATCAAGGAAGGGTCGTCAAGCGGATACACGAAGGACGCGGCCGTGCTCAAGAGCGAGCTTAACGCCGATGCCGGTAACCAGGCTGACTACCGCAAGCCCGCGAACGGTTATGTCCTGCGTCTGGACATCGACAACGCGGCGGGCGTTGTGGGCTACGATGATGTGAACGCCTGGACAATCGTCTCGATCAACAAGACCAACGCCGAAGTCGTAGGCAAGTTCGAGGTCTACGAGAAAGCGGCGGTCCGGCCGACATGGTGGCAGAGCGATACCGGGAACATTGAGGTAACTCTGGTCCGAACGCCGAACGCGTGGAAGATGACCAACATGACGATCAAGTTCGATGTGTTTGGTACCTTGGCGCTCGGCACTGGGGTGCCGGAGATAGAGGGCTTCGCCTTCGGGAATCCCAGGGCGATATTCGGCTGGTAGACCCGGGCATCGAAGATGTCTTGGTTTGAGCAGATCTGAATAGGGACTAGCGGGGGGCGGGCGCGCGTGCGCTCGCTTCTCTGCCGTACATGGAAGGCGGGAAGTAGCTACATGATTGGCAGGAACAGACGCAAATGCACCGAACAGGAGCGCATGACCCGCACGATTTTTGCATGACGGGGTCCTGTCATTGAAGGATTATGCCACCAAGGGCAGTATAATTGCCCCATACGATGGCAATCGACGACAACGCAAGCAATCGCTCGACTCATCTTCCGTTCACTCGGACACCCGCCCGAGGACTCTCAAGAAGGGAGCTATGATCAGCACATGAGTTGGTCAAGAAGACCGTGGCCACCGCTGCCGATGGCGGTAGTGATAGCGCTGTTGGCGGCGACCGCGGCGTTTGCGCAAGGGGCGCCCACGACTGTGAAGGCACCCAGGTTTACGAACGATACAACGCCCACATTTGAGTGGTCGGGCGCGACTGAACCCAATCCGAGCAGCGGAATCAGGGAGTACACAGTGGAGATTTGGAAGTCCGACGACTCGGCGAAGGTCCGAGGACCGTATACGGTGCCCCACGGGACCGATCCCCACACCTGGACTTTGCCGGATGCGCACGCATTTGGGGGTAGCGGCGAGGACGACGGGGAGTATCGTATCCGCGTGTGGACTTGCGATGCAGCCGGCAACGCGAGCGCGGGCTTCGGATCCTGCACGTTCCTCCTGGACACGCAAGCGCCCGTCCTTTCGAACGGCCGGCCCACAGGCTGGGGAGGCAGCGTCCAGCCGATTCTTGCGGATTTCACCGATGACTGCTCCGGCCTAGACAAGTCCAGGACTGAACCGAAGCAGGCCCACAACGGTGTTTCCTGGGACGTCGATATGCGGTATCTAGGCGGCTTGCCCACCTACAACGACGGCGACAAGCATATCACGATCGGAAAACTGATGACGGGCTGGTACTGCGATGGAGAGTGGACCTTCACCATGATCGCGTACGACCGCGCAGGCAACAAGTCCAACGAGCTTGTCTGGAAGCTCAACGTGGACGCCACTCCGCCGACTGCGCCGGGCGAGCCTGTGGCGGGCAAGGTCCGCGACGACGGCAAATGGTACATGAACACTCTGCGACCCACGTTCAGGTGGGCGGCGAGCAGCGATCCAAAGGCTCCGTACGATCACTCGCCCGGCTCGGGGCTGAGGGATTACTGGTTTCAGTTCGGCTCCGGCAAGCCTGATGATCAGACGGACGATTGGGTAAGCGCTCTGGTCAACCAGGCAGGTATCTTGCCGACGCCTGCAGTGGAGACCCAGCAATTGACGCCGTCGGCCGATCTCCCTCTTGTCGCGGGCGTCGAATACTCGGCAAGGGTGAAGGCGTACGACAACTTGGGAAATTGCTCTACATGGGTTGACCCGTTGATCATCTACGACCCCAATCCGCCGACCCTGCCGGGCACTCCCATTACTACCACTCCGACCACTGACAAGACTCCCGTGTGGAAGTGGGCCGGTTCAACAGACGCGATATCGGGGATCGACTTGTACCACATCCAGATCAGGCGCGAGGGCAGCGCTGCCTGGGACGTCGTCGACACCTTCCTGGACATACCGGATACCCTAACCCCCGGTGAGCAGGTCTGGGAGCAGGCTTTGCAGCTCGAGGACGGCAAGTATGAAATCCGGGTACAGGCCGTGGATGTTGCCGGCAACTACTCTGCTTGGTCCGGCATCGGCGCGGTAGAGATCGATGCTACGCCTCCTGGCGCTCCTGCGATTGGGGCTCTCAACCCGGGCTACAGCATCAGCTCGGTGACGCTCAAGTGGAACCCCGTAGAAGATGGCGACAACGTTATCACCTACGTGCTCCAGTGGGCCAGAGACGCCGGATTCAGCGTGGCCCATGACGTAACGGTCGTTCCTCAAGCCGAGCAGGCCCCCAAACTCATGTTCAGCTTCACAGAGGCCGGCAGGGGCGAGGGCGAGTACTGGTTCCGTGTGAAGACCATCTCCACAGTCAACGGAACCACGGCTCCGCCGCAGACCAAGGAGAGCGAATGGTCGGCGGCGGTATCCACCATCTACGACAAGACCGGCCCTGCGGCTCCTGTGCTGACGCTGAGGAGCGCGAACCCGACAAATCAGCCCACACAGGAGTGGACCTGGTCTCGACCGGTTGATGCGGTCAACTACGAGCTCTACTGGAGCAACACGGATGATGCGCCCGGCCCGCTGGCCGCGCCAAGCGCGGCAGGGGTTGGGAACATCGATCTGTACCGCATGTCTTTCACCAACCCCGGCGAAGAGAAGACGTACTACGTGTGGGTGCGCGGCGTTGACGCTCTAGGGAATAAGGGCCTTTGGAGCGAGGGCGTTCCCACGCCCAGCGTCACAGTGGACATGAAGGCGCCTCCCGCACCTGAGAATGTGCAACTCGTATCAGATCACATCGTGGATGCGGAAGGCGCGCTCTACACCGCCGATGCGATGCCCAAGGTGAAATGGGCTGCTTCAGACGGCGCAACGTACTACGATATCTGGCTCGATGGCAAGTACTGGCTGAGCACGGAGAACACCGAATACGAGTTCACCGAGGGCCTGGCCAACGGCGAGCATACTGTGAAGGCGGCATCAGTCGATGCCCTGGGCAATTGGGAGGGCTACTCTAGCGGACTTGCCTTTGTAGTGGATACCACTCCGCCTGAGGCGCCGGGAATGCCGAGAACTGAGAGCCCGACCGCCGACAGAAGGCCGACGTGGACGTGGAACGCTCCCGAGGGAACGGTGGCCTATCGCGTTTTCCTCGACGGCGTGGCTCAGCCTGCCGGCGCCGAATCGGATCCGAATGGGATCCCGCAGTCGGGAACAGCATTCACGCCTGCTGCGGATCTTGCGGACGGTTGGCACGATCTACAGGTCACGGCCATTGACGCGCTTGGCAACGAGTCCGCCAAGTCTGCCGCAGGCAGCGTACTCGTCGACGGCACGGCTCCTGCGGTGCCTGACATTGCGCATCTGCCGACCCATACCAAGGCGACTCAAGTGGTGTTCAGATGGTCGTCCATCGGCGATGTGGCTGGGTACGACTTCAGCTACAGCCTCGGCGATGGCGATACATGGACGACCCTTGAGGGCATCACAACGCAAAGCTACGTGATCAAGGATCTTGACGATGGGGTAAGCGCGAAGGGCAAGGTCCGGGCGTATGACAGCCTGAGGAACACATCCGGCTGGTCGGACATCGTGTCGACCACCATAGACCTGGCAGGCCCCGCGGTCTCGATCACGGCTCCCGATGCTGCCAAGAACACCAACCTGTCCGCATTCACCTGGACATGGACAGGCAACGACGGCGAGCGTGGATCGGGCGTCCAGGGCTACTGGGTGAAGCTGAACGATGGGGCATGGTCCTGGACGACAAAGCCTGTCCTTACATTGTCGAGGCTGCGCCGCGGGGCAAACATTCTCAGCGTGAAGGGCGTAGACAACCTGGGCAATGAGGGAGCCGTAAGCATGGCGCCGGAGGTGACCGTGGTTGACGTGGCCATCTTCGACGTGATGCCCGCGCCGGGCCAGCATCCGATCAACGAGGCGTCTACGATAGCCTTCAGCGTAGTCGGGCTCCATGATGGCCAAGTCGAAGTGTTCCTCAGCAGCAAGCCGATGGAAGATGCGTGGCGACTAGTGACCATCGTAAACACACCTGGGCTGGCCAAGTTCTACGTCCTGCTGGATAATGCAGTGATGCAGCCCGGTCCGCTCACCGTGACCATCAAGATCGGCGATGTCACCAGATACTGCGACTACGAAGTGCTCGATGAGCGCAGCGGGTTCGGCTTCGGCCGCCTTCGCCTATGGTAAGGAGGGTTGATCACGAAGGCAAGGCACACAATAGTCCTCTTGGCGCTGGCTCATATCCTTGCGGACAGGGGCTATGCAATCCGACTGGATATCGATGGCGGCTCGGCCACGGGCGATACAGTCGGCGGGTACGATGATGTGAACTCCTGGAGCGTAGCCGCGCTGGATAAAGTCAAGGTCACTCCCCGCATGGCAGGGACGTTCGAGGTGTACGAGGAGGCGACCGGAGTGCCCCCATCGAGAAGCGACAGGGGGGAGATCCTGGTCGACCTGGTCAAGACCAGCGCCGGATGGAAGTTCACCGACATGACCATCAAGTTCGGTGCCGGATTCTACGCCGACTCTGCCGGAGCTGAGCCGACCGGATCCCTCGGATGCTTCGGATTCGGGAGACTGCCTGCCAGGGAAGGCTGGTAAGCAGCGTAGCTGGCGGCGCGGCACTGGTCCATCAAATCTTTGGACGCTTCGGGAGGAATCGAGGGACTTATGGAGCATTATTACCATACTGAATTACTTCCGAAATCGAGGAGGGGCGGGCATGAGAGACTTGTCGCCCAGACCACTGGCAGTTGCAGTCGCGGTGTTGGCCGCACTGCTCATTGCCCCGATATGTGCGTGGGCAGATGTGGGTGTTCTCGGTGTCCCACCTCCCACACCGCCAGGACCCTTCACCAATCCGCCGGCCTTTGGCAGGGAGCCCGCGCCCACTTGGTCGTGGCAGGCCAGCGCCTCAGGAGGCGGGGCGACTATCCTGAGATACCATGTCATGGTGAGCCAGGATAGTGGAGCAACGTGGCGGGTCGCATCGCCGGCAACGGTCCCTGCTGCAGAGCCCGCCACGAGCTGGCGCCCATCGTGGCCTGGCTTCGCCGCCGATGGGATCTACCAGATCAAAGTGCAGGCGGAGGACGGCGATCACGTCTTGTCCGAGTGGGGGTATAGCAGCACGTATGTGCTTGATCGCGTCCCGCCCCAGGTGGCGTTGACCGTCCCTGAAACAGGACTTGAGACCAACAATGTGGACATAGTGATGCGCGGCACGGCGTCTGATTCGCCGTGGGGCGTGGCCGCGGTGCATTGGGAAGTGAGAGACCCCGACGGCCGCCTGGTGGCAGGCGTTGCGCGGTTCGGTGAGCCCGATGCCTCATTCACCCCATCGGCGCCCCTCAGCATCCAGGGAGAGTACATAGTCCGCCTGAACGCGGAGGATAGGGCCGGGAACCTTGCGGTAACGACGGAGCGTACTTTCAAGCTGGATACCATCGCTCCTGAGATGTCCCTTTACGAGTTGCTTGTGACACCAAGCCGGATGCTGCAAGGCGATGTGTACATATCGGACAGCCAACCACGGATCAAGGTTGTCGCCGTCGACACCCTGGGCGGGTCCGGATTCAACGTAGACGGACAGCTTGACATAGAGGTGTTCGCTGATAGCGAGACGCCCCAACGTGTGTCGGGCACAGTAACCAGAACTCCTACGCGGCCCGGCGATGACGGCGGAAGCTGGACAGCTCTGTGGTCTCCTTCAGGACCGATGGCCTCCGGGCGCTACTATTCGTGGATTACCATTGTGGACGATGCAGGCAACAAGCTGGAGCGCGGCGGCGCGGCCCACAGGTTCGTGATCGACGCTGCTCCACCTGGGATGTCCGGCGACTCGTCTGTCGGGCAGGCCAACACAAACAGCGGGCGGCACTTCACAAACAGCCGCCGTCCGGTGATAACCTGGTCGCGAGCTTCCGACCCTGATCTGGCCAACGGGGTGGTCGGAGCGGGTGTAGCCGGATACGAGCCGCAGGTGTGGACCAAGCAGGAAGGACAGTCTGCGCCCAGCGGCACCCAGATCTACTCGGCTCCCGGCACGGTCGACCCGTGGGCCGACCAGATGCCAGTCACTTGCACCGGCGGCTCGATTGAGCAACATACTCCTGGATCGGACCTGTCTTTTCAGAACGGCGCATCCTACGGCGCGTGGATTCGTGCGCGCGACCGGGTAGGCAATGCGTCTGCGTGGGTGGATCCGCCTTTCGTGTTTGACTCAGATCCCCCGAGTATGCCCGGCGGCCCATCCCTTGCCGGCGTGACGGGCGGGCGAGTGGCCACCGGCAGACCCACTATCAGATGGGCCCACGCCACCGATGCGAAAGTCGGCGTCAGCCAGTCGGGCGTGGACGGCTATCAGGTGAGGATCAAGCACGCCGGTTCTACAAGCTGGGATGTGTTGAACACCTTCGTGGATCTTGATCCCGACGAAGATGTGTGCGGAATGGACGGCGACTCGCCGCTTGCAGGCGACTTTGATTGGACTGTGCCGCAACTGTTGGCGGACGGCGCTTATGAGCTCGAGCTGAGAGCTCGGGACGTTGCGGGAAATGCTTCGGATTGGTCGGCTGTGCTCGATTTTGAGGTGGACGCAACGCCGCCCGCCGCCCCCGCGATCACGGCCCTCGCTCCCGGCTACAACACCAGCCCGCTGACGCTTCAGTGGAACGCAGTGGCGGACGGAGGCAACGCCATCGCCTATGTGCTCCAGTGGGCCAAGGACGCCGGATTCAGCGGAGCCCATGACATTGCCGTCGACGCCGAAGCGGGAACCGAGTACGCATTCGAGTTCACGGACCAAGGCAGGGGCGAGGGTGAATACTGGTTCCGCGTAAAGACCGTTTCCACCCTGCCCGGCGCGGGCGGAGTGAAAGAGAGCGGATGGTCGCTTTCGGCGTCCACCGTCCACGACACGACAGGCCCTGAGGCACCTGTGTTGACGCTGCTGACGCCGAATCCGACGAATGAGTCGCCTCAGACATGGAGCTGGAGCGCTCCCGATGGCGCGGCAGGCTACAAGGCGAGCGTGGACGGCGCTTCGTGGATCGATGTGCACAACACGTTTGGCTACCAGACCGCGTTCGACGCCACCGGAACACATACCTTCGCCGTGAAGGCCTACGATTGGCTGCGAAACGACGGCGCGCAGGCTACGGGCAGCATCGAGATAGACGTGACCCCGCCGGACATTCCGATCCGGCTCGTCCTGGTTTCCGAGAGCGTGATTATCGACGGCGTACCCCATACCGCCGACACAACGCCCACCATCAAGTGGGATTCGTCGGAGGACGCGGTGAACCATCGAGTGGAGATAGACGGTCAAGCCTGGATCTACACGGCCGACAACGTCTACGAGTTCACGGAAGGCCTGGAAAAAGGTGAACACACCGTGAGAGTGGCGGCTGCCGATGATCTTGGGAACTGGAGTGATTATTCCAGTCCCCTTGTCTTCGTGATCGACGTTACGCCGCCGCTGCCGCCTGGCAGGCCCAGCGCGACCAGCCCTACTAACAATCGTAACCCTGTGTGGATATGGGCGGCGGCTGAAGGCTCGGCAAGGTATCGCGTGTTTGAGGACGGGGTCGACAAAGGCTTCGCGACCGCGCCGACATTCACGTCGGCGAATCTGCCGGAGGGCTCTCATTACCTTCAGGTGACCGCCCTTGACGAGCTGGGCAACGAGAGCGAGAGGTCGGCGTCCGGGACCGTTGAAATCGACCTTACCCCACCGGACCCGCCCCGGATGCAGTCGCTGCCTGCGTTCACCAGCCCAACGGCGAACGGCGGACGGCTCGTGTTCCAGTGGGTCGCCGGGGCCAACGCAGTCCGATTCGACCTGAAGTACAGCATCGGCGACCTGGACCCTGTGATCGCGGCCTTGAGCGTGACCCGGTACGAGCTCGACATATCCGGTCTCGACAACGGCTTGGGCGTTCAGGGACAGGTAAGGGCCTATGATGATGCCGGAAACTGCAGTGAGTGGTCGGAACGGGCGTCTACGACAATAGACTCTGTGGGACCGGCCGTCCGGATCGTGCTGCCCGCAACGGAGGTCCACACCAACATGGGCTGTCCGGTGTGGAAGTGGGAAGCAGTGGAAGACGGCACATCGCCCGTCAAAGACTACAGGGTAACGCTTGTGGCCGGAGGAAATGCTTTGCCGGCGGTCTGGACCGCTTTGCCCGAACTCAGGCCGGTGCCCGACCTTGCGGCGGGCGATTACGCGCTCAAGGTGGCGGCCCGCGACGAGCTGGGGAACATAGGCACGGAAGAGAGCTTCCCCGTGGTTCACGTGGTGGCGCCGGTGATACATGCCCCGATTCCTATGGAGGGAGCGTATCCTGTCAACAAGGTCTCTACGATCGCGTTCAGCGTCAGCGGGATGTGGGATGCGCGCCTTAAGGTGTTTGCCAACGGAAGACCTGTCCCGGACAGGAGCGTGATAGTCGTGTCCAGGCCGAGTGGGTTCATCAAGTTCTACGTGCTCATCGACGCCGACATGGCGGAGCCCGGCGAGAGGCTCACTATCAGGGTCGAGGCGGGTTCGGCGGCCCGGGAGGTCGTATACGAGGTTCTTGCGGAGCGCAGCGGATTTGGCTTCGGCCGGCTGCGCCCCTGGGACTGGTAGGGGGTGTTCACTGTGAGAACCGGGAAGTTCATTGTCCTATCGCTTATCGCCCTGGCCGCTGCCGTGCTGGCGGGCTGTGTCGGTCCTCCGCCTTTCAGCGAGCCTGTGGAGAGGACGCGCGTGTCGCTGGCTCTGGATGCCTGGGTGAGCGGCGTAGAGCGCTATGACATCGACGCTATGGCGGGCAATGCGATCCTCGCGCCTTGCTTCACGCTCGTCATGACGGAGGCGGGGCATACCTACACTAAGGACATAGAGAGACTCCGCGGCGAACTCGAAGCCGACAGGGAGTGGCAAGAGGCTTTCCGCAGAGACGGCGGATACGTGATGCGTCTGGATATTGACGGACCCATTCGCATACCGGGCGATCTGCCTCATGCGCGCGACGGCGTGAACGCCTGGACCGTGAGCTTCCAAGGTTCAACGAAGTCGTCGGCGTCCGGGTTCTTCGAGGTTTTCGAAAAGTCGACCAAAACGCCCGATTGGTGGCCTTCCGATAGAGGATCAATCGATATACAGCTCGAGAAGACCGGTTCAGGGTGGAGGATGTCGGAGATGCACATCAGGTTTGGCCCGTCCTTCTACGGACTCGCGCCGTCCAGCGCTGCGGCCAATGTCGGCACTGCCGGTTTCGCTGATGAGTTCGCCGGATCGCGCGGCGCCGGTTTCGGTATCGGCAGAGCTAAGCGCTAGCACTACATTATTCGGACTAGAGGTGTATTCATTGAGACCCAGAGACTGTTACGCAGAGCCGTACCGCATCAAGGTTGTGGAACCTATCAAGATGACAACGAAGGAGGAGCGTGTTGAACGCATCCGCGAAGCGGGCTACAACGTGTTCAACATCAGAGCCGAGGACGTCTACATCGACCTGCTCACCGATTCGGGCACGTCCGCTATGAGCGATGCCCAGTGGTCGGCGATCATGCTGGGCGACGAGGCATACGCAGGCAGCAAGAGCTTCTTCAAGTTCCGCGACGCAGTCACCCGCGTTACCGGTTACAAGCACGTTGTCCCTGCCCACCAAGGCCGGGGCGCAGAGCACATTCTCATGATGATGATGGTCAAGCCCGGCGACCGAGTGTTGGGCAACATGCACTTCGACACTACCCAGGGGCACATACTCCTGCGTGGCGCGGAGCCGGTCAACCTGCTTGGGGCCGAGGGTTACGTAGTTGAAAGCCAGGAGCTGTTCAAGGGTAACATGGACCTTGAGGCGCTGGAACGCGAGTTGGCAGAACACGGCCGGGACAAGGTCCCGTTTGTGATCATGACCGTGACATGCAACTCCAATGGGGGTCAGCCCGTGTCGATGGCCAACATTCGCGCGGCGAGTGCAATCGCCCGTAAACACGGGGTGCCGTTCTTCTTCGACTGCGCCAGGTTCGCCGAAAACGCCTACTTCATTAAGACCCGCGAGCCGGGCTACGCTCAGAAAAGCGTGCTCGAGATAGCTCAGGAGATGTTCGCTTGCGGCGATGGGTGCGTCATGAGCTCCAAGAAAGACGCTTTGGTCAACATAGGCGGGTTCGCGGCCTTCAGGGATGAGGAGACGTACCAGCGCGCGCTGGAGTGGGTCATCCCGTTCGAAGGGTTCGCCACCTACGGCGGCATGGCGGGACATGACATGGAAGCGCTGGCGGTGGGCCTTGGTGAGGTCGTGAACGCGGACTACCTGGAAGATAGGATCGGTCAGATAGCCTACCTCGCCCAGCTGCTGCAAGATGCAGGCGTGCCGGTGATCACCCCATCGGGAGGCCATGGCGTATACGTGGACGCCAAGTCCATGTTGCCCCACATGCCCCAGTCCGAGTTCCCGGCGCAGGCGCTTACCGTCGAGCTTTACGTGGAAGGCGGCGTGCGCGGCGTGGAGCTGGGCACTTGCGCTTTCGGTAGGACCGATCCGCTAAGTGGCGAGACGATCTATCCAGAGCTTGAACTGGTGCGGTTGGCCGTGCCGAGGCGCGTTTACACCGATAGGCACATGAAGTGTGTAGCCCGTGCCTTCGAGGGCGTGATGGCGAGGCGCGATTCCATTCGCGGACTGCGCATCACATACCAGGCACCGGTGCTGCGCCACTTCACCGCCAGGTTCGAGCGGCTGTAGGCGGCGATGTCGGGCCGCCCGGTCGGTAGGCTGCTTGACTGGGCGGCGCGCCTGACTGGCAGGAGATTCAGCGATAATCGTCGAATAGTTGCAGCGCTGCGAGGCGCCCACATTTCCACCTTGGGCATCGCCAGCCCGACAGGAGGCGAATTCGGCATGAAACGGGGTTTCTTAGTACTCCTTCTGCTTGCCATGTGCGCGGCCATGGCCGGGTGCACATTCTATTTCGGCGGTTGGGGCACGTCCAGCGGGAAAGTGGTGAAGGTGATCGGCGATGGGCTGCAAGAACCGCTTCCGGCTGTACAGATAACGTATACCTCGGTTTCGGACCCGGATTTCAAGTGCCAAACCCAATCCAACAATGAGGGATACTGGACGACCGATTGGCTCAAGATCGACAGGTACGAAGTCCAGTTTGACCACCCCGACTGCGAGAGCATCGCCATAACCGCGGACGTCCGCAAACGAGGCGGAGACACGCCTGTATATCCCCATCCGATACGCATGGTCCCCAAGGAAGACACCATAATCGGGAAGTAGCGTCAAGTAGCACATCGTACAAGCGCCCACCTGTGTCCGCGTTGGCGAACATGAGATAATCCCCCTTGGCGATGCCGATTCCGAGGGGGATTTGCCTATGCCGGCCTATGCCGGCCGAATCGCCAACGGGTGCAGTGGAGAGCTATAATCGCCCGCTGGACGCGTTTACTTGGCATGCGGCAGCGCCGACTTGCACAAGTCCATTTGCCGGGCGGCCGCGCCACACTCATGTTGGACGGTCGCCCTCTGCTTCCATCCGCTCGCCCATAGGACCCGATTTCGGACCCCAAACGGGCCTCTCGTCTAGAACCCAGGGTTGGCGGAGAGGCTGGGTCGTAGAGTCCATGCATTACCCACATCGCTGGGAATACGTGCCGGTTTGAGTTTCGCGTATCCAGGCTACCTGACGCGTACAGCCGCAAACGCCTCGCCGGCAAGCCCTCATCGGGCCCCAACGCCGGGCACCGCTGCATAACCGCCCGCTGGGCCGTTCATCCCATGAGTCGGACCAGAGTCGCTCTCGGTTTGATGATCTCGCGCTGAAGACGCCG
>DHON01000115.1:35501-35784 GCA_002409965.1 Firmicutes bacterium UBA5389
GTGCCGCGAATCGCGGCGTTTCTTCCTCTATCCGCCGCGAATCGCAGCGATAGTTGACGCATAACACAGCGTATGGTTGCATATAGCATCGGAGAGGAGAGTTGGCTGGTTACATATGGTGGAAGCGCCGCACAACCGAGGGCCGAAACCACCAAATACGGGAGTAATGGTAGTCAGGGACACCTATATCAGGATCATGTATCCTCAGCGCCTGCCGTCCAGCCCGATCCATACACCTATGCATTCCAATATACATCAGCCATCGTTGCGATTCGCTGCACAT
>DHON01000115.1:36074-41825 GCA_002409965.1 Firmicutes bacterium UBA5389
CCCAGGCCTTGCCATGGATGTGGGTAATGGATAGGTCGTAGAGTACAGGTTCGCGACCTCCATCGACGACCGCCATGCGCAGCCAATTCATCCCATACGTAAGCCCCAGCTACAAGTCGCGCGCCGCGGCGCTCCCGGTGGGCGTCGATGCCCGCGACTTGAAATCGCACGACGAGGGGAAGAAAAGAAAGGAATACTACGTATCAGAGCCCTGGCCGGGCCGGCCCGTTTGGAGCTGGAACTCGGATCTGACGAAAGGATGAGCTGCAGCATGACCCACCGGAAGGTGAGGATACGTCGGACTAAGGTATCCGTTGTAGGCACCGGGTTGGTTGGCTCGACTTACGCCTACACGCTGGCCATGAGCGGACTGGCCGGCGAGATTGTCCTCGTGGACGCCCGCGCTGGCCGCGCAGAGGGCGAGGCCATGGACATCTCTCATGGAGCCCCGTTCATCCCGCCGGTGCGCATCAGGAGCGGCGACTTCGAGGCCACAGGCGGTTCGGACTTGGTGGTGATCTCAGCAGGCGCCGCCCAGCAGCCGGGCGAGACCCGTCTTGACCTGGTTCGCCGCAACGCGGATGTCTACCGCGACATCATCCCGCGGATCGCCCAGGCCAGCCCGGGGGCGGTCTTGCTCATCGTCACCAACCCCGTGGATATCATGACGTACGCCGCCATCCGCTTTTCGGGTTTCGCTCCCGGCAGAGTAATCGGGTCCGGCACTCTCCTCGACAGCGCCCGCTTCCGCCACCTGCTCAGCAGGCACTGCCGCGTGGCTCCGGCCAACGTGCACGCGTACATCATCGGCGAGCACGGTGACTCGGAGGTGCCGGTGTGGAGCACCGCCAACGTGGCCGGGCTGCGCCTCGACGAGTATTGCCCGGTGTGCGGCCGCGGCTGCGGCGGGGAGGTGCGCGAGCGCATCTTCCATCAGGTGCGTGATGCCGCCTATGCCGTAATCGAGCGCAAAGGCGCCACCTATTACGCCATCGCCCAGGCGATGACGGCCATCACCCGCGCGGTTCTGAGGGACGAGAACGCGATCATGACTGTGTCCACTCTGATGGAGGGCCGGGATAGTCAGGACCATGTATGCCTGTCGTTACCTGCCGTAGTGGACAGGTCCGGCATAAACCGCGTCCTCAGGATTCCGTTGGCGGATGGCGAGCGGCAGGGCCTTGAGAAGTCGGCTTCGATACTCCGTTCATTCGCCCGCGAGGTTGGGTTGGTGTAGGGGGGCAGGGCCAAGAGGTTTTCGGCGGCGCATGTCGTAGATTACAGTACAGGATGTGGACAAGTGCCGGCGAGGAGGCGTTGCCATGAGACTTGCTGCCAGAAACGACCTCTGCTCAGGGTGTAGAGTATGCCAGCTGGCGTGCTCTCTGTCAGTATTGCGGGAGAACAACCCCAAGCGTGGCCTGCTCAAGATCGACCCGCATTTCCCCGTTCCCGGAGACTACAGCATCAGGTTCTGCACGCAGTGCGGAGAGTGCGCGGCGGTCTGCCCTGTGGAAGCCATCAGTCTGATCGATGGCGTGTATGTGATCGACAAGGAGACCTGTATCGGATGCATGGCCTGTGTTGAAGCGTGCCCGCACGGTGTGATGGTTGTGCACAGGGGCGAGGACGCTCCTTCCAAGTGCACACTGTGCGGCGCCTGTGTCGAGATGTGCCCGCGCGGCGCGATCTACGACGCCGATACCGGGGAAGGGGGCAGGTAGAATGGACTGCGACTGCGGCAGACACGGCGGATATATGGGCAAGATCCTGCGAGTCAACTTGACGCACAAGTCGGCAAAGGCCGAACCCCTGGATCCCGAGATGGCGCGAGACTACATCGGCGGCCGTGGGTTTGTGCAGAAGATTCTGTACGACGAAGTACCGGTGGGCGCGGATCCCCTCGGTCCCGACAACAAAGTCGTCATGGCCCCCGGGCCTCTATCGGGCGTGTTCATGCCGGCCAGCGGCAAGATCCAGTTCGGGGCGCTGTCGCCTGCCACGGGCATAATGGGCGATGCCAACATGGGCGGCCACTTCTCCGCGGAGGTCAAGTATGCGGGGTATGACGCGATAATCATCGAAGGGATGTCGGACCATCCGTGTATCGTGGTCATCGACGATGACGAGGTCGAGATCCGCGATGCCGCTCGCTACTGGGGCAAGGGTTCAGCCTCCGCTGAGAAGATGATCAAAGACGACTTGGGCGAGGATTTCCAGGTCGCCCTGATCGGTCCGGCGGGCGAGAACTTGGTCAACATAGCCTGCGTTTCGCATGACTTCGGACGCCAGGCGGGGCGCACCGGAATAGGGGCCGTGATGGGTTCGAAGAAGCTCAAAGCCATTGCGGTCCGCGGCAGCAACTCGATTCCTCTGGCCGACCCCGACCGCGTATACGAGCAGGGCAGGAAGATGTTCGAGGGCTGTTTCGCCAAGCCGGGCTTCCGGGAGTGGACCCCCCTCGGCACCTCAGGCGTAACCCCGTGGGTGAATGAAGTGGGGGCTTTTCCTACCAAGAACTTCTGGACCACGTTTTTCGAAGACCACGAAGGGATCGGCGGGGAGGCGCTGAAGGAGCGGATCTGGCTCACCGACAAGGGCTGTTTCTGCTGCCCTACGCCGTGCGGGAAGTATTCACACACCACGGTCGGCGAGAAGGCCGCCTACGTGGAAGGCCCGGAGTATGAAACCGTGGCTCTGCTAGGAGGCAACTGCATGCTGAAAACCATCGAAGAGGTGGCCTACGCCAACTACCTCTGCGATGAACTCGGCCTCGACACCATATCCGGCGGCGCCGTAGTGGCGTTCGCCCTGGAGTGCGCCGAGCGGGGAATCATTGCCGAAGAGCAGATCGGCCGGAAAGTGCAGTGGGGCGACATCGACTCCTTTGAGTACCTCATAACCGCCATCGCAAACCGCGATGGAATCGGCGACATCCTGGCCGATGGCGTGCGCGCGGCCTCCGCCAAGTTCGGGCAGGGATCGGAGAAGTTCGCTATTCACGTCAAAGGGCTAGAGTGGAGCGGATACGAGGCGCGCTGGGCGCCTGCCATGATGCTCGCCTATATGACGTGCGATATAGGCGCCCACCACAACAGGGCGTGGGCCATTACATATGATGTGGCCAAGGGGCGCGAGGAAGTTGAGGGCAAGGCCGCCAAAGTCATCGAACTGCAGCGGATACGCCCGTCCTTCGACCTGCTCGGCGCGTGCCGCCTGCAGTGGGTGGAGATCGGCTTCGAGTTCGAGCACTACCCCGATATGTTCGAGATCGTGACCGGGCGCAAGATGACCGTGGAGGAGCTGTACGAGGCCACCGACAGGGTGTGGAACCTGACCAGGACCCGGGCGTTTCTGGAAGTGCCGGGGTTCGGCCGCGGCTTCGACTACCCGCCGGCTCGGTTCTACGAAGAACCAATACCCACCGGCCCAGGCAAAGGCAAGATGCTCACTTTGGAGCAGCTCGATTTCATGCTGGACGACTACTACGCCCAGAGGGGCTGGGACTCAGGCGGCAAGCCCACCCGCGATACCCTCTTGGGCTTGGGCCTAGATGAGTGCGTGAGGGACCTGGAGGGCAAAGGCCTGCTGTAGGGCCCGCTGTGGGTTGCGGCAAGGGTAGAGTGCGGTCAATTCGCTGGGATGATTATCTGAGGGGACTGGTACAGGCTTGAAGGTCAGGGTAATAGTCCACGGACACGCGCGAGAGTACTTCCCCGATCCAAGGGAGGAGTTCGACTTCGAGTTCGCCCCCGGCGACACTGTTGCCGACATGCTGGCTACGCTCGGCATCCGAACTGAGCTGGTGATGCGGGTGGTGGCCGGCGATGGGCCTGCGAGCAAGTCGCATGCTCTCGCAGACGGCGAGACTATTATCCTCTTCACGCCGGTGGCAGGGGGCTAGATCTGTATGCCGGCATCACATGCATTGAGCCAGTCGTACTTGGCGGAAGCTGAAGCTGCGATCCGAAGGATAGCCGATACCCAGGCCGGCGCCATAGAGCAAGCTGCCGATGCAGTGGCGCACTCCTTGAAGAGCGGGGGCCTGCTATACTTGTTCGGGACCGGGCATTCGGCATCAGTTGCGGTGGAACCGTACCATCGAGCGGGCAGTCTAGTGCCTATCAGGCCCATAGTGGAGCCTGCCATGACGCTGCACAGCCAGCCAGCTTAGCTTACGCGCCCCGGCGCAGAGTCCAAGTCCGCAGCCGGGGCGTCTGTCTATTTCAAGAACTCCCCGTCCCGCTGGACTGTCCGGCCGTCTACCCGGATCTCCCCGCCGCGGCGCAGGTCCGCGATCATGTCCCAGTGGATGGCGGAGTCATTCTCGCCTTTGGCCTCTGGGTAGGATTGGCCCAGGGCCAGGTGGATTGTCCCGCCGATCTTCTCGTCGAAGAGTATGTCGCGGGTGAACTTGGCGATGCCGTGATTCGTGCCGATGCCGAACTCGCCGATACGGCGGGCGCCGGCGTCGGTGTCCAGCATCTTCAGGAGAAACTCTTCGTTCTTCGCGGCGCGCGCCTCGACCACCTTCCCGCGGGAGAATGTGAGGCGAACCCCCTCCACCTCGCGGTCCATGTAGATCGCGGGGTAGCTGAAAGTCACGTAGCCCTCAGCCGAGTCCTCGACTGGCGAGTAGAACACCTCTCCATCAGGCATGTTGTAGTGCCCATCGCAGTTGACGCCGGGCCGGCCCTCGATGGAGAACGTCAAGTCCGTGCCCTCGCCGATCAGGCGCACCTCGCGGCCGCCGTCGAACAGTCTCTTTATCTCTTCCTGTTCGCGGGAGAGCGCAGCCCAGTCTACGTTAGTTGCGCCGTAGACGAAGTCTTCATACTCCGAAAGCGACATCTCTGCCTTCTGCGCCAGAGCGTGGCAGGGGAAGTTGCAGCCGCACCAGCGCACATTGCCGCCCATCACCCAGTCGGACGCGGGCTTCATGGCCCGGCGCCGCGCAGACTGCTTCTCCGGTTCCACATTGGCCGTCTCAGCCAGGTTGGCCGGAGCGGAGATTCGGATAAGGCATTGCGATGCCTTGTATTCGTCCAGGTCTATGGGGAGCAGAGTGCTTATCTGCTCGTCCGAGGCTTCTTCGAAGAACACCCGGCTGATTTCGGGCATGTACACTTTGAGCCGCGGGAATCCGCCGCGCTGGAGAACGCGCCTGTATACCGCCTCCACGAGCGGCGCGCCGCCGATGTCCGCGCCGATTCCCACCACATCGCCCTTACGGACCCCGACCGAATAGTCCACCAGTATCTCCGCCAACTTCTCAACTCTCGGGTCCATCAGCATTACCTCCCATCACAGCAATTACAGAGCATGTTGGTTCGTCTACCTTCGCCTGGATACTTGATCGCCGCGCATACTCGTGACTTCAGTCGTGAGTAAGCGGCGACATATGTTGCGCAAGAACTACCAGAATAGCCTGCAATTGCTTGTACCTATCCATACATGTGTTATACTCTCAATGGGCGGATGAATTGGCACAAGTAGTATGTGGGCGAGGGTATGTCTACTCAATTCAATATCATATTGTGTGGTGTGTAAAGTATCGCAGGAAGATAATCACGCCTAGTTTCGTGCACCCCTCAGCATTATATTCCAAACATGCTTAAAGCACTATAGGGTGTCTCTGCACGATTGCTCTTGAAAGCGCATCCCGAAATCCGTTCTCAGTTATTGGGCGGCCATGTTTGGAGCCCATCGTACTTCATTGCGACAGTCAGCGAGAATACAGAAGAGCAGATC
>DHON01000098.1:0-4514 GCA_002409965.1 Firmicutes bacterium UBA5389
TGCAGCGGCGCTCGGCGCCCGGCGCCGGGCGTTGGGGCGCAATGAGGGCTTCTCGGCGAGGCGTTTGCGGCTGTACGCGTCAAGGAGCTTGGATGCGCGAAACTCAAACTGGCACGTACTCCCAGCGATGTGGGTAATGCATAGAGGTAAATGGCGGATTGCTGATAGGTTGGCCTCAACCTCAGACCCCAGCGGGTGGCTTGGCAAACTGGGGCGAGTCTGCTAGAATACATGACTAATAGGCATATTGCACAAAGGCGATGACTGAGAAGAAGTAGGAAGCGACGATAACCCAACAGAGAGTTCCCGGCTGGTGCGAGGGGCAGGGCTGTCATTTCCGAATACATCTCTGTAGCTGCTCATCGAAAGGCGCGTGTGTGCTCGGCATCTGTGCCCGGTAGGCTGAGACGGGTTCACCCGTTATAGTGATAGAGTATAAGCCCAGTGCTGCATGGCAGGCGTTCCGCCGCCGATGAAAGGCATTGCGCCGTACTTGAAAAGGCCGGCATCGTGAGCTGCCGGCGAATTGAGGTGGTACCACGAGATTTGGCGCTCGTCCTCTTGCGAAGGCAGGGGGCGAGCGTTTCTGCTTTCGCCCGCGATATGGGCGTACCGGCGCCAAAGGGCACGCCCCAATGAAAACCTCTACAGAAGGAGAGTGCTTTACGTGGCAAATGTACGGTTTTTCACAGGCGAGCACATACCACTCGAGATGCACAAGGTGCGCATTGTGCAGAAACTCAACCTTCCTCCCGTCGAGCGCAGGCTCGAAGCCATCGCCGAGGCCGGCAACAACACTTTTGTGCTCCAGAATCGCGACATCTTCCTGGATATGTTGACCGACAGCGGCGTTAACGCCATGAGCGATCAGCAGTTGGCTGCGATGATGGCCGCCGACGACAGTTATGCAGGTTCGGCGACCTTCACGAGACTCGAGAACAAGCTGATCGAGCTGTTTGGCATGCCGTATTTCCTGCCCGCCCACCAAGGGCGCGCCTGCGAGCACATCATCGCGTCGACGCTGGTCAAGCCTGGGAGCATCGTGCCGATGAACTTCCACTTTACTACAACCAAAGCGCACATTGTGCGAAACGGCGGCACTGTTGTCGAACTGCTCATCGACGAGGGTCTCAAGACGACCAGCGGGTTCCCCTTCAAAGGCAACCTTGACCCAAATAAGCTGAGGCAGGTCATCGACGAGCGCGGGGCTGACAACATCCCATTCGTGCGACTCGAGGCGGGCACTAACCTAATCGGCGGACAGCCCTTTTCGCTGGGCAACGCACTCGAAGTCGCCGCGGCATGTCGCGCTCATGGCATCTTGACCGTGCTCGACGCCAGTCTCTTGCAGGACAACCTCTACTTCATTAGGCAGCGTGACGCGGCGTGCAGGGGCATGAGCATCCGGGAGATCACCCGCGCTCTGGCCGACGAGATGGACATCATCTACTTTTCCGCCCGCAAGCTGGGCTTTGCCAAGGGCGGCGGAATCTGTATGCGCGATCATACTCTATTCGCAAAGATGCGGGAGTTGGTGCCGCTCTTCGAGGGCTTCTTGACGTATGGCGGCATGTCGGTGCGCGAAATGGAGGCGATTGCTGTTGGCCTTGACGAGACGATGGACGAGGACGTGATCTCCCAGGGACCGCAGTTCATCCAGTTCATGACGGACGAGCTTGCCCAGGCGGGCGTGCCGGTTGTTACCCCCGCGGGCGGGCTGGGCTGTCACCTCAACGCGATGGAGTTCCTCCCTCACGTGCCGCAGCATCAATACCCAGCGGGCGCGTTGGCGGCGGCCCTCTACATCGCAAGCGGCGTGCGCGGCATGGAGCGTGGCACCATGAGCGAGGCGCGCGAACCCAACGGCAGGGAGGTATTCTCGCCGATGGAACTGCTGCGCCTGGCAATGCCTCGACGGGTGTTCACCCTATCGCAGATCAAGTACGCCATCGACCGCATCGTCTGGCTATACGGCCGCCGCGATCTCATCGGTGGGCTGACATTTGTCGAAGAGCCCACGGTTCTGCGCTTCTTCTTTGGGAAGCTCAAGCCCACTTCAGGCTGGCAGACCCAGTTGGCGAAGGCTTTCCGTGCTGACTTCGGGGACAGCCTATAGGCACCATGCCGTCCCCATGCGGCGCGGCGTTCCAGCCGTGTGCGCACGCGCAAGAGCGGGACGTTCTGCGGGCGTTCCGCAAGGCGTTCCGCTTCACTGCGCATGAGGGAGGACATCGGAACAGGCATGTGGAATGGGTGTATCCAGAAACCGCGAGTGTGCACAAGGCAGAGCCCGCGGCGCATTCCGATCTCATGCTCTCTGCGCTGCAATTTGGTGCGCCAGGACATCGATCTTGTGGCATCGGGATGGGACGCAGACTCGGAAGGTCTCCCTGATCATGGCGACAAGCGGTCAGCGCCAGCTCATGGAGGTTCAACAGGCGTTGGCCGAGGCCGTTCTTGAGTGGACTGAGCGCCGCGTGCAAGAAAAGATGGAAATACTGAGCCGCGGGGGAGTAGGTGGACCATGAACTACAAACTGCTGGCGCTCGACATTGACGGGACGCTGCTGGATAGCCAGAGCGGGTTGACCGAGAGAGTGATTCTAGCGGTGCCATTGTTCGGCCGGACAACCTGGAAGCACTGTACGCCTTCACGATGCCGAAGGAGGATGTCGACCCCATACTCCGTGTCTTGCGGGAAGCGGACATCGCTCTTTTCGCTACTCGGAACTCTGCGGTGTCTCCTGATGTCTTCTGTCAGATGACCCAGGCGGCTTCTGAATGGTCGCAGCCGTCAAGTTACAGATTCTCAGGGAGAGAATATCCGCCTGGTTCGTTAGGTAAAGGCCAAGGCCGGCATCGTGATTGGACACCACGATGAGGATGGTCTGGCCACTTTCATCGAAGAGAAGCTGCCTGCAGGATAGCCCGTTCGAGCCTTCTGCAATATCACACTGGCCATTCGGTTAGGCCCCATCCTGCCCTTTTGGCCATAGCAATTGGATGCATGACGGTCTATTATGTCTGTTGTGGGATACTGTGCCCGATGGCGCGCAACGAGTTGCACAGGGACTTGCGCGAACAGTCGCAAGAAGAGGAGCGGGAACCGTGGTACACACTGATCGCAAGCGGGCCGTCATGGAAAAGCTGCGAGGGGCGATGAACCTATTCACCCCGGCCCTCCTGCTGTTCATGGCTGGGATGATTCTGGCGAACATAGCAGGCGACATGAGCTGGTCGCTGATGCCGCTCTATGTTCAGTCGCTGGGCGCCGACCTCAAACAGATCGGGCTGTTTTTCACTGTTTCCTCAATCGCGCCGCTGGTTCTGCAGCTATTGGGAGGCTTCGTGTCTGATTCCATAGGCCGCTTGAGGGCTGTAGCTATTGGAAGCATCGCCGGCAGTATCGGATATCTGTTCTACGTTGCGGCGCCTTCGTGGAGTTGGCTGCTCGTGGGTCACGCCATATCGCGACTGGCCGGATGTTTCGTTGCCCCAAGCTACCAGGCATTCATCGCGGAGCAGTCGGCCGAGGAGACACGGGCTCGGGTGTTCGCCGTCAGCGAGTCGGCGTTCTCGGTGGTGGGTATTGTGGGTCCGCCCATTGGAGGGTTTCTGTCGCAGCGCTACGGGTTTCGCTGGATGTTTGCTGCGGCGGGGGTGCTGTACCTGGCGGCAACGGCGATCCGCATAGGCATGGGGCTCAGAGCGCGCAGCCAATCGTCGAGCACTTACCATGAACCGCAGAAGATGACGTTGGCGGCTCTGAAATCCAACATGAGCGCAATGGTGGGATTGGTCCTCGCGGGCGGGGTGATGACCTGGCTGTTCCTGTCGGATGGCGTCAACGACATCGCTTTCAGCGTGGCCAACCATTTTGACCCGATCTACCAGTCGAACGTGATCGGTATGAGCAACATCCAGATTACCTGGGTGATCTCGGCGTTCTTTGTCGTGAGGATGATTGCGTTGCCCTTCGGCGGGGTCCTCGCCGACAAGGCGGGCGAGCGGGCCGGCATATGCCTGGGTCACCTTCTGTGCGGAGTGGGCGGGGCGGTCTTCCTGATGGGAACCGCATACCCCCATTTCGTGGCGGTCTCGGCGCTCTACGGATTGGGAGTATCGCTGCTATCGCCTGCCTACAACTCACTGGTGTCGAAGGTAGTACCTATGAGCATCAGGGGAACGGCGTTCGGGTTGGTGTCGACCACCCTGGGGGTAGCATCGCTTCCCGCGCCGTATATCGGAGGGTTGATGTGGGCTAAGCTTGGGCCCAAGGCTCCGTTCGTGTTGCCGCTCTTTGCCAGTTTGGGCATGGCCGTGGTCCTCTGGTTCAAGCTTCCCGGCAAGGCGGACGCGAAGGGGTCGGCATCGTCTATGCGACCATCTCCGTCGCACACATCGGAATCCTAAGTAGCTCGCAATAAGTCCTTGCGCCATGCATTGGCGTGGAAACCCCGCGGCAAGCGATCGCGAGTTCCAACGCCCAGTACGAACCAGAAAAAGAGCGTGTTC
>DHON01000098.1:4746-4902 GCA_002409965.1 Firmicutes bacterium UBA5389
TGTTCGGCGCACCGGACGTCTCGATGCTCGCATCGGCAATGGGCTTGTGAGCGCCGGATTCGTTGGTGAAAATTCGCTGGGAACACGTGCCGGTTTGAGTTTCGCGCATCCAAGCTCCTTGACGCGTACAGCCGCAAACGCCTCGCCGGCAAGCCC
>DHON01000095.1:0-13528 GCA_002409965.1 Firmicutes bacterium UBA5389
GATAGCGCCTAGAGCTTTGGCCTTGCCCATGCGACGGCGCAACGCGTTGAACCTGCGGCGGACGAAGGCGGCTTGGTCTCCACTGAAGAACAGCGTTTCGCCTTCGCAGTTGACTACCGCCAAGTTCCTTAGGCCCAGATCCACTCCTGCCGTCTTCGTCCCGACGCACAGCGTCACCTGGACGGAGACGGAAAGAGCCAGGTACCAGCGCCCACGCTTCTCGTACAGTCTGGCCGCGCCTTGCTTGACGGTTGCACCGAGCTTGGCGAGCAGCTGTGCTTGCCGGTCAGTCGCCTGCAGGGGTACACGGACACGGCCAACGTGAGTCGGAAAGCTGGCCGTCCAAAAATCGCCTACCCGCTCTAGACGGCAGTTCTGGTTGTTGAAGCCCGGCCAGAGCACTCGGAACTTCTCTACCTTGGGATGCGCGGCCGCGTCTCGCAAGGCTTGGTTGATGACGGCCGACGGGATCCTGTCAGGGCAGTAGGGCTTCGCAGTCTTGCTGGTGAGCTTCGTCGGGCGACCGGCCGCAACCAGGTTATTGGCAAGCCCCGTCACACGCACGGCTAGCTCCCGGTAGACCGCCTGCTTGGCCTTGGTTGGTTGGTGGAGTCTCAGCCGCAACGTGATAGTTTGCACGCTGGTCACCCCCCTTCGGTTTGCTCTCTGATGTACCGTTCGATCGTCTCCGCAGACACATTGCCCGCGCCATGCGCGTTAGGCAAGACCGAGGAACTCCTTGAGCAGAATGCGGGCCGACACGCCCTTGAAGACTTTCACCAGGTCGGAAGGCCTAACAGACGGCGGTGACGCGACAGACAGATGCACATGGCCAGGCGTGACCTCCAGCGCGACCATGTCCCATTCTCGCTCAGCGGCCGATTGCTCGACAGTCTGCTTCAGTCGCTCAGCTACCTGCCCGACGAGAATGCGCCGTCGACACTTCGGGATCCAGACCATGCGGTACATGATCCAATAGTTGGGATGTCTGCCAAACTTGATATCTCTCGTATTCTTATTTTACCATGCTCGCCGTCAGAAGGCAACAAGCAAGCAAGGGGGCGACGACTAGGCCGAAGACCGGAGCGCTTCATCCCCGGGATGAATCCCGGGGCTTTCGCTCACAAATCTCTGTAACGCGCTCAATAGCTGAGGCCGAGATGGCGCTCAATAGCCTTCCGGATTTCGGCCCTGATACGAGGGTCGTCTACCCGACCGAACTCTCTCCCAAGACGGCTTTTTGATATGGTACGTATCTGGTGCGCCAATACAAGCGAGTCCCTATCCAGATGGGCAATATCGCGAGTGAGGAGGACCTCAGTGGGGTACACTCTACGGCCTGTCCGCATAGACGTTATCGGCAGCACAGTCACGATCGAAAGGTTCTGGTTTACCTCTTCCGCGGACACAACCAGAACCGGGCGTTTGCCCGCCTGCTCAGAACCAACGGCAGGATCGAGATCTGCCCATAATATGGACCACTGATAGCCTACCATCGGGGGATCATCTCCGCGCTCTCGCGGTCAGCATGTCGAAAATCGTATTCGACGGTCTCGATGTCGCGCAAGAACTCGGGGTCAGAGGCCGCGCTCTCCATAGCCCGCCGGAAGTCTTCTCGCTCAAGGTCTGCAATGTACCGCTCGACAGCTTCCCTTACAGCAGCGTTGGCAGACCGGACTCGCTTGCTGCGGGCTAGTATTCTCAGCTTATCGACCAATGAAGACGGAAGAGCTACCGTCATCTTCTTTAGCCTTGCACTATCTGCCATACTGATTCGCCTCCCCAGAAGTACTGTATCAGCATACTGCGCTCGGCGCAAGGGGTCCCCTGAGATCACCTGAAAATCCACCCGTGCTCAAGCATCGGCGCCCGCGGTATGCTCCGCGAACCTATCCCAGCCCCTATGCATTACCTACGCCTCTGGGAATGCGTGCCGGTGTCAACACCAGCCGTAGAATGTAGTTAATCTCCAGAAGCAATGCGCGTTTTCTCCGGACCACGTGGACGATTTTATCAGAATACGCATGTTCAGACCTCTCGACGCATACAGCCGCGAACGCCTCGCCGGCACGAGCTCAAACCCAGAATCCTCCACTTGAGTCCTTTCGCTCCCTCGACGTCAGTATTGTCCCATTGTCCCGCGTACCGCCTTAGTCCTCTCCCATGTGTCTCTCCGTCTCTTCGCTGGCGGCGGTCGCGAGCCTGTACTCCACGACCCAGGGTTTACGCAAACCCGGGGTTTTAAGACCCAGGCGGGCGGCGAAAGGCTCGTTTTCGGGGCCGAAATCGGGGTTCGGATGCGTGGGGGCCGCGGGCGCAAAAGAGAGCGCCGCGGCCGGTGCCTTGTAGCTGGGGTTCGAGCATGGTGAAGATGTGGGGGCTACTCGCTGCGCATCGGCGGTCGCGAGTCTGTACTCCACGACCCAGCCTTCGCACCAACCCGGGGTTCCAAGACCCAGGCGGGCGACGAAACGCTCGTTGATCAGGCTACGATGCGCAACAGAGTCCGCGACTTTGGCGGATCCCTCCCCACAACGACCGAAGGGCCCCAAGGGGCTCCGCTCTTCGTCACATCGGTCCTTCATCTGCTCGACTCTGTACAACCTGCGGCCTCGCCAGTGCCCGCATCGCCTTGACTCTCAACGAGTCTTCGCCGACGAATACGGCGCTCACAAGCCCAATGCCGATGCGGGCGTTGAAACCCGCAACTGCTTGCCCCGGGGTTTCCACGCCGATGAATGGCGCAAGGACTTATTGCGAGTTACTTAGTGAGTTGCTCGTCCACAAGAAGTACCCCAAACAATCGGTATCAGAGAAGACCGGCGCATCTGAGTCAATCCAGCTGGTCATCGTCAGCGCACCCCGCATCTGAATGGGCGACGCCCATAGCGTCGAGGAGTACGTCGGCCCAACCCTGGCTGATAAGTCCTTGCTCGACAGCGCGCCCGGTTTTCTCGCGTACTTCGGACAGAACCTCGTGCGCGCCGTCTGGTCGTTAGATGCGAGTATCGTATCTGAGCATCCGCGCCTGCCTAATGACGCCCGGTCTGTACTCCTCCGTCTGCTTGCGGTCTCTGAAATATCCCAAATCCAGAAGGCGCCAGAGCATGGCCTCGTGGCTCACTCTGAAGCACTGCTCAAGTCGAAGGATCGTCGGCCAGCTCGGCTCCGCGTCGGTTGCATGCTTGGCAAGCATGGCGTCAATACCCGCCCGGTCATCCCTTCGTTGAACCTGACGTGGTACAGCTCGTGCGCAGCCGTGAAGAACCGGCGTCCCAGTGTCCTGCCGCTGTTTAGCACTATCAGTACGGAATCGTTCTTTCGCGCGAACAACCCCGATGCCCTGGAGGATTCGCCGAACGGAGTCCGTATAACCGAGATGCACTCCCAGGACCAGAGAATGCGGAGGATATCCACGGGCTGTGTTTCGCCTACTCCCCATTCTCGTCTCACCTGAGCGGCCGATTGCGCCGCGTTCGCCCGCGACATCAGCGAACACGCCCCCCGAGCGCAGCATCGAGTTCAGCTATGTCGGCGATCAGCCCTTTTGTCCAGGCGACAATCTCCAGATCCTCGTCGGATAGGTCCTCGGCAATCCGGATGTGTAACTCTTGCGTTGCATTTGGCGCCAGACTCCATTACCAATGTAACATGCTTTCCGGCTGACATCAGTGCTCTGTTTCAGAGGGCATCGTCCACGTAGTCCGGACGATAGCCTGCCGACCGATCCTATCCAGGCTGGGGCCTGCTGGTATAATAGGTATTGGGACCCTTGCAAATGGGTCGAGCGAGCCGGCGGATCGCTTTCAGGGCGCACACACGCATTCTACGGCGATCTGCGGTTTTCAGAATAACCGGACAAAGCGGAAGGAAATGATGTTCAGCTTATGAAGAAGCTCGTAGTTCTCACAGGCACCGGGATCAGTGCTGAGAGCGGAATCAGGACTTTTCGCGACTCAGACGGACTCTGGCATGACCATGATATCGCCGATGTAGCGAGCCCGGAAGGATGGGGCCGGGATCCAGGACTGGTCCTCGACTTCTACAACCAGCGAAGAAGGGATCTTTACGAAGCCAAGCCCAACGCTGCCCATTCGGCACTTGCCAGAGCCGAAGAAGAGTTCGATGTGCACATTATCACCCAGAACATCGACGACCTCCACGAGCGCGCAGGCAGCGCCAGGGTATTGCACCTTCACGGCGAGCTGAAGAAAGCACGCTCCACAGCTGACCCGAGTTTGGTCTACGACATAGAAGGCGCCGAGCTGAACTGGGGAGACAAGTGCGAACTGGGATCACAGCTCAGGCCCCACATAGTCTGGTTCGGGGAAGCAGTGCCGGCCATGTCTGAGGCCGCGGACATCGTCCACAGCGCCGACATTTTCGCGGTGGTAGGCAGTTCGCTAGTCGTCTATCCTGCCGCGGCGCTGGTTCAGTACGTTACGCGCGACACGCCCATCTTTGTGGTAGATCCCAAGGATGTTGCAGTTCCCACGTGGCGGAGTATCACTTTCATCAGGGAGAATGCGACTACAGGAGTGCCGAAGATGCTGGAGGCCATCCGCAAATTGGGTTAGGGCTGGGCATGCGCTTCAATAGTCGTTTCCTGCGGTGCCATGGCGCAATGCACTTGCAGGATCGCCATATTCACTCCGGCTCACGATCAAGCACCCGTTCTCGATGCCGCTTGGCCGGGAAATACCAGCGAAAACTGGTGTGACGAGGGACAAGGCTGGGTCGGATTGGGTCTGCTCCGACAGCGGCAGACACCACCGACAGCACAAGCTGATTCAGACTAACGCCCTCTTGCTTAGCTGTCTCGCTCAACGCTCTGTGCAACGATACAGGCACCCTCAAGGTAAACTTGCCACTATACTCGGCAACCTCATATGCTCTCGGGACAGGAGGCGTGTCGCCATCTTCCAGAGCTGCCGCAAGCCAGCATTCAATGGCTTCCCTTACGCTAGACAAGGCGTCTTCAGGCGTTTCGCCGTCCGACATGCACCCGGGAAGCTCAGGTACTTCAGCCAACCAGCCTCCTCCATCCTCAGGAGCAATACGAGTCAGTCTAGCGGCGTACCCGAACAAATCCCCCTTATCGATTGCTGTCATTGCGAATCGCCTCCATGATCTCGTTGTATAGCCGTAGAGCTTGCCTGACGTACGGAGCCTTCATGGGGTGTGCCTCAACCACTGTAAGCCCAAAATCAGAAACTGCCGGGTGTCGGAAGGTCCGGTGGCTCCCCCGCTTGGTCACACGGCATCCCGCCCCCATGAGCAGATTCTCAATCTCGTCATACCTTACCGTAGTAGGGCTGTTTCGCATATCTCTCAAGAGTTTCTCAAGACGCCCCATCTGCCTCACTCCATATTATGTTCCCCGGCACCATCTATGATACCACCCCTGGCGTAATCGGGAAAGCATCGATTGTCTTCGGGTGGGCACAGGCATTGCTGCTCCCAAGACTGTGCTCCTTCAACGCCCTGGCGCATTCCCGTCCTCGTGTGTCGCATCTGCGCCACGTTCTTGCGCGCGCTCTCCACTACGCCCTGCGAATCAGGATCCGCACGCTCATCTTCTTCAATGAGGTCGGGCTCAAAGAGAAGGTCTGCAAAACCCGCCTTCAGCATCAGCCGCTCGTACTTGCCAAACGAGATCAAATCAAGTCCAAGGCTCTTCTGGCTTTCTAGGCGTACGATGACATAACTCGCTCTTCGCGCGTTGGGCTGCAAAGGGATGTATCGCAGCCGAGCGTTGGAGCTGTTTGCCGGATAGGCAGGCTCCACATCTGCCCGAATTCGTTGGCCCGCAAGTAGCCCAAATCCCGAAGACGCCTAACCATCGCCTTGTGACTCATGCCAAAATGCTGTTCCAGGTAGATGACATCGCCCGCGGCAAGACCGCGCTCGCTGCAAAGCCATCAGCCTCGGCCTCTCGCTCAATCGGCTGGTCCGCCACACCAACTCTGCAGGCCGCCCCGAGCATTCCTACATCGTACCGAACGTGGAAACACTCATGCGCTGCGGTGAAACGCTGGTAGCCCGCTTGTTGCAGCGATGGGCGCTCTATGGTATATTATGCCTGTAGATGTCGAATGGAGATCAGGCTGGGGGCCGGATCGCCCCCGCAGGGCGCTCATCCCGCGCCGCGCGCCCTGCAGCAATACCGGATGTAGAGGAGGGCAACGCTTGGCACAGAAAGGCCGCGTATCGTCAACAGACCGCCGCAACCTGCTTGATGCCTTCGCGCTGATGGGAAGGGGCCAGTTTCACCGCGCTCGGGCTTCGTTCGAAAAACAGATTCGGTCCCAGAAGTCGTCCGATCCTGCAACTCTCCTTGGTCTGGCCGCCGCGTCTATCCTCGACGGCGACCCGGGCAGCGCAGTTGCGAACACGCGTCTGGCTTGGGCGGCTGTCAGCGATGACCTGTTTGAGCTGGTGACCGTTGCCGCCTACTACACTCGCTCAGGCAGGCACGACGAGGCCCTTTTCGCGCTGATGCGCGCCCGCGCCATGGCCTCTGACAATGGTGATGATGCGGCGCTCATCCAGGTGTGCCGTTTTCTCCGGGTTCTGGGTGAATCAAGAGAAGCCCTCAAAGCCGCCAGGGAGGCGGTGGAGATCACTCCCGATAATCCGAACTCCCACAGCGCTCTCGGAGATACTCTATACGACATGTGCAACTACCCGGACGCCTTGGCAAGCTACCAAACCGCGCTCGATTTGGATTCGCAGCACAGGGCTGCGCACATCGGCGCCGGCAAATGCTTCGGCGAAATGGAGAAATGGGATGAGGCGCTGTCCTGTTTCGAGAAGGCCTGCTCCATTGACAAGCGAAGCCCCGCGGTGAACACTGGCCTCGCCGTTGCCTTGTTTCGTCTTGGGCGCAGGGAGGAATCGGCAAAAGCAGCCAAGCGCGCTTTCTCGCGTGTGGGGAATGACCCCAGCTGCGCCCATGATCTCAGTCAACTGTACCTTAACGACCTGGATATGCCCGCTAAGGCCGTGCCGTTGTTGACCATAGACCTAGTCAACAACCCGCACAGCCCCGAACACCTCAACCAACTGGTCACCGCCATAACAAGAAGCGATGACGGACTAGAGAATGCACGTGCGCTGGCAGCGTTGGCCCACGTTAATATGGAACTGGCCATGGCCGTGACTGACGCCGCGCACCTTGCCTCATCTGATTCGCATCGCGCTGCCCAGCAATCGGCACGGCTTGTTGGCATCGCGCAGGCCGCGCCGGACGGCCCGGTGTACCAGCTCAAGATCGCCCTCGAGCGTGCCAGTCCGCCCATATGGCGCAGAGTGGTTGTGCCGGGCGATCTATCCCTGTGCTTCCTGCATAGTGTCATACAGTCGGTCATGGAGTGGGACGGCGACCACATGCACGTCTTCCGCATCAGCGGCCTAGACGTGGGGGATCTCGAGTATGCGGAGGGGGAATGGGACCTCATCGACGAGTTCGACGTGACGGTAGCCGACGCCGCCATGGCATCAAAAGGCAAGTTCCGCTATATCTATGACTTCGGCGACAACTGGATGCACTACATCACTGTGGAGAAGACGTTTCCCCGCCAAGACGGCGTGACCTACCCAGTGTGCACCGGCGGTCGCCGCGCCTGCCCGCTCGACGACTGCGGCGGGATCCATGGGTACTATTCCTTTCTCGAAGCTCTCGCCGACCCCGACTCCGAAGAACACGACCGTGCCGTGGAGTGGTTCGGAAAAGACTTCGACCCGGAAGCTTTCGACGTTGACGCCGCGGACGCCGCGCTTGACTGGATTAGGAAGGCTCCATGTCGCATCCCGCAAGATACTTGAGCTTGGCAGCTGTGCGATGCGCGGGGGTAGAACTGGAAGTGCATGTGACGCAGATAGTGCCGCAATCTCCGTGACCGCCTCTGACTCGTCGTCGACTGGGCCCGAAAATGTGTGGTCGGATGCGCAGGCCGCCTGCCCACACAACGACGATCGCTCCGAACTTGGCCCTGAAGAGACTGAGGGCGGCCCGCAGGCCGCCCCAGTCTATCGACTATGTACCTAGCCTGTCCCGGCTTACCTCAGCAGCTGCAGAACCGCCTGGGGTTTCGCGTTGGCTTGCGCCAGCATCGCCGTAGACGCCTGCCCAAGTATCTGATACTTGGTGAAGGTCATCATCTCGACAGCGATGTCCACATCGCGGATCCGGCTCTCAGCCGCCGTCAGGTTCTCAGCCGAAGTCGACAGGTTCGCAATCGTATGCTCCAGCCTGTTCTGGATGGCACCGAGCTTGGAGCGCTCACCCGACACGTTGTTGATCGCCGTGTTTATCGTGGTTATGGCCGAGTTAGCAGCGCTCTGGGTAGACACGTTGATGCCGAAATCGTCATTGTCAATCGCAACGTTAGCGAAGGTCGAGGTGGCGACAAGCCCGGAGAATGCAAAAGTCACACCCAGATGCTCAAACGTGACTGCACCACCAGATAGTGCCTTATCTCCACTGGCAGAAGCTCCATCGGTCACATTCACACCGCCTGCACCCACTGTGATCACAAAGTTGCCGCTCTGTGCTCCGGTGTACTTGCCAGAGAGCGTCATCGTCCCGCCATTCGCCGTAGCAGTAGCCGTGTAGTTGTCGAACGTTGTCCCGCCGGTCACCGCCAGCTGTGCGGACGTGGCCCTCATATCCGCGATGCTCACTGACAGCGATTGTCCTGCGTTTGCGCCGATGTGGATTATCATGTTCGAGAAGCCGCCTTCAAGTAGCGGTCGCGTGTTGAACTCCGTTGTGTTGCCGATCCGGGTGATCTCCACGGTCAGCGCGTCTACTTCTTTCTGGATCTGGATGCGATCGGCGTTGGTCACGGTGTCGGATGCCGACTGGACTGCTAGCTCGCGCATGCGCTGCAGGATCGAATGAGTCTCCTGGAGCGCGCCTTCAGCGGTCTGAAGGAGAGATATGCCGTCCTGAGCATTCCGGCTGGCCTGGTTGAGACCGCTGATCTGCCCTCTCATCTTCTCCGATATCGACAATCCGGCCGCATCGTCCGCGGCTCGGCCTATCCGCAGGCCGCTCGAGAGTTTCTCCAAAGACTTGTTCTGTCCGCCGTCGTTGACCGTAAGGTTCTTCCATGCGTTCAACGCAGACAGGTTATGGTTTATCCTCACTTGCTCCTACCTCCTTGTTCAGTGTTGTCGGACCCCGCTTCCATGCGGTTCCCGTTAGTCATCCGTTCCGCTTGTCTCGGTCAGCCTACTACCTGAGCAATTGCAGCACAGCCTGCGGCTTGGCATTGGCCTGCGCCAGCATCGCCGTAGAGGCCTGGCTCAGGATTTGGTACTTGGTGAAGTTCATCATCTCGACAGCGATGTCCACATCGCGGATGCGGCTCTCGGCGGCCGTCAGGTTCTCAGCCGATGTCGACAGGTTCGCAATAGTGTGCTCCAGCCTGTTCTGGATAGCGCCGAGCTTGGAGCGCTCGCCCGAGACAGTGTTGATCGCGGTGTTGATCGTGGTTATGGCAGTGTTGGCATCGCTCTGTGTGGAGACGTCAATACCCAACTCCGCAGTCGCCCCGTCCACACCTAGAGCATCTGCATCCATACTCCCGATAGTGACGGTCAAGCTCTGGCTCGCATTCGCCCCGATGTGGATGATCTTGTTGCTGTAGCTGCCGTTGAGCAGCTTCTGCGTGTTGAACTCGGTATCGGTAGAGATACGGTCGATCTCAACCCTAAGAGCGTTGATCTCCTTCTGGACCTCGGCACGATCCTCATTGGTCACAGTGTCAGACGCCGATTGCACTGCCAGTTCGCGCATGCGCTGCAGGATGGTGTGCGTCTCCTGGAGCGCGCCCTCAGCCGTCTGCAGGAGAGAGATGCCGTCCTGTGCGTTCCGACTGGCCTGGTTCAGACCGCTGATCTGTCCCCTCATCTTCTCCGAGATCGAAAGACCTGCTGCATCGTCCGCTGCCCGACCGATCCTAAGGCCGCTGGACAGCTTCTCGAGAGACTTGGTCTGACCGCCATCGTTGACGGTCATGTTCTTCCACGCGTTCAGCGCGGAAAGGTTGTGGTTAATTCTCATTTGGGTTACCTCCTTGTGCCCGGTTATGCCGCATCCATGCGGGCGGGCTTGTTAGCTGGCGCTATGTGGCCAGCGGGGATACGCTTGTCATGCCCAGTCGCCGAAAACGTGTATCCAATGACCTGAACGCTCCGCGAGTACCTTGACTATCTGAGCAGCTGCAACACAGCCTGAGGCTTGGCGTTGGCCTGCGCCAGCATCGCCGTAGACGCCTGGCTCAGAATCTGGTACTTGGTGAAGTTCATCATCTCCACAGCGATATCAACGTCGCGGATGCGACTCTCGGCGGCCGTCAGGTTCTCAGCCGACGTCGCCAAGTTGGCAATCGTGTGCTCCAGTCTGTTCTGGATAGCGCCAAGCTTGGAGCGCTCACCCGACACCGTGTTGATGGCATCATTGATCACCGTGATCGCCGCGTTCGCGCCCCACTGACTCTCCACGTGGATACCAGCTGCAGTACCCATGATGTAGGTTTCAGTAATGGCATTCGCCGTGTTCCCTGCGGCAGTGATGGTGACGCCCTCCTGGGCGGTGAATGCGTCGCCTACAGCCACATTGGCCTGTAGATTATCCCAGGCGCCCGTTGCAACGTTGTACTCCTGCAAGCTCTTCTGCGTGTTGGCGTCGTTGACCATGACTCTCCACCGTACAGTGTCTGCCTGGTTTCTGGTCCCCGCTCCCGTCAGAGTCATGTTCCCCGCAACCTTCTGATTCGTCAGGGTTTGGTTCGCGATCGCGCCTCCAACCTCAAGTGTGGTCGAAGCTGCCGATGCTATGCTTACAGTCAGGCTCTGGTTTTCGTTTGCCCCGATATGGATGATCTTGTTGCTGAACAAGCCGTCCAAGAGTCTCTGGGTGTTGAACTCGGTGGTAGTTGATATCCGCGTGATCTCGACTGCGAGTGCGTCGATTTCCTTCTGAATCTCGACTCGGTCCTTGTCGGTAACAGTGTCTGATGCAGACTGGACTGCCAGCTCCCTCATCCTCTGCAGAATGGTGTGCGTCTCCTGGAGCGCGCCCTCAGCCGTCTGCAGGAGCGAGATGCCGTCCTGCGCATTGCGGCTGGCCTGGTTCAGGCCGCTGATCTGTCCCCTCATCTTCTCCGAGATCGAAAGACCTGCTGCATCGTCCGCTGCCCGACCGATCCTAAGGCCGCTGGACAGCTTCTCGAGAGACTTGGTCTGGCCGCCATCGTTGACGGTCATGTTCTTCCACGCGTTCAGCGCGGAAAGGTTGTGGTTGATTCTCATCTTGGTTACCTCCTTGTGCCCGGTTATGCCGCATCCATGCGGGCGGGCTTGTTAGCTGGCACTACACCACCAACGGGTTTCTCGGTGTTGCGCTAGATCGCGAAAAGAGTGTATCTGATGGCCTACACACTATGTCCGACCTGCCGCTACCTAAGCAACTGCAGTACCGCCTGCGGTTTCGCATTGGCCTGCGCCAGCATCGCGGTGGATGCCTGCGCCAAAATCTGATACTTCGTGAAGTTCATCATCTCGACTGCGATGTCCACGTCCCTGATTCGGCTCTCGGCAGCCGTCAGGTTCTCCGCCGATGTCGCCAGGTTCGCGATGGTGTGCTCCAGCCTGTTCTGAACAGCTCCAAGCTTGGACCGCTCGCTTGACACTGTGTTGATCGCCGTGTTGATCGTAGTGATCGCCGTGTTCGCAGCCGACTGCGTCGACATATCGATGCCCTTGTTCATCAGATCGATGGTCCAGGTGTCGTTGGCCGCAACATCGCCGGTGCCCTCTGCGAATGTCAGCCCATAAGTTGCCGCCGCAGAAGTCTTTTTTATGTCGACGGCAGTATTGGTGGCCAGTACGTTCCCCGCAGTATCCAGCCACTCGAGGGTCGCCGCCTCGGAGTCATTGGTAGCAGTAGTGACAGTCACCTTGACCTGCACCGCATTTGCTGCAAGGCCCGCCGTGGCCACCGTCCCGAACACCCGCAGCTTATCGCCGCCGAACTGAGTGCCGCCTGCATAGTTCGCCCCGAAGTTGATATTCTGATGCACTGCTAGCGCCTTTGCGCTCATGTCGCTGACGCTTACCTTGAGGTTCTGGTTGGAGTTAGCGCCAATGTGGACGGTCTTATCATCGAACTTGCCGGCTAGTAGGTTCTGGGTGTTGAACTCAGTTGTGCCCGCGATACGGTTCAGCTCGAGGGCGAGGGCGTCAGCTTCTTTCTGGATCTCGCCGCGGTCGGCATCGGTCACCGTGTCCGATGCGGACTGGACTGCGAGCTCTCTCATGCGCTGCAGGATGGAGTGGGTTTCGCCGAGCGCGCCCTCTGCCGTCTGCAGCAGCGAGATGCCATCCTGGGCGTTCCGGCTTGCCTGGTTCAGGCCGCTGATCTGTCCGCGCATCTTTTCCGAGATCGATAGGCCGGCCGCGTCATCTGCCGCCCTTCCTATCCTTAGGCCGCTCGATAGCTTCTCGAGGGACTTGGTCTGCCCGCCATCGTTGACGGTCAGGTTCTTCCACGCGTTCAGCGCGGAGAGGTTGTGGTTGATTCTCATGTGGATCTACCTCCTTGTGTGGTCGGCCCCGCATCCATGCCGGGGCAACTTGGGTCTTGCGAACGTCGGCTCCATCTGCTATCTGTCAGTGTCACGGCCATCGTCACTCCCATGGCCCTCACGGTTCTCATGTGGACTTATCTCATGTTCCACCCCCAGTCACAAGGCGGTCACCGCCGTTCTACATACTCAACCTCGACCGTAGACCTGATGGGCCACATCCGAAGAACTAGATCAACTCTGCAGCCCGGGCCGCTCCGCTATTGGGAACCGCCCTAGGCGCACAAGACGAGATGAAGTTGGATAGAGATCACTGATACGGGTTTGGTGAACCGGATCCCTGTTGCCCACGCCGCGCCTCTGTTGATACCCTGCGGACTGATCGGGCTCTCGGCAGGTCCGATCTGTCAGAGCCAGTCCATTGGGCACGCGGCCTAACCGGGGATCCTGATTGGTCTGGACGTCTTCTGCGTCGCCGGCTAGTTCCGGGTTCGCAGATGCTGCTCAGCAGCTTGCTCAGGAAGAGTGTAGCCGTCGTCAGCCTCGCTGACGAGGTGTTCCCGCCCTAGAACAGGCAGGTCGGTGTATGCGGATCCTGCGTATCACCCGCAGAACCCCTGTTGGTCTCTATATCGGCAGACAACGCGGGGGAGTTTATACCCGTGGAATGCAGACGGTACGGATATTCACCGGGCCGCAGGAAAGCCCAGCGGTACTGCAATGGGGCGATCATGATGATCGCCCCACGTTGCCGCACTATCATGGTCTGCCTTACTACCTCAACAGTTGCAGGACCGCCTGCGGCTTGGCATTGGCCTGCGCCAACATCGCCGTCGAGGCCTGGGCCAGGATCTGATACTTTGTGAAGTTCATCATCTCGACCGCGATGTCCACATCGCGGATGCGGCTTTCGGCGGCCGTCAGGTTCTCAG
>DHON01000095.1:13686-93522 GCA_002409965.1 Firmicutes bacterium UBA5389
TCGGCGGCCGTCAGGTTCTCAGCAGATGTCGCCAGGTTGGCGATGGTGTGCTCCAGCCTGTTCTGGATAGCTCCCAGCTTGGATCGTTCGCCCGATACTGTGTTGATGGCATTGTTGATCGTGGTAATCGCCTTGTTGCCAGCGCCCTGGGTAGAAACGTCGATACCGGCGATGAACTCGATATCGTACGTCTTCCCATCGGCTGCATTCGCGATCACGAAGTTCAAGTCGGAGTGGACTGCAGTTCCCGCGCCGTCTGTGAGAGCTTGGGTAACCTGAGTGCCTATTACTGCATCGTCCTTGTCATACAGATTGACCACTGCGTTTGTGCCGTTAATGGTCACATTCGCACGAACAGCGGTCGCCGCTGAACAGGCGCCCCATACGCTGAGCTCGCCCGCGCGGATCACCGTGGCCGTGTCAAGCGTGGTTCCGAACTTCAGATCCACTCCGAGCGCCTTCGAGCTCATGTCGTTTACTCCAACCCTGAGGTTCTGATCCGCGTTCGATCCGATGTGGATGATCTTGTCCTTGAACGTGTTGTCCAGCAGTTTCTGCGTGTTGAATTCGGTATCCGTCGAAATCCTGTTGATCTCGACTGCAAGTGCGTTGATCTCCTTTTGGATCTCTTCGCGGTCGGCATTGGTCACAGTGTCCGACGCCGACTGCACCGCCAGCTCTCTCATCCTCTGAAGGATGGAGTGGGTCTCCTGGAGCGCGCCCTCTGCGGTCTGCAGGAGGGAGATACCGTCCTGGGCATTGCGGCTGGCCTGGTTGAGACCGCTGATCTGCCCGCGCATCTTCTCTGATATCGAAAGACCCGCTGCATCATCGGCCGCCCGACCGATCCTGAGGCCGCTGGATAGCTTCTCGAGAGATTTGTTCTGGCCAGTGTCGTTCACGCTCATGTTCTTCCACGCGTTCAGCGCAGAAAGGTTATGGTTGATTCTCATCTGAGTCTACCTCCCTGTCGTTGCTCGACCTCCACATCCTTGCGGTGGTCTCTGCACAGATCCATCGCTACCCGCTGATCTGGCCCCGCCTGGGCCTGACATCAGACCCAATGGCAGACTCGCCAATTGTCGCTACTACCTCAAGAGCTGCAGGACCGCCTGCGGCTTGGCATTGGCCTGCGCCAGCATCGCTGTGGACGCCTGGGCGAGGATCTGATACTTCGTGAAGTTCATCATTTCCACCGCGATGTCCACATCGCGGATACGACTTTCGGCGGCCGTCAGGTTCTCAGACGACGTAGCCAGGTTGGCGATTGTGTGCTCCAGCCTGTTCTGAATGGCGCCTAGCTTAGAACGCTCCCCAGAGACCGTGTTAATGGCATTGTTCACCGTTGTAATTGCGCTGTTGGCCGCATCTTGGCTTGAGACGTCTATGCCGACCATCTTCGAGGGAAGGATGTCCGTCAGTGTGGCGATGGTTGTTTCGTCTGTGAGGGCATTAGGGGCTGTCAGACTGATGGTCAAGCCATCGGGTATGGTCATGCTTAGGTTACCCATCGCGAGCGTGCCGGTAAGGTCAGCAGATCCATCCGCGAACTTGACAGTGACACCGACTTTGCTGTTTTCAGGCGTGGCATCTATGGTCACCGCAAAGCTTATCTCACTGATGACCTTCTCGCCACTGTAGGTCCCATTGATCGTGACACTGCCGCCGCCGGCAGTCACAAGCTCCTGATCGCTGAATGAAGTCGTTCCATTGACGCTGAGATCGACCGCGCCCATGGAAGCGATGTTGACTTTCAGGTTCTGGTCGGCATTGGCTCCAATATGAATCGTCTTGTCGGTGAAACCGCCCTGCAGAAGCTTCTGCGTGTTGAACTCAGTATCAGTGGAAATCCTGTCCATCTCAACTCGAAGCGCGTTGACTTCTTTCTGAATCTCGACGCGGTCAGCATCGGTTACAGTATCCGACGCCGACTGCACCGCCAGCTCTCTCATCCTCTGCAGGATGGAGTGGGTCTCCTGGAGTGCGCCCTCTGCGGTCTGAAGAAGCGAGATGCCGTCCTGGGCGTTCCGGCTGGCCTGGTTCAGGCCGCTGATCTGCCCGCGCATCTTCTCCGAAATCGAGAGACCGGCTGCATCATCCGCTGCCCTGCCGATCCGAAGGCCGCTGGAGAGCTTTTCGAGAGACTTGTTCTGACCAGTGTCGTTCACGCTCATGTTCTTCCACGCGTTGAGCGCGGAGAGGTTGTGGTTGATTCTCATCTGGCTTTACCTCCTTGTCGCTACTCGACCCCCGCATCCTTGCGGTGGTCATTGAATAGATGCGTATCTAGTCCGCAATCCCAGCCCGCCCGGGCCTGTAGTCAGGCCCAATAGCAGACTCCTGCCGTCTATCCCTACTACCTCAAGAGCTGCAGAACCGCCTGCGGCTTGGCATTGGCCTGGGCCAGCATGGCCGTGGAGGCCTGGGCGAGGATCTGGTACTTGGTGAAGTTCATCATCTCGACTGCGATATCCACATCGCGGATACGGCTCTCGGCGGCGGTCAGGTTCTCAGACGACGTCGCCAGGTTGGCGATAGTGTGCTCCAGACGGTTCTGAATCGCGCCTAGCTTGGAGCGCTCGCCTGAAACAGTGTTAATGGCATCGTTGACGGCAGTGATAGCGCTGTTCGCGTCAGACTGAGTGGACACATTGATTCCGCCGAAAAGGTCAACGATGATGGTGTCTCCGTTGGCCAGACTACCGGCAGGAGCCGCGCCGAATGTCAGGCCGGCATGGACAACCGTAGCAGCCACCGCAGTGGCGGCAGATGCATCACCCGCGTTCGTTCCATCTGCGTTCAACAGCTGAACCGTGAAGTTGCCACCGGCGACTACCACCTTCGCCGACACCGCGTCTTTCATGTCACCCGCGCCCAGCGCCAGGGTTCCGGAAACTGCCAGCTTGTCCATGAACACGTTGGGGGCACCGGCGTCGGTACTGAATATCCAGTGAACCCCCAGTTCCTCCGCTGCCATGTCATCAATGCTCACCATGAGGTTCTGGTTGGCATTGGCGCCTATGTGGATGGTCCTGTTGGTGAAATTGCCCTCCAACAGTTTCTGAGTGTTGAACTCAGTATCGTTGGAGATCCTGTCGATCTCGACGCGAAGAGCATTCATCTCCTTCTGGATTTCCTCGCGGTCCGCATCGGTCACGGTATCCGACGCCGACTGCACCGCCAGTTCCCTCATCCTCTGAAGGATGGAGTGGGTTTCCTGGAGCGCGCCCTCTGCGGTCTGTAGGAGCGAGATGCCGTCCTGGGCGTTCCGGCTAGCCTGGTTGAGGCCTGAGATCTGCCCGCGCATCTTCTCCGAAATCGACAGGCCCGCTGCATCGTCCGCTGCCCTGCCGATCCTAAGGCCGCTGGACAGCTTCTCGAGAGACTTGGTCTGACCGCCATCGTTCACGGTCATGTTCTTCCACGCGTTCAGCGCGGAGAGGTTGTGGTTGATTCTCACTCTGGTCTACCTCCTTGTTTTCTCGCCCCTAGCATCCATGCTCGGAGCTGTCTGGGATCTGCGAGCGCTTCGTCTATCTACCGTCTGCCAGCCAGCGGATTCGCATCGAACACCCCCAGTCAAACATGTAATCACGCAACCTGGCGTCCATCGAAACACATCCACGTCTTGCCCCGAAGATACCGTTCTCTCATCATCCGAAGTGCTCGCGAAACTCCTGCTGATTCCATTATCGGCAGCCAACTACCAAGGGTTTAGGCCCGGAGGACGACTCGGGTCGACGCAGAACCCAGACCCGGACGAAGGCGATTCAGGCCCCATATGTCATTCTCCAGCGCATAGTCATATGCGCAATGAGCGCCAGTCGCGGTGTCGCGAACAGGTAGCGTTGCCATTATGTCCACCATACTTGTGATATAATAGCAAATGCGAGCGCATTCCAATGCCCGTCACCTGGGAGTCACCTGAGGCGAGCGGTTGAACTGAGAGTGAGACATGGCCTCATTCGCAGTCCAGGCCTCCCTAGTTGCTCCAAGCCCAGCTCCATTGTTGTGCTGAGCGTCACATGGTACTGCCTGTGATTTGCCTGGCGTGATTTCCGGCTTGCGGAGGTGCGGACATGGATCGAATGGATATTGCCGAGCTCCACTACATTTGCCCAATTGCCAATGTGGCATCCATTTGCGAAAAGGGAATACTCTCGCACAATGCGGTTCGGGAGATAGCGCATGTATCGCTGGCTCTTCCCGAGGTACAATCGCTCCGTGAGACAGTACCACTGCAGGACGGTCGTATGCTTCACGACTACGTCAATCTCTACTTCCATGCACGAAACCCGATGATGTACTATCGCCGTGAGCAGCACGGCAACCTATGTGTTCTCCGGATCAGCGATAGCGTGCTGGACATACAGGGGACCATGATAGCTGACCGCAACGCCGCTCGACGCCAAACGTGGTTCCGTCCTGGCCCTGAAGGCCTCAGGTATCTGAACAGACACCTTGTTTTCGCAAGGGACTGGACACACCGTGATCCTGAAAGGGCAGACTACCAGAAAGCTGTGAAGTGCGCCGAAGTACTCGTTCCGCATCACGTCAGCAGCGATAGGATCGTCGGAGCATATGTTTCGTGCGATGATGCCTACTATGATATGATGGCACTGGAAGTGCCATGGCCCGTTACTCAGTGTCCGGACATCTTCTTCCAGGAGGAGAGTGACGTTTGGTGATCCACGTAGTATCCGGGAACCTACTTGACTCCGATGCGCAGACGCTGGTGAACACCGTTAACTGCGTTGGAGCCATGGGGAAAGGCATAGCGCTCGAGTTCAGGAAGCGTTTTCCGGCGATGTACGCAGACTACGTGGCGAAGTGCCGGGCGGGTCAAGTTGTACTCGGGCGTCCGTACCTCTACAAACCCTTATTCCCTCCATATGTTCTGAACTTCCCCACTAAGGGGCACTGGCGCTCCCCATCGCGCCTCTTGGACATTGAAGCCGGACTCGATTGGCTAACGCGGCACTATGAAGAGTGGGGCATCACATCGCTGGCCGTACCTGCCCTCGGTTGCGGCAACGGCGGCCTTGAATGGTCCGCAGTGGAACCGGTCTTGTGCAGATATCTGGATAGACTCACCGTTCCCATCGAACTGTACCCGCCTCAAAGCCTCACGCCCGCGCAGTTGAGGCAAGAGGCTTCGATCTGAGGCATCACGCCGTCTTCTGGCTCATCGCCATCACACGCAATCATTGCCCCTCATAGCGGCCCATCACCTAATGACGGATCGTCGGAATCCCCAAGCACTCATCTGCGCAGCCTGGCAGCGTCCCCCTGCACGGGCGTATCTGTATGCAAGTCGGAGTGTGTGCCCTACATGCTCTCGAATGACAGCACCCGGACGGACAATGGGCATCCTCTGCTGCCGGGCTGCTGGGCTATCATCACGGTGCCCTGATCGTACTCCCCATCCTCCTGGACTCAGTTGGCGTAGGAGGCATGAGTGGGCCATGTTACCATCAATGGGAAGCATGGTATAATCGCCATGTCACCAGGAATTGGCAGGCTCTCGCCAACAGGGCCTGCGCAATGATGATGAGTTCACCTTTGGGGTTAATTCCGCGTTGACTGGGGGCCTGCTCTTGCTTATACTGTTCTCAGACAAGGAACTTGCTGAGGCATGCATGAACCCGCAAGCTGGGCAGCATCGGTGGGGCAAGTCCGTCTACAAGAAGATCGTCAAAAGGTTAAGTGAGTTTCGCGCTGCTGAGTCCCTCCATGATATTGCTACTATCAAAGGCGCTCGCCTTGAGAAGCCACTAGTGCCTGCGCCGGAGAAGGGCGAGGAAATACTGATCCTGGAGGTGATTGACTATCATGAATAGTGATGGGTTCATCGAGTATGTTCCTGCTGTTGTTACGCCTCCGGGCGATACGCTCAAAGAAGCCCTTGACGAGATCGAAATGACCCAGGCCGAGCTTGCCAGGCGCATGGGACGTCCAAAGAAGACGATAAACGAGATCGTCAGGGGAAAAGCCGCCATTACGCACGAGACCGCATTGCAGCTTGAGAGGGTGCTTGATATCCCCGCGCACTTCTGGAGAGCCCTGGAGGAGAACTACCAGCAGCACCTTCTGAGATCCAGGGATCTACGCCTCCTTGAGGAACAGGCAGACTGGCTTAATGAGATTCCGATGGCTTCAATGCTGAGAGAAGGCTGGGCTGATGCCGGCGACACCACCGCCGAGAACGTTGCAAATGCCCTCAAGTTCTTTGGAGTCGCCAGTGTGGATACATTCAAAGACACATTTGGCTCGCTAGTCGCGGCTTTCCGCAGGTCGCCGAGTTTCCAGTCCGACCACTGGGCTCTTGCGGCCTGGCTGCGCAAAGGCGAGATCGAGGCACGCAGGCTCCGCTGTGCTCCCTACTCCAGGAAGGAGTTCAAAGCTGCCCTCGCGCAGGTGAGGAGACTGGCTTTCGAAGAGCCCGCTATTGCCCTCAAGCAACTCCAGGAGGTCTGCTCGAAGGCCGGTGTAGCTGTGGTATTCGTTCCTGAGCTGCCTGGGTGCGCTGTGTCGGGGGCGGCCAGATGGTACGGGCTGAGGAGAGCCATCATACAGCTGAGCTTCAGACATAAGCGCGGTGATCATGTGTGGTTCTCCTTCTTCCACGAGGCCGGTCATCTACTCTCATCGTCTCCCGACGACGTCTTCGTTGACATTCCAGGTGAAGACGCCGCCGATGGATTTGCACGTGACTACCTGATCCCGCCGGCATCGTATGCTCAATTCCTTAACTCAGTTGGTAGAAGGAACATCAGCCACGAAGCCGTGCGGAGTTTCGCGTCCGAAATCGGAATCGCGCCGGGCATAGTAGTGGGCAGGCTTCAGCACGATGGAGTCATCCCATATAGCCACCTGAACGGGCTCACTGTACCCATCTCCGCCGAAACCCTCGGCGCGTTGTAGCAGAAGAGCATGGCCCTCATGTACAACAAGTCTGCACGAATCACAGATCCGCTGCTCAGGCTCTTGTAAACGCCATCAACTGCTCTGGGAGCATGGGGAGAGGGGGGCCAGGCAGAATCCCGCCTCGTACCTTTTACAGATTACGCGGGATCCTCCCATCCGCCTGCGCCGCCCGAAGCAGTTCCGCAAAGAACGTATGCCCCGATGGGCTGTAGCGTTTGAGCAACTCGATGGCATCCGACACATCATCCATGGCTCGATGTGTCTGAACCGCCCGGATGCTATGCGATTTGATGAGCTCCTGCAGCTTGGCTGAAGCGTAGCCGTACATATGCCATCGGATGTCCTTGCACGAGCAAGCCCACGGGGTCTGTGAGGCTTGTTTGAACAGTCTGCATACGAAGGGTTTGTCGAATCTGGCATTATGCGCGATCAGAAGATTCGCCTTTGTCAGAATCGATTGCACACGCTCGTTATCGAGTTGTTTGCCGCGCAAGTTATCCAGCGTAAGGCCATGGACTCGTGCTGCGCCCGGGCGAATCGGCACACCGGGCTCCCTGAGGCCGCAGTAGGAATCGACGATTCCGGCGATCTCACCGGTACTGTAATCGAACTCAAAGAGCATCATCGCCAGCTCCACAACCTCATCGGTTCTCGGCGACAAGCCCGTTGTCTCCACATCGAGGAAACAAGCGCTCCCAAGCCCTGCGCCCAGCACGGCCGCCTGGCTAACATCGCGTCCGCTCACTCATAACACTCCTGACTACGACATTTGCTGCGTGTTCAGCAATTACAGCATGCCCTACGAGCCATGCAGCGTCAAGCTGCAATCAATCTATGGCTCGACAGTCGCCCGACCGCAACGCGCAGTCTCTCGCCGATCTGCCTGCAGTGAGAGGCCTTCGCCAGGAGTTGTCGAATGTCCATACCGATTCTACCCGCAATCATAATCCAGGCGCGACGGCCTGCATCCAGGCCTGGCTCTTTCAAACACCGCTACTCGGCCAGAATACACACAACCTCCGCATCATGCAGACGTATCCTGAGTCCTTCCGAGCATGGCTCGCAACGCACGCGCCCACTGCCGCCGTCGATATCGAAATCGTCCACGATCACACACTTGCAGGCGTCCGAATCAGTCTTCACGGCGCATCGGCCGACCTGAACCACTGCCACCCCATCTGCAACGCGTCCGGGATTCACAACGATGTAAAGATCCCGGTGGTCTGCCATCACCCAGTGCCCTATCTGAAGTCCATCTGACACTGAGACCACGCCGTCCATATCCACATATCGGGCCCCCCGGATCAACGGTGTCAACCTGGCCCGGAGCCTTAAGGCGGCATCCAGGTGTTCGCGCGCATCGTCCTCGAGGTGGGGCATCTTGTCCAGCCCCAGCCAGAAGACCGAGCCCAGCATCAGCGCCCTGTTCAAGTCGCGATGCAGGCGCTCGGACCGATCGCGCTCGTTCAGATCCCGCCTGGGGTTGACCATGTTGACCTGGACGTACTCGGGGAATGTGTACTTGTACAAATTGAAAAACTCGTCGTACGGCTCGCCGTTCCAGGTGAGATTGCCCCACACATAGCTGCCGTAGATATCGCCGCAGTTTTCGATCATCAAGAAGCTGTCCGGATTCATTGATCTGAGCCTGGCCAACAAGTCCCGCACCAACCCCAGGTACCCGCGGTTGAACTCGCCGATACATGTGTGCGAGTGTTCTGGGTCGAAACACGGCCAGGGCTGAGCCGAACCCAGCTGGTCCAGGTAGATCCCGGTGGCGTTCGAACACTTGGCCATCCAGCCGGCCACGTCCATGAGGTAGTTCTTCCACTCATCGTGGGATGGGCAGAGCACGACGAACTTATGCGGGCCATACGATTCGTGGATCATCTCGCCGTTTTCGTCCTTTATGGCCCACTTCACGCCGAGCGTATTGAAGTAATCGGACGTCTTTTCGAATATGCGGGAGTTGATGTAGAAGGTGACGAACCCGCCATGCTTGTCAACGTACTCACAGCCTTCGGCCAGCTCCCACGCCGTACCCAGCTCCATGTCGGGATAGTACTCCGGGTAGTTCTGGTCGAAGCCTTTGCGATTCCAGGAGGCGATGAACATGTGCCTCGCGCCGAACCTGGCGCGCCCTTCTTCATACATCCGGGGGATGTCGCGGAACTTGTTGAAGATGACCCCGTTTCGCTTGAAGTTGTAGCACTGGTTCAACACGTACTCGTCGTCAAGGAACGCCGGATGTTTCGGCATCGGCATCACTGTGTCCGCAAATTGCCTGTAACGCTTGGCGCCCCATCGCCAGTCATCGCACGTCACGGCGATTCCGTACGACGGCGATTCCCAGGTCTGCCCGGTCCGCACCTCGACGTGTTTGCGCATCGCCCACCCCATCCAGGGGCCGTCCGGGCAGTCGGGTCCGCCCGTCTCCACTCGGAGCCCGGTCACGATGAAGTCAGGGTCGTAGGAAGCCAGATACAGTCCGTTCTGCGCATCGTAGTAGTGCATCCAGTTCATCGATGCAAGCCCGCAGTAATTGATCTCACGGTAGTACACGCCATCGCCGCCCCGGATGCTCTGCGCCCGCCCGAAGCCCAGATAACGCGGGGTAGTATACTCCTCTATCGGCGCCAGAGTCTTCTCCCCCGCGTGGTGCGGATAGATCATCACATCATCACGCCAACTCTCTCCCAGATACACACCGCGCAAATGCGGGAAGAGGACCTGAATCACCCGCACGCCGGACTGGTCGTTCCTCACCTGCACCGACCATAGGCTCTCAGCATCGCCCGGACGCACCTCCGCCCGAATGCTCACGTGGATGTCCAGGTCTGCGCCGGCGTGCACAGCCATCGAGCTGCCGTTCGCGTCATCGCCTGCGCCGGTCGCAGCCTCGCACGACTCGTAGTCGATCTCAAGCAACTCAGCCCCACCTGCGCCAACCCGCGCACGCCGCGGCACTGCCTCAAACCGCGCGCCATTGGCCTCATCTACGCACACAAGCCGGCACACGCTGCACTTCAACCCAGCCTTGATGTAGTCGTCCCCTGTGGTAGCATTGCGAAGCCGCACTATCCTGCATGTTTCATCGTCGAACGCGATCTCGAGCCGCCCGTTACCCAGTCTGTGCTGCATGTATTGCGCCTCCCCGAAGCTTGCGCGTTATGGCGAGGAGGGGGTGTGGCCCCCTCCTCAGTCTCAGTTGCATTCGCTATTCGGCGCCGCCTACATCTTCCCCGCTAGCACGTCGGCGGCCTTCTTCTCGACAGCGCGCACTGCATCATCCACACTGCGCTCGCCGAGCCACATCATGTCGAACTCCTTCTCGACCAGCTTGAAAAAGTCCACGCCGCGCAAGGGCGTTGGGAAGGGCTTGCTCTCAGCCAGTGAATCGATGAAATGCTTGTTGTCCGCCCTGGCCTTCACGAACGCGGACACGTCCACATCCTTCCTCGCCGGCAGACCCATGTTGGTACCCAGCGCGATCTGCTGGGCTTCCTTGCTGGCGAAGAACTTGAGCACGCGCCATGACAAATCGGGCCTCTTCGCCCCGGCTGGAATCGCCCAGGCGTTCACGAACGCGGTGTTGATGCGATTCTTGCCTTTGGGAAGCGGCCTGACCTCGTATTCCACCCCGTTGTTGATCAGGTCGACGCTGGCTGAAAGCCCGCCTGCGGTCATGGCGACCTTTCCGGCCATGAAGGGCGCGATGTGCGCCTTGCCGTACTGCTGAGCCTGGGTCTCTGTGGGCACGACCTTGTCGTTGCACAGGCTCTGCAGGAACTTGAGCGCTTCGATGCTCTCAGCCTTGCCCAGAAGCGACTGGCCTTCCTTTGTCACCAGCCCACCCTCGTTCTGCATCAGCCAGTCAGTCCAACCATCGTTATATTTGGGGAAGTAGAATCCCCACTGGTCGATTACGCCGTCCTTGTCGGCGTCGCGCGTCATCTTCTTGGCGAGCGCCCCAAAATCGGCCCAGGTCCAGTCGGGCCCGGGGATGGCCACGCCGGCTTCGGCAAAGAGCTGCTTGTTGAAGAACATCACTTTGCTGGTGATATCGCGCGGCATAGCGTAGTAGCTGCCCTTCACCGTAAGGGCGTCAACAACCACAGGATAAAGCTTCGCCATTTCGGCCTTGTAGTCGGACTCAATGTAGCTGTCGAGTTTCATGATGGCGCCCTTCTCAGCGAAAATAGGTACCTTATCCATCGCTATCATCATGACATCGGGAAGATCCGCGCCGCCGGCGATCATCACAAGCATCTTATCGGCGTATTTGGTGCCGATCCGGATGTATTCCAGCTCCAAATCGGGGTTGAGTTCGTCGAATTTCGCCTTCAGGTCGATGAGAGGACGAGAGTTTGTGAAGTCCCACCACGAGATGACCTGCACCTTGGTGCGCGCGGTCTTGGGCGACGCGGCAACACCGATGGACAGAATAATCAGCGCTGCCAGACAGATCAAAGCTACCCTGCCGTAGTTGCGCTTCATCTTTACTAGACCTCCTTGCGGTGTGTTCAGGCGTCAAAGCCTGGCTGTGGTCTCTGTGGTAGTCGCAGTCTTTGATATGCTCAGAGTCCCGATATGTCCACAGTCGTAGTGGCAGTCCGAATCGCACGCCCGTCTACCTACCCCCCATCCCTGAAGTCATGACACCGGAGATAAAGAACCGCTGGAAGCAGAGGAATATGACTATGAGCGGAATAATGGCAACGGTGGTCCCGGCCATGAGAACGTCCCACCCCGTGCGCATATTGCTCTGCAGGCAGGCTAGACCGACTTGTATGGGCATTTTCATGTAGTCGTTGATCACGATGTTGGGCCACAAGAAGCTGTTCCACTCGCTCTTGAAACCGATGATGGCCAGTGTGGCGATGGCGGGTCTGGAGTTGGGCATGACCACCTTCCACCACACACCCCAGCGGGAGCAACCATCAATGAACGCCGCCTCCTCCAGCTCCTTCGGAATGCTCAGGAAGTGCTGGCGCATGAGGAATATGTTGAACACCAGCTGCCCGCCGAATATGGCTGGTATGATCAGAGCAGTGTACTTGTTGATCCATCCGAGCTTGCGCACGAGCGCGAACCGCGGGATAAGCGTGACGTGCCCGGGCATCATCATGACGCCCAGAAGCAACAGGAAGATGAAATCGCGCCCGCGGAAATCCATCCTGGCGAACGCATAGGCTGCCATCGAGCCCAGCAAGATGGACGCTGCGGGCACCAAGATGGCCAACATAGCGGAGTTCAGGAGGAACCTGCCAAACGGCATCAGCTCAAAAGCCCTCCTGTAGTTGTCGAACGTCGCCGGACGAGGGATCAGCTCCAGCGGATTCCCGCTGAATATCTGGCGGTTCGTCTTGAGCGACGCCGTGACCGACCACAGGAACGGATATACCATAATAGCAGCCAACAAGATCAGCACTACATACAGCACAACCTGATCCGGCCGGATTTTGACTTTCACAGGATCACCACCTCACCGACTCGCTAACCAACTCGCTCATTTCGGCGTCTCACCATGAACTGAACCAAGGTCACCACGAAGAGGATGACAAACAGCACCCAGGCTATGGCGGACGCGTATCCCATCCGGTATGACTGGAAAGCTTCTGTGTAGATGTAGTACAGCACGGTGTTGGTGGACCCGCCCGGCCTTCCCTCAGTCATCACGTAGACTGCCTCGAACAAGTTGAAGACCTCTATCAGGAGCATCACAGTTGCGAAAAACGTTGTGTTCGACAGCAGAGGAACCGTAATGTGCCTAGTCTTCTGCCACGGGGTCGCGCCATCGGTTTCGGCTGCTTCGTACAGCTCATTTGGGATGTTCTGAAGCCCGGCCAGGTACATGATCATGTAATAGCCCGACACCTGCCATAGTCGCATGATCGACAGACCCAGCTTGGCCCATCGCGTGCTTTCAAGCCAGCGGGGCGGGTACGATGCCCCAAGCGCCCGCAGTATGGTGTTGAGGATCCCCTGATCTGGGTTGAAGATCCACAGCCACACCAGCCCAATCGCGACTGCGGACGTGATTGACGGCATGTAGTAAGCCGCCCTGAAAAACGCGACTCCTTTGAGCGGTCGGTTCAGGGCCACCGCCATGGCCATGGCCAGAACAAGGCCGGCCGGAACGATCGCTACGACGAAGTAGAGTGTGTTGTACATGCACTGATGGAAGGACTCATCCCGAAACAGCCTGGCATAGTTGGCAAGACCCACCCACTTCGCGGGGGAGAGCAGGTCCCAACTAGTGAAGGATATGTACAGCGAGTAAACCAGCGCTCCATACACGAATACCCCAAGGCCTATGACTGCCGGCAGTATGAAAGACCACGCTGTCAATGTTTCCCGCCTCCGCCGCCGTCTGCTGCCTACCGAAGTCAAGGTCGGGGTCGAAGTAGAATCCGAAAGAGAAGTCGCCATGTAGCCGTCTCTCCTCACTCGCATTCAAAAGTCGAGTCGCGACAGTGCCGCATGTCGCCGTGGCGCTAGTACCTCCGGCGCTAGTACCCCCTTCTATCGCACTCCTCCTGGGCACGCCTGTTGAACTCGCCCGCGCCGGGCATGTGATTGCTCAGCCACACGCTGGGCTTCATGCCGCGCCGGGTCAGTCGCTCGATGATCTCCATCTCCAATGTCCACATGATGGCCGCCGCGGCTATTCCCGAGGTGGGTCCGACCTTCGCATCGACGCCTTCGATGTCAAGGACGGCATCGCCCACCGTGCCGCAGTTGTCAAGCACCACATCGGCCACTTCGAAAAGGCGCTTGCCCGATGGATGCTCGCCTTTGAGCGCCGACGAATAGGCCACGCTCGTCAGCGCGATCACCTTGACCCCATATTCGCGGGCGAGCAGCGCCAACCCCACGGGGAGGGTGTTCTTGCCCGACACTGAGCCGATGATCAGCACATCGCCTGCGAAGATGTCGCTTCGGTCCAGCACAAACTGGGGAAGACCCGGGATCTGGTCCAGATACACCTTGGGCTTCACCTTGCCCGCGCGCGCAGGGCCGGGATTTTGAACATCCATGGCGATGTTGACAGGGCGGAGCATCATCAGCCCGCCGGTCCTGCCGAACAGCTCGTGCATGAGCATATGGCCAGTATCCATCACATGGACCGCGCCGCCATTGGCGACCGATTCGACTATCATGTCGGCTGCCCTCGCGATGCTCTCAGCCTGAGTGGTCTGGATCCTGTCCAGAAGACTCCTTATCTCGTCCAGATACGCTGCGCCCTTTCCTAGCACCTTCACCAGTCCTCCTCAACTAGACTGACAGACTCCTTCACACACCCGCCAGACCCTATTCGCCCAACTCGGGTCGCGCCAGAGCCGATGCCTGCATACCCGCCGGGACCTCCCCGGATTCCCTCAGCCCCGCGATCCTAAGCGCCATAAGAAGCGCTCCTCCCGCAGGGGAGTAGCGCGGCGGCGCAATCTGAATGTCAGGTGAAAAAGACAGAATCTCATTTTGAAATGCTTCAACCAGCAGCGCGGCCGCCCTGGATACACCGCCCGTCATGACCGCGAGAGTTCCGCGCCTGTGCCCGTCTTCGGCCCCGCCCAGCTCGCCCAATCCGCTCTGCCCGTCCCATTCGCCCAGTTCTCCCCGCCTGTCCAGCTCGCGCAATACACTCACGCCCAGCCTGCCCAGGTCTCGCCCGGCCTGAGTCAGTATGGCCGATGCGACCGCATCGCCAACCCGCGATGCCTTCGATACCTGCACAGCAAAGGACGCGATCTGCTCGCGGCTTATCGACGTGGTCGCAAGAGCCCGCGCATTGGGCAGATTGAAGTGCTCCAAAGCCAGCTCGCTCAGGGCCGTGCGCTCACCCCGGCCATCGCAATCTAGCGCCACAGCGCGTAGCGCCGCCAAACCTATAGCGTAGGCGCTTCCCTCATCCCCCAGCAAAGGCCCCCAACCGCCCCGGGTAACGACGATTCCGCGGGCATTCCGATCATGGGCATCCCCCGAACCTCTGCCTCGCCCAACGGCAAACGATCCCGTGCCCGCAAGCACTACCACTCCGGGATCATCCACAAGCGCGCCTGTCAAAACGGCCATTTCGTCTCCTGCAACGTCAAGCCTCTCTGGACTGATGAGCCCGGAGATCCCAGCCCTCAGGATGTCGCGCGAAGCCCCGGGCGCGCTGGCGTAGAGAACGGCCGTGTCCGCCTGGTCCATGCACGCCTCGCGCAATGCGCCCAAGGCCGCCTGCCTCACCGAGCGGATCGCCTCATCAACCGGCACAAACAGCGCGTTAAGAGGACCGCCCCTGCCGACGCCGATCACCGCGCCGTCCGCAGTCCCGAGCAAACAGACCGTCTTGGTCCCGCCGCCATCGATCGCCGCGACTAGGGGGGCGCGCGCATCGGTCCTGCATGCGTTCAGTCCGGCCTGGGCCCGTGGGATGCCTTCAGTCCGCCGGGCTCCATCTTCAACTGCATCGCTCGAAAGCACGTTCAATGGCGCCGACCTCCACTGCGCTTCACGGCCGATTGCTATCGTTCAAAACGCCCTGATCTGGCCGGAGTACCGTTTCAGCAGGGAAGCGTTGAATTCCTGACCTCCGGGGATGTTCGCGCTGGCAAAGACGGGCGGCTCAATCCCTCTCTCAACCAACAACCTCACAACACGAACCACAAGAGCGTTGACGATAGCTGCTCCGATCACCGTCGACACGGGGGCGATTCTCTGCGCCACGCCTTCGACCTCCATAGCGGCATCGCCGTACGGAACGTGCGTGTCGATCACGACATCGGCCAGCTCAAATAGGCGCTTGCCCGAGCCGTTGCGAAGAAGAGTTGCATTGGAAGCGCCAATCGAGGTGATCCCAATGACGCGGACGCCTGCGCCGATGGCTTCGGCGGCCATCTCCACCGGCACCGCGTTCACCCCGGATGTAGACGCTATCATAAGTACATCGTCCGGCTTGATGCCGGACTCCTCAAATATCACCTTGGCCAGACCGTGCAGGCACTCCAGCTTGGAGCTCTTCGCTGCGCCGTAAGAGACCATCAGCGAGGGTTCTATTATCGCGTTGACCGGAGCGAGCCCGCCGGCCCTGTAGAACATCTCCTCGCCCAGCATGTGCGAGTGGCCGGCAGCGAAGTAGTGGAGAACACGTCCTCGTTCAATAGTGTCCGCGACCATCGCGGCCGCGCGGTCCATGCTTCCTTCCTCAGATCGTTGAACTTCGTCCAGAAGCTCGCGGACCAATTCGAAATAGTCGAACACCCCAGCCTACCTCCCCCGACTCCTTAAGCGCCTGCCAGTCACGCGGCCAGACATCCACATGGAGCGTGTGTCGCACTTCCATTATATATTGTTTATAATGAATATCAAGGCCCTTGCCGCTACGCCAGGACCCCCTCACGGTTATGCCGACTCCGTTGCCTGCCTTTTCGCGTTGGTCATCTACTGAACGAGGGCCACAGCCGCGGAATGCAGATGTGGGAGGGCAATCCGACCCCAGCTAGCAACGTGATCCTTCCAGACGAGATCGGAGCCGAGGGCTCGTCCGGTTTCAGCCCTAGGTCCAGCGACTTGAACAGGCCGAGCATCTGTCCGACCATCACGTCGATGGGCGGTCGCAGTTCGTCGGGGATTCCGTATCCGCCAACCGCGCCAGCACGCCTTCGGCCGCGGCAAGGTATCTATTGGGGCATCGACTCGCGTTCTCGCCGTCTGTTTCGTTCATGCCGGCTTTCAACCACCTTCCATGATGCGGCGAGATTGTCCGGGACTGCTTTGTCGCAGGCCACGCCCGCCCGCAGCAGGGCCAGTATCACGGCCCCCACCACCGGAGGATACGGCGCCTGCACCACCCGCGCCCGCTTTCGGGGCCAGCCCAAGATACGCAGAGTGCAGTAGCCCGTCTTCGCAGACTCCATACGCGACTGTCCGCAACGGATGTATACGGCTGTAAGCTGGCGAGTTGCTGTTAACGGCGGCTTTAGCTGGCCTTTAGGACTCGTCAGTTTTCGCAGCGCTTTTGTCTCTATGTGCCGCGAATCGCGGCAATGGCTGATGCATTAGCGGGTGTATGACCGCATAAACCCGGACGGCCGGAAAATCGAAGGCCTGCGGCGGAGTGGACTGGATCCCAAGGCCAATCATATGGGCATACGTTCCATGTTTTGACGTGTCATGCTAGGTAAAATGGGGTTTCCCGCCATGTCCACTCCGCTCCGTTCGCTCGATGAGTCTATACGTGCGGTTATGCATCAACCATCGCCTCAAAACCTTGCGGATAGGCGAAAATCCGCCTCGAAACGATGCAGATAGTTGTTCGCGTGTTGCCCGCTGTCGGGGGAAGAATCTTGCCGGGACCTTGGAGGTTCGCCCGTCTCTAGTCGTCATGCCTCTCGAGATTAGCCGCGTAGCGTCCCCTGCTGCCCGTCCGCCCAATACTGGAAAGAAGACTTTGACGGATCCCTGGTCGAGGGGGGCCGCCGGATGATACACACGCCTGAACGTGTATAATAGGCCTGAAGGACATGAGCCTGAAGGAGGCGGACGATGATGGTGAACAGTATGCTCACGCTGCGTGCAGAGGCTTCGACTGTGGTATCCGTCGATTGCCAGCAGAAGATACTCTCGATTGTGTCTGATTCAGATACCTTGGTGCCCCGAGCCGCGAAGTTCGTGCAGGCGGCGCGTATTCTGGGCGTGCCGGTGGTCAGGGTGGAGCAGAATCCATCGCGGTTGGGGCCCACCGTGCCGCAGCTCGCGGAGGCCATGGGCGAGGTAGAACCCATCGGCAAGATGACCTTCAGCCTCTTTCGCACGGCCGAAACGGAAAAGGCGGTGAAGACCGCCGCCGCAGGTCGCGGTAAGCAGCTTGTGCTGTTCGGCGTGGAAGCTCACGTGTGTGTGCTGCAGAGCGCGCTCGATGCCCTATCTCTTGGATATGACGTGTTTGTGCTGGCGGATCTGTGCTCATCGGTGAAGCCTGCCGACTGGGATTTCGCGATGCGCCGGATGTGCCAGGCCGGGGTGGTCGTCACTACCGCCCAGACCGCTGGGTTCGAGCTGCTGAGTTCGGCGGACAACCCCTGCTTCAAGGAGGCGCAGTCCTATCTCAAACAGCTATAGCTTGCGACCGGAATATACGTTGAAACGCCCATCGCGGGCGAAACCCACCAGGGTGAGGCCAAAGTAGGTCGCCATGTCGATAGCCTGATCGGTGGGGGCGGATGGGGATATGAGCAGGCGAACGCCGAGCCGAGCTGCCTTGGCGACCGTCTTGCCAAACACCCTCCCACTTGTGGCCAGCATCGTCCGCTCCGCGTTCGAGGCGTGCAGGAGGCAGTAGCCTATCACCTTGTCGATGGCGTTGTGCCTGCCTATGTCCTCCCTGAACACGATCAACCCAGACTCGCCCGCGAGCGCCGCCGAATGGGCGCCGCCGGTGCGCCGAAACAGGCCTGAGCGCTCGCGTATCACCGCCATTAGCTCGTCCACGCGCTCCGGGCTGACCGCGAATCCACGCGTCTCGGGCTTCAGCGCGGACCCGGGTTCGAGTCCCGGTTCCGGCTTCGCTCCGGGTCGCGGCAATGATTGCAGCACGGACGATGACCTGACGTCAATGCAGACCGCGCCATGTGCCTTCAAGTCCAGGTCGATCCGGTCGATGTCCATCGGACCGCGTATCATGCCCTCACAATACAGATGCCCCGCAGCCAGCTCGTCCAGGAACTCAGGCGTAGCGGGCATCGCGGCCGCCGTGCGGCCGTTGAGACGGATCGTCGCCGAGACCTCCCGAACCACCACGTCTTCGTCGTCAGCCCATTCTCCTCGCACGTACTTGGCTATCTCCACACGCCGGGTTGCCTGCTTACGCCCAGCCGCGTCCGCGCGCCCAGTTTCCGTACGCCCCGCTACCTCGGGCGCAATGAGACGCATTCTCGATCCCCGCCTTTCTTCAGAAGCAACTCGCACCCATGCTCCACGAACAAGACGAAAAGGGCCGCTGCGATCAGGTCTGCAGTTGTTCCGGGATTGCGCCGGTTGGCATCGGCTCGCAGGTAGGAATCGAGTGTCTCCAAGGCCCCGCTCCACCCCAACGACCCGGGCGGCCCCGAGCGGATGGCCCGCACCGCAAGTCGCGAAGCCTCCTGCGCCGTCTCCTGCCCAACCTTCCTGGCGATCAAGGTATCGGGCACTTGCGCAAGCACAGCCAGAAAAGCCTGAACAACGGCGATCTGCCACGACTCGCAGTTTGCCACGCATTCCAGCAGAGCAGGGTACGCGAGCTCGAACGTGAGCTCGTAGCAGCTGCAATATTCTGAGGCCACACTGTCGCGGGATTTGGCAACGTCCATTGCTTCGAGCAGTGTGATTGTGGGCTCGCCCGAAACGTCGTGCTCGGCGATGCGGCCCAACCCTCCTGGATGCGTTTCGCGTATGGCCGTATAGGCCAGCGAGGAGTCGCGAATGGTGAGGCCGTCAAGCACCCGCCGCAGCCGCTCCCGCAAGTCCCCGGGCTCCCGCCGCACCGCAGCCTTGGCCAAGGGGGCGAGCAGGAGAATGATTCCCAGGTTGGTATTGGCAGTCACGAACCTGCTCGTCGCGCGCCTGGCGCCCAGGATCAACTCACCCACGGAAAGCTCACGGGCGCGGGCAAACACAGGCGCAACCGCCCAAGCGCTCACAAGGAAGTCTTCGCACACGGTGTCGGCAAAATCGTGATCGCGGTTCACATTTCCCGGCTTGGGCGCCATCACCTCAACGATGCAGGCGAGTTCAACCGCTCGGGCTACATCCTCCGGGGTCATTCGCCTGATTTCCCCCCTTGAGCCATTATGAAGGAGACCACTTCCTCCGCGATGCTGAACGGGCACACCTGCTGAAGGCCTTGCCAGCCCGGGATCCCGTTCACCTCTATGACAAACAGCTCGCCGTCTTCCGAAAGCATCAGGTCGACGCCTGCGTAGGGCGCGCCGATGACCCTTGCCGCGCGAATCGCAAGATCCTCCGCCTCAGGGCTCAGCTCGATCCATCGCGCCGTTGCGCCCTGCGCTACGTTGGTCTTCCATGATTCCCCAATGCGTTCCATGGCGGCCAAAACCCGGTCGCCCAGGACGAACGCGCGAATGTCCCGATTGGCATGCGGGATGAATCTCTGCAGGTAGAACACGTAATTGCCCATCTCCAGCGCTTGGAAGACCCGGTAAGCTATGTCGGCACTCTCTACCCTCACCATGCCTCGTCCCAGCGAGCCGAAGAGCGGTTTGACCACCACATCCCCGCCCAACTCTTCAAAGGCGTCCGTTGCGGCCTGTCGATCCTCAACCACAATCGTGGGCGGCGTAGGCAGGCCCGCAGCCGCCAGCAGGGCCGAGGTGTAGTATTTGTCCACCGTGGTTTCGATGACTCTCGCGGGATTGAACACCCAGACGCCGCCGAGTTCAACCATGCGGAGAACGTTCATCCTGAAGATAATCTGTTCCAGCGAACCTGCGGGAATGGATCTGACTACAACAACGTCGAAATCGTCCAGCCCGCGCTGGATCGGAGTCGTCGGACCAATCGGCCTCAGGCGGACGTTGGTCGCCGGTCCCAGTCCAATCGGCCTCCTTGGGGCGTCGACCGTTCCCATTCCGCAAGCGGCCACCACCTCGGTGATCTCGCGGCGGGCCACATCAGCGCCGCGCGCGGCGAATGCAGAAGCCAGTTCCTGATAGTACCAGCTGTCCTCGGTGGCCAGAACGCATACTCTCACGATGAATGCACTCCCATCGTCTCAAAGCACTTCTTGAAACACATTTGCAGCATGGCGAGTGATGGCTCTCCGGCCTGCAGCACACCGCCTGTCGCAACGTTTGTAACGACTATTTGGGCTGGACTGAACATCAGCGGGTCGATGTCTCCGAATCTGCCGCACGAATCGAGCAGATGAAGAAAGGGCGTCCCGAAGGACGGCGATGAGCTCCAGGGAACACGCCCAAGGACTGAGTCGATCTCCCGATCCCGGTCGCGAAGCGTCAGCTGACACTGCCCAGCGGCGGCAATCGCATCGTTGGCCAGGCCCATCGCGAGCCTGTCATCACGGGTACCATCACAAACATCATCCCGAACGCCATTGCCAATATCGCCGCGAACCAGAGGGACCAGTGCGCACACCCCCGATGCCGACTCCACCTGGCTCACATCGTATCCGAGGTGCAGGAGCTTGTGGAGCGCCACCTCAACCACTCGCGCAGCAATCTGAACCAACCCTGCCCTGCTCGCGGTGGGTGCCAGGAGAAGCCAGAGGCTGCTTGGCGGAAGGTTGCACGCCGAAGCGATCCGGCTGATGGTCTCCTGAGACGGAGACTGCCGTCCTTCCAGCACCAAAACCCCCACATCGGCTTCCTCTGCATGGTCGAGCAGGCGAGCCGGACCGCCTGCGCCTGCGCCTGCGTCTGCGGCAAGGAGTTGGGCTGGCCCCGAGCCCATGACAACGCCGCCCTCGACCGGAATTGTCCAGCCTGCATACTGCGAGCCCAAGCAGGCAAGGGCGGGCATCTGCACCTCTACCCTCACCCCGGGAAGCCGCACGCCATCCAGAGAAACCCAGGCGAGCTCGGCCCGGCCAAGGCCCCCAAGGCATGCCTCCGCCAGCAAAAGCCCGGCCTCAGCGCTCCCCGGGCACCACGCCCCCATGTCCACCAGATTGGCGCATCCAGGAGGCGACATAGCATGTACGCCCAGGTATCCGCGGGAAGCCAGGATTCTGCCTACAATCGCCCGGGCGCTCTCATTCAGGCAGTGTTCTCGCTTTGGCAAAGCAAGATCTCTCCCTTGCCGCGATCATTGGCGTCTCCCACGTATCGCCTGTAAAGCTCGTCTACGCGCCCGGGTGGAGTCGACCCCCCCACGCCCATACCCGTCACGCCCACGCGCCTCAGGTGTTCGCCGAGAACCCTGAGGAAGACAGGACGATAGGTACAGCTGTACACGAATGTCGGCAGTAACTGCAGATCTCCGATGCAGACCATGACGCCGTCCGCCATCCCGGCGCCGGCGCGCCGGCCTGCGCTGCCCAGTATCGCCAGAATGCCTCCGCGCATCCCAACTCCGGCGAAGTCGCTGCAATCGCCCGCAACCACCACAAGCCCGCCCGACATCGATGCGCCCACTTCGTTGCCTGCATCACCATGGATCACGATGCATCCGCCGCTTGCGCCCTGCTTCTCTCCGGGCAGAGTGGCGCCCGCCAGATTCCCCGCATCTCCGCGAATGCGGATCATTCCCCCGGTCATCTGGGCGCCGGCCCAATCGTCCACATCGCCCTCCACCTCGATGGTGCCGCCTGCCATTCTCTCTCCGAGATGCATTCCGGCCGGTCCCTTTACGCAGAGGGTCCCCCGGTCCATGGCGCACCCCAGATACTTCACTCTCGCAAGATCTCCTTCGACCACAACGCGCCCAGCCTGCGAATCGCCCTTCACGTCGAAGAACTCTCCCAGCTCCACACGGTCCTTTCCGTGCAGAAGGGGAAGCCGTCTGATCTGATCCGCCGACTTGCCCAGAAAACCCGTAGGCGAGATGCATTCCGCCTCAAGCGGCGCAATTGGCTCTTGCTTCAATGTGAGATGCAGCGATTCCATTGTCAGAACTCCTCTTCGCTCAATGTGTCCGAATCGCCCGGCAGTTGCAGCACCTCGTGCAGCTCCACTTTGTGCGGCCCAACCTTCCCCCCGTGACTGGCCGCGGTGATGCCCGCAACGCCATCTCGGCGGCGGCACGCAGCTCGAATTCCGGCGCGAAGGGCATCGCCCACACAGTCGATTCCCAAGCCGCTCACGACAACCTGCACCGCCGCGTGCACCCCATCAGGAAGAGACGATTCCGAGCGACCGCGCAGCGTGGGACAGAGCGGCGCGTAGGTCGACACAGGCGCCGACTTGTACCTGGATCCAAGCCGGAAACCACTTCTGAGCATCCCCGAAGGGTAAGGCAGAATCACTCCAGGCACTCCTGCAACGGCTTCAACGGCGTCATGGCCGGCGGCAAGCACCGCGTCGAGAGCTTCGCCGAAAATGACGAAGTTGGCACCGCCCACCCCAGCGGCACAGCCAAAGGCGGCTTCAACCACGAATTCGCCGTCCATTACAGGAATCCGCCAGTAGCGTTTGCCCTCCAGTACGATATCGCTCTGCCAACCATCGCCGAATAGCCTGAGGCCGGTCCCCACAGCGATCTGGGTCTCGGACGCGAGCCCGCTGTAGCACGCGCTAGTGGGGCAGCTCATCACGGACTGCTGAATCCTGGCCACAAGCTGGGCCTCAAGGTTCTCCTGCGTCGAGGCGAAGAACAGGACTGCGACCCCCGGGCGTCCATCGGGCGTGGTCGTATTGAGCGCCGGTCCCTCGATGCCTGCTTCGCACTCGCACGCCGCAACCGCCGTGGCGTACCCGGTGAAGTTCATCGCCGCAGCGCAGGCTAGCTCAGGGCTGTCGGCGGTGATTATCACCCTGGTTCCCACAAGGTCGTAGGCTTCGGAGGCTGCATCGTCTATCCGTACCCCGTTTATCTGCATGGTACCACCTCGCATGGCTCGAACCGTTCTCGGTCTATCCTGTAGTTATCGAAGGATATGGTGTAAAGCTGGGCGAATTGCGGCGCCAGCCACGATGCTACATCGTCGCGGGCCGGCAGATCCGGCAGAAGCCTCCGTCCGAAGCATTCCTGAATCGCCTGGCCGTCCCTGACGACCACTTGGCCGCCTTTTATGACGTAGCGGGGCCGCGAGAACATGGCCTCGCGATCGCTGCACGGATCGTAGACTGCTATGTCGGCATCGGCCCCCGCGCCGAGGTGGCCCTTGTTGCGCAGCCCGAGACGGGCGGCCGGGCCCGCGCGGGTGATGATGGCTATCTCCCGGAGAGTGTACTCCCGCGTCAGTTCGAGAAGGCAGCTTGCTTCCAGCGCCTTCTTGTTCACAGTCTTGGCCACTTCCTCGCGGTAGGAACGGTCCATGAGCAGCCTGATCACCCACGGATACGCCGTAAAAGGGCCGCCGTTGGGGCTGTCGGTGGTTAGGTATGCCCGCCACGGGTCCTCCAAGAGCAGGAAAAGCTCGAGTCCGATGAGCCACTGTGTAGCGCCTGCGTAGGTGTTCTTGCTGTAGGCAATAGGCACCACCCCGGACTGCGTCTCCATCTCGATCTCCTTGTTGGTCCAGCGATCCCGAGTTAGCTTGAGCATGCTGTGCTGAAAGGGCGCGTCCCCCGTCATGGTCACGGCCGGCCCAAACACTACCTGCCCCACATCGACTGAGATGTTGGGGTGGGTGTTCACGTAGTCGGCCAGCGCCTGAGCGCCCGAGGCAAACGGGGCGCCTTTCTTGGGCCCATACGCGTTGAACTGGAGGTGCGTTATGTGAAGCGGACGCCCATCGGCGAGTCGCATGGTTTCCAGAGTTGTTTGGGCGCTGGTGGGCTGGCCCAGGTTATTGCAGTGAAGATGGAGCGGATGTGGCAGACGCAGTTCCTCGTTCACATCGATCAGGGCGTCGATTATGTGCCTGGGAGTGATCTGGTGGCCGTCGATTTCATCGTCCAGCCCGCCCACATTGCCACGCCGTCTCCAGTTCACTCCCCCGCCCGGGTTCACCGCCTTGATGCCATAGCCTCCCGTCGATCCCAGCAGGAACACGACATAGTCTGCAAGTCTTTCCCTGTCGCCCGCGTCGATCAAGCTGAGCACGAAGTGGTTGTTGCCCATAAGGAGCAGCATACCCGTATCTAGCATGGGGATGTCGTCTAGTTCCTCGTGAACGTGCCTGGCCTCCATGGGAGGTCCGGCGGCCTCCATAACCGTGGTGTAGCCCATCTCGGCATAACGACGCCCGATGACGAAGGTGGATGGGACGATATGCCCCACGCCTCCCCGCATGGATCCGGAGCGCGGCACGGGATCCATGCGATGGTCGCCCGGGCAAAGCGTTCGACCTACATTGATCTTCGGGCCTGCGATATGCGAGTGAAGATCGACACCCCCCGCCATGACCACCATGCCTCGGGCGTCTATCGCCTCCGCCCGTTGGCCGGTGCCCGCGCCCACGCCGGCACCCACGCCGAGCGCGCACTCCCCATCGCAGATCTTGCCGCCGGAGACGTATATGTCGCGGACTTCGCCGTTCACGCCGTTTGCCGGGTCGTACACATTTCCGCCTACGATGTGAAGCACTCTCTCACCCCCTGTTCGATGAGGTTCAGTATCCTCTGGTCGCTGGGATACTCTGAATCCACCAGCCTCCGGAGGGGAAGCGGCACGCCGTCCATTCTGTAGGCGGTGCCGCCCGCCGCAATGCCCGCCGTGGCCGATGGGATGTAGACCTGGGCCACTTGCGCTGTGGTCGAGAATTGCGGATCCACCACTACCATCGGGATCTGTCTGAGTCGTGCGGCCGCCACAGCCGGGAATGTGGCTGCAGGATCGGACGCCACCACCAGCGCCGCGTCTGCCTCGCCCCGGGCAAGCAGGTCTACTGCGCTGAACTCGCCCGGGCTGTAGCGCGGATAGCCCCTGCTGAAGTTGACGGCGAATGGGTAACCTGTGAGCCACGTCATCACAGCCTCTGCGCCGGCGACATTGCCGTGGCCACGCATGGGGATCACGGCGAAGGCAGTGTAATCGTTAAGATCTCGAGCCAGCATCAGCGCCTGATACACATTGTGCTGGCATCCACTGCTCATTGTGAGACCCATTCCGAAGAGTATCACCCCGTATTTCGCCCCCCGCAACGCCTCGGCTGCCTGGGCCAACTGGCTGCGGGGCACGCCGCCGAACGTGTCCCCCTCCAAGCTAGCGCCGTTTGTGAGGGCGCGCAGAGCCGTCAGTACTTCGAAATCGGAGTTGGGTTCGACCTGAAGGAAGATATCGGCTGTCTTGGCCGTCAGGGTCTTGCGAACGTCCACCGCTATGACGGTGCGATTGCGCCTGCCGTCGGGGGTTTTCCAACCGCGGGCCTGCACTGAGTAGCGGCTGAAATGGCGGGGATGGGCCTCTACGGGGTTGCACCCCCAGAAAAGCACAACGTCAGCGCGGTTTCTGACTTCGCCCAAGGTGCAAGTGGGAATGCCCAGCATCTGCCTTGCAACAGTGCCCGGCCCGTGGCAAACCGATGATGTCGAATCGATGCTCGCGCCTAGGGTTTCGGCAAGCCGAACGGCGGCGGCCTGAGCCTCGGTGGTGGTACTCGACAGTCCATAGACCAGCGGGTACCGCGCCGACGATAGAATGCGCGCCGCCGCGTCCACCGCCTCCTGAAGGCTGGTTTCGCAGCCTCGCACCAGGGGAACGTTCGCCTCGGGCGGGCTCATGAAGCGGTTCCGCCCTATGGCGCACCCGCCGGTCATCGACACTATCGCGTTGTTCTCCACCTGTACCGTGATGTCGTCGCAGAGTGATCCGCAGAACGAACACACCACGCCCTCATACGCAGCCACTGTCATCCCTCCGCACCGTGCAGCCGATGCCCTTGAACGCGGGCATTCCGCTTCTCCCGGCCACATGCCCGGTGAGCTCGTTGGCCGGGGGACCGTACGGGATGAACACGATAGAGTTGGGAAGATCGGCAGGACGGCAGGCGAACGCGGCTGTTCCGTACTCCGTGCTCACGGTGACCACATCGCCCGGCGCCGCGCCCAACTCAGCCATGGCGGCGGCGCTCAGCTCCACGCAGCCCGTCTCCTGCCGGTACAGGTCGGAACGTTTGCCCTGAGCCAGTCCAACGCCTTGTTTCACAGTCCTGCCCGTTATGAGCACGGCTTCTACCTGCGCCACTCGCACCGCACCTCCATCCCAAGTCCCGCCGGCAGCATCGCCCACGGCACCGCCGGCAGCATCGCCAGGCGGCAGGCATTCCAACTCGCGTTCGCCAAAGGCGCTTGCGATCTGGAGTGCCCACCGCGGCGATCAGCGCCTCTACTTGAGGACTTCATACAGACCGATGTGGTGTTTTCCCAGCTTGTCGCCGTAGTTGCCGGCTGTAATCTGAACGACTCCATCGCGGCATGCCGCTTTCAGCCCAACCTTCATCGCTTCTCTCACCGAATTCATGTCGAGTCCGTCCACGATCATCTCATAGACGCACATCGCTCCCTCGGGAACCAGGGAGTCGCCGACCTTGGGGCGGAGGGTGGGGCAGAAAAGCGCGTTTGTGGCGGCCGGCAGGAAGTCGTAGTTGGCTCCGCCTATTCGGCTACCAGACCGCACGACCCCGCCGGGGAACGGCAGGATGACGCCTGGGACCTTGCGCATCTCGGCAGCAGCCGCGGTGGCCGCCGCCAGAGCCGATGCCCTATCGCGCCCCATGATTATGAAATTGCCTCCGCCGATTCCGCTCACGTAGCCGAACGTCTCCTCCATGATGAACTCGCCGTCCATCATGGGAACGTGCCACAGTCTGCGCCCGTCCTTCTCTTCCACATACTCATAGGAATCGCCGAAATGGCGAAGAAAGCCCCCTGTTGCCACCGTCTTGTCGCTCGCAAGTCCACTGAAAGCGGCTGTAGTAGGACAAGTCAGAACACACATGCCCACCCTGCCCTGCAACTGACCATCGAGGTCTTCAGGCGTGCGCGCGAACACCAGTATCGACACGCCGGGCCTTCCATCGGGAGTGTCTTTCACTTCGCCCTCGATGCCGCATTCGGCTCCGCATCCGATTATAGATGCCCCAAAACCAACGGCAGCCCTGGCTGCCTCCATCGCCCATTCCAGAGTGTCTGCAGTGATAATCACCCGCGAAGCCAGGAAGTCGAAAGCCTCTGCATAAGTATCTTTGATTGGCACTCGATTGAGAATCACGTGATCACCTCGCTGAAGTATTTTGCTGACGAGCCTCAGTCCTGTTGCGAACGTCTGGGCGCCCGAAGTCACCTCCCTTGCCATGGGATCCCAGAAATTGGTCGATCACCCATGCCTGCTTCTCCTGCAGAGCCATCAGGCATTCATCGCGCGATCTTCCGCAAGCTAATACGGTGCATACCGGCGCGCCCGCCGGTATGGCTTCACCGGCGTGAGGCACATCGCGTATGCCCAACCCATACCAGGCGCTGGCGTTGGCCACCGTTAGGTCGCACGGCGCATAGACTATCGCCTTTCCGAAGTAATGGCCTCCATGGCCGGCCTCATCCGCTGCAAACAGCGACTCGGGGGGAAGCCTGCCGTTGCATGCCTCCAGATGCAGTCCAAACAGATCCAGCCCACGAGCCTGCCGGTACAGCTCCATCGAGGCACAGTAACGCGGATTGACCTCCAAAAACATGGGGTCGCCTGCGGCCGTCACAAGAAAGTCGATGCCGTTGAGCCCGCGAAGCCCGCACTCTTGCACGACGACACGAACCATGCGAGCCACCTTCTGGCGCAGCGAACCCGATGCCGAGCTGCCTCCCTGCGACCCGCACGTCGAAAGAGGCACAATGTTGCCGCAATACAGAAAGCCTCTGGCTCCGAACTCCCCCAGGCCGCATAGCTGTTCGCTCAGCCCGATAATGGCGGCTTCGGACCCATCGGCTACGAAGGAGACTGATGCAGGACGCCCATCGGCATACGCCTGCATCATGTATCCCATCGGCGCCGCGCAATCGGCCGATGCCCACACTATGCCGCCTCCGCCCCCGCTCGACATGGGTTTGTAGAGCCACTGGCCAGGCGGGGGAGGGCCTTCCCAGCCATAGTGGGTTTCAGGGCACAACACCCCATCGGCGCTTAGCAGAGCGTACAGGCGCTCGAAGTCCCTGGCCCCTGCAGCCGCCTGGCTTGTGTTGCCCAGCAGCATCTTCCCGCGGGATATCCGGTCGATTATGTCGGGGCGGTTGTCCACTCCCGACACGTAGGCAACGGCATCATAATCGATGGCCGCAGCTGCCTCGGCCAACCCCTCAGGGCTGTATCCCAGATGGCCGAAGTCGCGCCCCAGCGACAGGCTTTCACCCCACAGCTGTCCGTCTGAGTCGCCGAAGTAGTCCAAGGTTACCAGGCTCCACTCCGCTTTCCTGGCCAGATCGCTGAGCCCGAAGCATTCTCCAAACCCTCGGGTGCTGTATCCAACCATCAACAGCCTCATGTTGCCCTGCCTCCCCGAGCCACTGCGCTCAGCTGTGCTCACATCGATAGTTCAGTACGAAGAACCTTGCAATATCGATGCCAACACCCGGCACGCAAGGCGTTTTGCCAGGTCGACATGGGTGTGGTCCAGAACGATCGGATTCCATCAGGAGGCCTATTGCCCCATAATGAAACACATCGACAGGGATTGCAGACAGATCGCGCTGGCGCGCACGACTGGAACCCACAATCCGCAGCAGCTACGGGTTGTGGGGTTATGTGGATGATGGATGGAGACGTGTTACTGCCCCAATTTGGTACATGTATCGTTATGTGGCAGTTCTCCTCATGGAATCCGGGTCGATCCCGTGTGATTCGAGTTTTCGGTAGAGAGTGGTTCGGCCGATGCCAAGGCATCTGGCTGCACTGCTGATATTGCCGCGACATGATCTCATGGCCTGTAGCACCACAGCCTTCTCCGCCTGGACGAGAGTAGGCATTTCCGGAGCGTCCAGTGCGGTCATCGCCGGATCCGGCCGAGAATCGCGAATACGCTCTGGGAGGTGTTCTGGGCAGACCTCATTTCCCTCCAGGAGATGCACGGCCTGCTCAATCACGTTCTGGAGTTCTCTCACATTGCCAGGCCAGGAGTACCGCATCAAGGCTTCCCGCGCCTCTTCCGACAACGCGATCTCGCCCTGGCCTCTCATCTTGGCGAAACGCTTGAGAAAGCAGTCGGCCAGAAGCAGCACATCCTGGTTGCGCTCACGCAGCGGCGGAACTGTCAGGTTGATCACGCTGATTCGATAGTAGAGGTCCAGGCGAAAACGCCCCTCCTCCACAAGGCGCGCAAGGTCTTTGTGGGTGGCGGCTATGACCCTGATCTGGACGGGAATCGGCGCGTGCCCGCCGATGCGCACCACCTGCTTCTCCTGCAGTACCCGGAGCAGACTGATCTGCACCTCGAGAGGTATGTCGCCGATCTCATCCAGGAAGAGAGTGCCGCCGCTCGCCAGCTCGAACTTGCCCGGACGCCCTCCTCTCCTCGCGCCGGTAAACGCGCCCTCCTCATACCCAAACAGCTCGCTCTCGACCAGGTCTCGCGGAAGCGCCGCAGCATTCACCGCCACAAAAGGCCCCTCCCTCTGCGGACTTGCGTTGTGAATCGACTGGGCAAACAGCTCCTTACCGGTGCCGCTCTCGCCGACGATCAACACCGTCGAGTCGGAGCGTGCAACGCGGCGGGCCATGCCGATGGCCGCCAGGAACTTGGGATCCTCGCCAACTAAGTCCGAGAGGGTGAACCGCGCCTGTGCTCCTACCATGCGGGTGACCAACCGCTGCACGGACCTCATCTCCCTGCACGTCAGCACTACACCGAACACCTTCCTCTGCTCGGAGCAAACAGGCCTGCTCGACACGGTGATGTGCACTCTGCGCCCGTTGAATGTGATTGCAAGCTCACGATCATTGAAGCCTTCCCGGCCCGTCTTGAACATCTGCAGAAGGGGAAACGAGCCTTTGAACACCTCTTCGACAGACCTGCCCACACAGCTCGACGTCTTGAGTCCGAAAATCCTGCCGGCCACGGAGTTCATATGAGTTATGAATCCATCGTTGTCAACAGCGATCAGGCCGTCCGAAATCGACTGAATGACCGAGTAAAGCTGGTTGGCGGCGCGTTCCAGCTTCATCTGGTTCTCGATGGCGGCAGACGCCGCCACGATCATCCCCAATGTATGAGGGTGACATGCTTGGCTCGCGCCCAGCATTCCGATGGCGCCCAGGAATTCGCCTTCCGGGCTGACAATGGGAGTGGCCGCTCCCGACAGGGAACGATACGCCGCAAAGTAGTGCTCCGCCGCGTTTACTGTGCAGGGAACACCCTCACGTATGGCAAGACCAATGGCGTTGGTACCCTGGTGTTCTTCGCCCCACAAGGTCCCGGGGCCCACATTGATCGGGCCGAGGTCGTCAGGAGGTTCGCTCGCGCGCGATGCCAGGATACATCCGTGTGAGTCGCTGAGAAAGACCCGGAACCCGGGAGACACGAAGGACAGCATCTCGTCCATGAGCGGCTCGGCTAACCTCGCGACATCAATGGCGTGTTGGAGATGCGAGTCGAACTCCTTCTCCGATACCCGAACCGTCTTCGGGCTCTTCAGAGGATCCATGCCCGCCTGTCGGCACCTCGCCCACGATTCCGAGATCATCGGCTGACGAATCACGCGTGCTCACCGTCCTCCCACGCGACTGTCGCCCCTGAGTTTCTGACTTTGAGACACCTTACGCGCGCACGAACACTCGCCTCCGCAAGATACTCGCGGACAGTCGCTTCCAGGTGTTCCGCGGCATCGTCGCCTTCCACGACTGCATACACCGTAGGTCCCCACGAGCTCTGGCCGGCCCCGGTCGCCCCGTTGCCCAGTAGAAGACGAACGATCCCTTCAGCAGACGGATGGCTGTAGAGTCCGCCCTGAAACGGCGCGAACTGCTTGCCTATAGTCCACTGCATCTCTGTGAGCGCCTGCCCAAACTCGTCTATGTTGCCCTCAATTACTGCCGGGAGAAGCTGCATTACCAGGAGTCGACACACCAGTCCCACATCCTCGGGGGCAATAGCCGGCGTCATGTCAATGGATATCCCGTGGCGCGTCTGGCCAGACTGTGTCGCCGTCTCAGGGGTCACTACTATGAACCGCCAGTCTTGGGGGAATGGGCGCTGGAAGATCGTCGGAGGCACGTAACCCTCGGCGCCCGGCCAATCGAATTCCCTCGGAACGCCGCTGGCCACCACGAGCCCTCCGCTCTTGAATATGCCGACACACACATCGCATTTGTCGCCGGGCAACATCATCCGCGCCACATCTTCTGTGGTCAACTTCAAGTTGTACAGAGCAGAAAGCGCCGAACCCACAGAGAGCGAAAGCAGAGTTCCTGATCCCAGCCCTATGTGGGCCGTAATTGACTCCTGCACAACGATCCGCGCCCCTGCCCTGATCTGAGCTTTGTCCACGAAGGTTCTGGCCAAATCGGTCACGCGCGCGGTGTCGAATCCCTCTACGACCAGCTCGTCACGGCGCTCGGCCCGAAGCACAATCCTCGGGCCGTCGAGCGCGACCCCGATGCCGCCGTACATCCGTCCCAACGAGCCGTTCAAATCCAGCTGGCCAAGGTGTAATCGGCACGGAGCGGTCACCCTCAACATGTCTTCCATCACTCCTTCGACTCCGGCGATCCCATGCCGTCAACTGCGGTCAATTCAGTGTAACACGTAATCAAAAGACCGGTGCTTCTGCTCGCGCCGGTCTGAGTTGCTTGTATTATGCATACTTGTCGCACTGCCCGGATCTGCCCGTACCAGACCGCCGCGCATCGTCCGTCACCCCGCGCTGGCCTGCGCATCCCCGCTGCTACCTCCGCCGCTGGGCACTGACTTTGCGCGCCCGCCCATGCCCAGGGGTACTCGCTGCCGCACACTGTACTCCCCCGACCTCAACAGCACCTGGGCACCCACTCTGTGGTCCTGTGACATGATGATAGGCGCTAGCAGATTCGCGGTGATCACCGGAGGTTCGCCCTCGCGCTGCCCCGCCCTCACTGTCAGCACTGTGAGTACCAACGCTCGGTCAGGGGCAGCGATTCCCAAATCCCGCGCCGCCTCGTCCGGTATGTCGGGCCGGTACTCCTCGAACAAGTCGAACGGGTCGGCGACCACCAAAGCAAGCCCCTCATCGTCCGCGCTGTGCAGCCATTTGATCCTGGGGTTTCCAGCATGGTCCAGCAGAAAGAACCTGCGGGCGTCCTCGAACCCCGGAATGCCCTTGGGGAACAGGATTATCTTGTCGTCGTCCACGCTCAGCGCGCCGAATCGAACGCTCCTAACCTGCATATCGACCCCTCCCACCCAAGTCAAAGGTCACACGCCTGTGCAACCAGAACCGTCTGGTTCTCGGGGGCGGCCAACACGACATCGTAGGGTTGCGCCGCCTCCGCGCCATTCGCGTCATACAGCACTCGTAGCGTGGGCCTGGTCGTTAAACCCTTGTAGACTCGGGTTACAACGCCCCGCTCACCCGTGTTGAGCCGCACCATGGTGCCCACCGGATAGGGGGCCACATACTGCATCACGCCCAACACTGTGGTGCGCTCGAACTCAAACCCCGCTGCGCTGGTCACAAAGTCGAAAGCCTCCTGGGGCGAGAGTCTCTGCCCCATTTGGTTGCCTTCAGCAATCAGGCTGCAGTACATATCGGCAACTGCCACGATTCTCGCCAGTGGCTCGACATCATTTCCAGCAAGCCCCCTGGGATAACCGCTTCCATCGTGTCTCTCTTCGTGTTGGTACACAATGGCCTTGCTGTAGGCGGAGAACCGTTGGTCCTGCCGGAGCACCTTGAGGGACATCTCTGGATGCTTAGCCGGGTCGTCAGTCAGTGCCGTGCCTATGTTGCAGAGAAGCGCCCCGAGGCCCACATCGTGCGTCCGCCGAACCAGCCCTGCCTTGCCAGCCACGAACATCGACACCGTGGCCGCGTTCACCGGGACTATGTAGTCAAATTCGTCGGCCATCGTCAACGGCGAAACCTCGATCGTGTTCTGCCCGGCCGCCTCCAGGCTCTCCTCGATGGCGCGCACCAGGGCCAGGAGGTCGTCGAAGGGCACGCGGACGCCCTCAGCCTCGCCGGCAACGCGCACATGCTCGCGAAACTCACGCAGCAGCCCACGCCCACGCGTCATCACCTCGCGCGGAATCGAGTGCACCACCGCAACGTCCTCTGCGCGCGAATCCTCCACCGCTATGGCGCCGCATCCCGCCTCCGTCAGCCTGGCAGCGGCGCTTTCGTTCAGCACCGTGCCTGCGTGCAGTTGAACCACTCCGGCTTCGTTGTATATGTGTTCAGCGAGTGTCATCCCCGGCCTTATCTGCGCCGATACGACCCTTATCATAGAGCAGCAGCTTCCTTCCCAAGAGGCGCGCGCCTGTAAAAGAACGGCGATGTGCTTGCGAACCCGAGTTCCCGACTGTTCAGAATAGTCTCGGTGCCTCCAATGAAGAGAATGCCATCGTCCTTCAGGCTCTCCCGAAACTTGCCGTACAGCACCTGTTTGGCATCGTCGGTAAAGTAGATCACAACGTTGCGGCAGAGGATCAAGTCGAAGTTTCGCTCAAACCTGTCGGCGAGCAGGTTATGCATCTTGAACTGCACTTTCGACTTTATCTTGGGAGAGATTACGTAGCTGCTTCCTTCCTTGACGAAGTGCTTCGCAAGCCTATCCTTCGACACGTTCCTCACGTCCAGAGCTCCATACACTCCCGCCAGAGCCTGAGCCATGGCCCCAGAGTCGATATCGGTAGCCAGTAGCTTATGATAGCCTCTGGGGGCTATGTCGTCCAGAACCATGGCGATGGAGTAGATCTCCGCTCCGTTGGACGCGCCTGCGCTCCATATGTTCAGGTTGGGGCTATTCCGAAGCAACTCGGGCAGTATCTTCTTCTCTAGTTCTTTGAACTTCTCGGGGTTCCTGAAGAACTCAGACACATTTATCATTATGTGGTCGCGAAATCTCTTCAGCTCCTCAGAGTCCCTCTGGAGGATGTTGCCGTAAGCTGCGAAGGTCGCAGCGCCCACCTTGTCGAGCAGGCTTCGGATACGTCTCTGCATCTGTTGCGACTTGTAGAGGCCGAGATCTATCCCGGTCAGCATCATCACTTTTCGTCGAAAAACCTCGTAATCTGCGGCGTCAGCATAGTCCATCAGCAATACCTCGCGGTTCAATGATGCTTATAGTACCTAGAGTGCAAGAACAGCATTCACAATCTCGTCGGCGATTCTGGGAAGAGGCACTACTCTGTCCGCAGCGCCCTTGTCCACCACCGACTTGGGCATGCCATATACCACGCAGGTCGATTCGTGCTCGGCTATGGTCTTCCCCCCGGCGCGCTTCACTCGCACCATAGCGTCCGCCCCGTCCGAGCCCATTCCGGTCATGATCACGCCGACCATCTTGCGCCCAAACAGATCGACAGCGGAGTTCATAGTTATGTCTACCGCAGGCTTCACTCCGTGCAGAGGAGGGCTATCATCCAGCGTCAGCGTCCCATCGGACCCGACCACCATGTGCCGCCCGCCTGCAGCGATCAGGGCCTCGCCTTCGGAGATGACCTCGCCGCCCTGAGCCTCGGCCACCCGGATCTTGGATGTGTCGTTCAAGCGCTCAGCCAGCGATCTGGTGAATCCGGCCGGCATGTGCTGAACGATCAGCACGCCCGCCGGCAAGTTGGGCGGCAGCCACGGGACCACCTGCGTTAGGGCCCTTGGGCCTCCTGTCGATGTGCCTATCACAACTACTTTGCGAGCCTTCGCTCCTACCCGGGCCCGAGCGCCCGCCCCAGCGCCTGCCTGCGCGCCGATGCACGTGGTTCGCGGCGCCGTCCTCAAGTCGCTTGCGAGGGTCCGCACGCGCCCCGCGGCTATGGCCGCCGCGGCCTTGATCTTGGTGATCAGCTCATCGCGCACAACCGCGATATCCAGGGATATGGCACCGGAAGGCTTGGGGATGAAGTCGACCGCGCCGAGGCTCAATGCCCGCAAGGTCACCTCCGCCCCAGCCTGCGTCAGGCTGGACAGCATGACCACGGGTATACCCAGCTCTGACGTAAGGACCGGAAGCGCCGTGAGTCCGTCCATCACCGGCATCTCAACGTCCAGAGTAATCACATCGGGCCGAATGCTCCGAGCCTTTTGAATGCAGTCTGAGCCGTCGCGGGCCGTGCCGGTCACGGTGATTCCCGGATCGGACGCAATGAGGTCGGATATGACCTTGCGCATGAACGCTGAGTCATCGGCGACCAATACAGAAACCTGCGCCATTAACCGATCAACTTCCTCACGGAAACCATCACATTGTCGGGCTCGTAGGGCTTAACGACAAAATCTTTGGCCCCCGCCTTAATGGACTCGATGACCATCGCCTGCTGGCCCATGGCTGAAACCATAACCACCTTAGCCTGCGAATCCACCTGTCGGATTTCCTTCAGCGCAGTGATGCCGTCCATCACGGGCATGGTAATGTCCATGAGCACCAAATCCGGCTTGTGCTGCATGTACATGTTGAGTGCGTCGAGCCCGTTCTCCGCCTCGAGAACCTGGAATCCGTTTTGTGACAGCAACTTCCCGACCCTCATACGCATGAAGGCCGCATCGTCTACTACAAGGATAGTCGGCACCTGCCAAACACCCCCAGTGAGTTACAGCTCTCTCTCTGACATGCCAGGTTCCCGCACGTAAACCTTGCCCGAACCGACCAAGTATCTCATGGTACGCCCAGTCGTGCCGCCGACGTCATGGGCAACCAGCGGCACTCCCACCTCATCAAGCACAGCCCGAACCGCTTTTGCGTTGCGCGCTCCGATATCGAGCATTTGAAGTTCATCAGGGACCTGAAACATCCTGGCCCCGCCAGCGATCTTCGCCACCAGATGGTGTCTTGACGCGCCCAGACCGGTCACCCTGTTCAGAAGCTCGCGTACGCCCGTGTCCGCATATCGAAGGAGCCCATCTGGAGAATCGGAGAGCTCGTGAGTCCCTAATCTTTCCGGCAGCAACACGTGAACCATTCCCCCGGCTCTGGCAACCCTATCATGAACGACGACCCCGATGCACGACCCGAGCCCATATGCCACTAGTTCGGCGTTGCGCTGGTCCGTCGCAAACAATTCGCCGATTCCGATCGGTATCACATCAGCACTCTCCAGCGCCATTCCGTTCCTCCACAACCCTTCTGACTAGGCTGGGAACGTCGACAATCAGAGCTACCCTCCCATCTCCTAGAATGGTCACTCCCGATACACCCGGTACGTTGCCGACAAATGTGCCTAGGCTCTTGATGACAATCTCCATCTCCCCGACAAGCCTGTCAACGGCCAGGCCAACCTGGCCTTCATGACATGCGGCGACCACTACGAACACCCTCTGCCCGTGCCGAGAAGCATGCTCCGAATCGTCCGCATCGCGCAGATCGAAGATGTCGCCCAGCCTCAGCAAGGGTATGACATCTCCTCTGAGCCGAATGGCCTCATGACCTCCAATTGTCTTGATGTCCGACAGCTCCACACGGGCGATCTCCCTCACCGAGTTGAGCGGAACTGCGTAGATACGTTCGCCCAGCGAGACCAGAAGAGCCCGGATTATCGCCAGCGTCAGCGGAAGTTTCACTGTGACCGTGGAGCCGCGGCCGAGCACGGTGTCGATGGAGATGTTCCCGTTGAGCTTCTCGATGTTCTTGCGGACGATGTCCATCCCCACGCCTCTGCCCGACACATCGTCAGCCTTAACAGCTGTGGACAGGCCCGATGCGAAAACCAGGCCGATTGCGTCCTTGTCGGACATCCGTGCGGCCGCGTCTTCGGTTACGATGCCTTTGCGGACCGCAGACGCCTTGATCGCCTCAGGGTCGATGCCGCGTCCATCGTCGGCCACCTGGATCACGATGTAGTTCTCCTGGTGAAACGCGGATAGGCGCACGGTTCCTCTCGTCGGCTTGCCCGCTTTCGCGCGCTCCGCGGGAGACTCGATCCCGTGGCCTATGGCATTGCGCAGCAGGTGAATGAGGGGGTCGCCTATCTCCTCCGACACCGACCTGTCAAGTTCGGTGTCCTCTCCCTCGATTATCAGCTCCACTTCTTTGCCCTGTTTCTGAGCCACGTCGCGCACCATGCGCGGAAAGCGCTTGAAAACGTTGTCTATAGGGAACATCCGCGCTTTGTTGATGGCCTCCTGAAGCTCGGTAGTGAGGCGACCGATGTGCGTGGACGTCCTATTCAGCTCAGACACCACCTCGTCGCCGCCGTGCTTCTCAGCCAGCCTGCTCTCGACTTGAGACAGGTGCGTTCGGTCGATGACCAATTCTGCCACGAGGTTCGACAGGATGTCCAGCCTTGCTACGTCCACCCTCACTGTAGTGGCCCTGGGCGCAGCCACCGCCGTCGCAGCAGCTCTCGCCGCCGTTCCCCCCGCCCCCGCGGCAGCCGCGGATCTCGCTGCGGCCTCGCCCTGCACAGACGCACTTGCGACTGCAGCCGCAGCCGCAGCAGCAGCAGCAGCGGTCGCCCGGGTCGACCCAACATGACCCACCTGAAGCACGCACGCGCTTTCCACATCGGACACATCTCGGGCCGCCTCGATCAGAGGTTCCAATGCATCTCCATCGTACTCCACCACGACCACCAGATCGGATATGTCGTCGCCCGCCTCAATCCGATCCATACCGGGATGGGAGAAGGCTATGCTGCCCAGCGCCGACAGCCTGTCGACGACCTGATACGCCCTGACCGACGGCATTGGACACGTCTTGGTGAACGTAACACGGATCTTCACATCGCCGGGACCTGCAAGTCCCCCGGCGCACGCGCTCTCATCGGCGCTTGCGCGTGCGCTTGCGTGTGTGCTTGCGCCCGCGCCCTCTTGTCCGTCGACGCCCTCAATCACATCCAGCAGTCGCTCGTTCAGCGCAGTGATGTCAGCGCCGCTGTCCTGCGCGGTGGATATTTCGCGGTTGAGTATTCTGAGCATATCGAGGCACTCGAATAGCAGGTCCATGAGGGTCGATGTGACCTCGATTCGCGACTTGCGCACCAAGTCGAGAGCGCTTTCCATTGAATGCGTCAGCCTAGCCATCTTGTCGTGGCCAAGGGTAGCAGACGACCCTTTGAGAGTGTGCGCAGCCCTGAAGATCTGCGCGATCACCTCAGGATCGTCGCTGCTCTGTTCCAGAGCTAGTAGCCCGTCTTCAAGAAACTGCAGTTGCTCATCGGCCTCAACTAGGAATACTTTGATGTCATCGTCTGTCATGCCGGGAAACTGAAGCATCGGACTTCCCCCTAAGCCTCCTCAGCCAAGACCTCGTTGATCGCTTCGTGCTCGTGGCGAGACAGAACGAAGTCCAGGTCGAGCAGTACCACCAAGTTGTCGTCGAGCTTCGCGATACCCCTGAGGTAGCTGGAGTCAATACTGGCGAGCACAGGGGACGGAGGCTCGACTATATCGGCAGGTATGCGCAAGACCTTCGACACTGCGTCCACAATCATGCCGATGAGATTGTGTTCCATGTGCACCACGACGATTCGGGTGTCCTTGGTGTTCGGAGCGGCAGAAAGACCGAACCTCTTCCTCAGGTCGATCACAGGGATCACGCGCCCTCGCAGGTTGATCACGCCCACCACCGACTCGGGCGCATGGGGTATCTCCGTTATCTCCTGCATCCTGTTGATATCCTGTACCCGGGATATGTCGACTCCGTAGGATTCATCGCCCAGCTCGAACACGACCAGCTGCATTTCGGCTCCGGCAATCGCCTGTTCCATTCGCGTCGCCCCCAAATGTCGATCTATTTCAGGTATTGAAGCAGCCCGGCCTGTACCGATTTGGCCGCGGCCGCCAGCGCGGCCTGATACACGACCCCCTGCTCGGCAAAGCGCATTATGGCCTCTGCCATGTCTACGTCTTCAGTCTTGCTGAGCAGTTCGGTGACTGACACACTGTCGCTCTCAAGTCGGTTGATCACCAGTTCCAAACGGCTGCCCCGACCGCCCAGCTCCGCTCGGAATTTCAGAATATGGCTTATGGACTCATCCAGGCTGGATAGGTCTGAGCCCGAGAGCTCGGTCACATTGCTCCCATCGAGGTGCTGCTCGATTTGGCGCACTGTTTCGAAGATGTTCACGCCGCCGCCGGACCCCATGAACACCTGTCCGCCTGTGAGGTTGGTATCCAGGGTAAGGCCCGGCCCTACCTCGACTCGGTTGACGCCGGAGTCGCCGACATATTTCACGGGCCAGCCGGGATCGCTCGTGTCGGCGACCGCCTCGAACGGACTGCCGCCGGTCTTGTAGCCTGCATACATGTATGCCCCAAGGTGCGATGCATTCCCCGCATGCACCAGCTCGTCAAATAACTCGTGCACTTCCACCGCCATCGCCTCGCGCTCTGTGGGAGTGGCGCTATCGGTCGCTCCCCGCACCACCAGCTCGCGCACGCGATTGAGTATGTTGCCAACCTTGTTCAGGTTGTCGTCATACATGCGAACTGCAGTCTCGGCGGTCTCCGCATTTCGCCTGTACTGCTCCACGCCCAAAAGAACCGAGCGCAGCCTCACAGCCCTGGCGGCCCCGTGCGGATCGTCCGACAGCCGGTTGATGCTCCGCCCGGAGGCTACCTTCTCTTGGCAGCTGATGTATCTGCGGAAGGCCCCGTTCACGTTGCGTATGGCCTTGTCGATCATGGTGTTGTTAGTCACGCGCATTTGGCAACACTCCCACTTACCTGCCGACTATCCCGGTGCGGTTGATGAGCGTGTCGAGCATCTCGTCTATCACGCTGACCAGCCGGGACGCGGCGTCATACGCTGCCTGATACCGGATCAGCTGCATAAGCTCTTCATCGAGAGACACGCCTGACACTGCGTCCCGCCTCATCTGCTGTTGCTCCAGGACGCCGTTGTACACATCGGCAGCCCTGGACGATTCCTGAGTCTGCAGCCCCAGCTCGGTGATGACGCTCCCGTAGAAGTCGCGGAATGACGCAGTCGGGGGAGTCCCCACCATCGTAAGCGCGTCCTTGAGCTGAGCCATGGCCAATGCGTTTCGTCCGTCCCCGGGCGTAGGGCCGGCAGCCGGGTCTGCCGGCGGCATGCCGGCTGCAATCAGGTTCGGATCGATCTTCAGAGCACTCACTACCGCAAGGTCAGCCGCGCCGGTTCCCGTGAAAAAGGCGCCGCCGGGAAGACCGTCCACGTCAACACCCGCGCTGTGCTGCGCGTTAACTCTCTCCATCAAAGCCACCGCAAGCTGATCCAGCTTGGCCTGGTAAGACGGGATTATCTCGCTTTTAGCCTCAAGCAGACCTTGGATACGCCCGCCCGAAAACGATCCGCCGACATCCATTTTGAAGGCGGTCACGCCGGATACGAGCATCCTGCTCCCGACAGACACGTTGACCTGGCCTTCTTCAGTCTCCACCACAGTTATGTTGACATCCTGGGCCAGCTGATCCAGGAGCAGATCGCGCTGATCCATCAGATCGCTGATATTCTCGCCCACGACCCCGCCCCGCACGATCTCGCGGTTGAGCCGCGCGATACTCTCGGCCGTGGCGTTCACGCTGTGGACCAGCGAATCGATGTTGACCTGAATGTCGTCGGATGCCTCCTTGAGCTGCCTCGACACCAGGCTGAAAGCGGACGCGAGAGTGGTAGCCTCCTGGATGACCGCAGTGCGCCTGCCCGGATCAGTCGCGCCTCCCGACAGCTCCTGCCACGCGACCCAAAACCGATCCATCATGGTAGAAAGTCCGATGTCGCTTGGCTCCTTGAACATCTCCTGCAATTCCTCGAGTACGCCGTTCCTAGCCTCCCAACGGCCAAGCGACGCGCGGGAATGGCGAATCTGCATGTCGACAAACTGGTCGCGCATGCGCTCAATTGTGGCAACCTTGACTCCCGTTCCCGGCTGCATCGCGCCGGGCGAGGGAGGCGTTGCGACCATCTGGGCGCGCTGCCTGCGATAACCCGGCGTACTGGCGTTGGCCATGTTGTGCCCAGTCACGTCTATCGCCGTCCGCTGGGCAAAGAGCGCCCGGCGGGCCGTCTCCATACCAGTAAAGGAAGACCTCAGCATCCGTGCTTACCCCCCTGCCCTTCACGCCGTATCGTCCACAGCAGCCGACGAAGCCTTCCTGTCGAGAATGCCCAGACGGCTGTAGATGGAGTTGTCCTCATCGGCGCTTGCGATCAACCTGACAGTGTTATCGATATAGCTCAGAGCATCGCCAAGAAGGCCTGCGTTGACGGCGTTGGCCGCTGCGATGTCGCTGAGCAACCCTGCGATCCTGGACTTCGACTTCCCAAGCTCAGCTCGGCTTGCTTCCTCCAAAGACGCCACCAGGGCAGCCATAGCCGCCTCCGGATCATTGCACCGCTCGCCGCCGGATTCGATCGCGAACCGGCCTGCAAGCTCTGCGATGGAGACCTCAATGTCCCTTACCTTCCGGATCGTCTCTTCTGCCCTGGATACCAGCTGTGCAAGACGGAGCACGTCTCCCGATACAATTGCGGTCCTCTGCGCCCGCGTCGCCAACAGGAGCTCTGAACACAAGCTCAGCTCCTGATCAATCATCCTCGTCAGTTGTGTTGCGTATTCCACCTAGGTCACCCCGCCGCATGGCCCGGCTGAAGACTTTCCTCACTATCTCCTTGCCGGAAACCTCATAAGTGCCCGCCTTCACCTGTTGGCGGACCGACTGGACCTTCTCCTCCCGCAAGTCGGGAATGGAGGACAGGGCCTGCATGGCGCGGTGCATCACTTTGCCCTCGTTGGATATGGATACCTGGTCGGGCCTGGCCTCGCCCTGCCGGTCAGCCCTGTTCGCCTTGCCTGCGGTCTGCGAGTATAGCTTCAAGGGGTCAAATCCCCGGCTTCCGGTAACCTTCAAGGCCATCACCTCACCAAAGTTCTAGCTTTGTTATCGGCATGGCCCTCCGGTTTCTTTATACCCTCCGCCGGCGCGTCTACGGCTTCTTGCCGCCTCGCCTACGCTCGGGAGTCGCCATCCTGGTAGTCCTGGCTCGATCAGTATCGCTGAACCTACCTCGGGTGCCGCCTAAGCCACTCGAGCTGCTGCGATCGACTGGACCCAGACCGCCCGTGCTGGGATCGCCTGTGCGGGAACCTCCCGAGCCCGACAGGGCTTGGCCGAACTTCCTCAGGCAGTAGCCGCAGTAGTGGCCGGCAGTTAGGGGGGCTCCACACGCTTTGCAGTTGCGAACTGCGGTGTACGCAGACGTCGCCTGCAGCCGGTCGTCGCGGATGAGCCTCAGGACAATCTTGATGTCTACCCCCGTAGACTGGGATATCTCTTCAATTGTGGCGCTCGGGTTCTCTCTCAGGAAAGCCATGACCGAGTCGACGTGTCGCTCCTCTTCTCTGGCGCAGTCGGGGCAGACGGGCCGAGACAGCCTGTTGAACAGCTTCCCGCACCTGGTGCAGTTACCCAGCGGCATTCGGCTTCACCCGCTTTCCCTCTCCAACGACATCATTCCGGATAAAATCGGCGAGCCCGATGCCTCGTCCCTGCGCCATGGCGCGAGCTAGTTCGGCGTCCAGCATGCCGCGGACAACCTCCTGTTCATGAGAGGAGAACAGCCCGTCCTTGGGCAGTCCGGCCCTGGCCGACTTGAGGACTGTCTCTATGAATATCGACTCGAAATCCCGGCAGGCCTGAATCAGCTTCGGGTCACAATCCCGGCTGGCGTCGATCACGCTACTGCCGACTGCGCCGCTGCTGCTAACCGCACGACTGCTGTTGACTTGAACTGGCCACATGCCGATTACCATCTCTGCCGCCCCCCACTCACATCACTTCAAGCTCGGCCTGAAGAGCGCCGCACGCCTTCAGTGCCTCCATGATGCTCATGATATCCCGCGGCCGCGCGCCTACTGCGTTCAGCGCCGCCACTAGCGTCTGAATTGTGGACCCGGCCTCGAGCACAACCGCGCTGCCCACGCCGTCGGCGGCGGCGCCGGTTGCTGTGGCTGACCCGGCGTCCCCCACTCGCACGTTGAAACCGTTATATGACACCGCCGCCGAGCTCACCCTCACGTTGGCGCCGATGACAACAACTCCGGTGCGGGAGTTGATGACCACTCGCGCCGGCGCATCCGGCTTGACCTGAAGTTCGCCCACTTCCGCCACAAACGGCGTGGGCGTTTCGCGAAGGCTCTCGGGCACGGTCACCCGGACCGAGCCGCCGTCCGTCGCCACGGCCGTGCCGTCTCCGAACCGGGCACACACTGCCTCGGCGATTCGAGACGCGGTGGTGTAGTCCGGGTTGATCAGCGATAGAATCAGGAATCCTTCTTGCGACACCATCTGCATGGGCACATAGCCTTCGACTGTGGCGCCCGAGGGGATGCGGCCAACCGTGGGCATGGCGTCTGCGCCTGCCATGATCTGCCCTTGAGCCACTGCATAGACCCTGTTATCCAGTCCGGCCAACTCTGTGAGGAGCAATGTGCCGCCCAACAGGCTTTTCGCGTCTCCAATCGAAGACGCGACGATGTCGAGGGCATCGCCTGACTTCGCGAAAGGCGGAAGAACAGCCGTAACCATCACTGCCGCGACGTTCTTCGATTTGACCTCGGACGGGTCTACCGTGATCATAAACTTCTCTAGCATGTTGGCGACGCTCCGCGCTGTGTAGGGAGCGCTCCGGCTGTCGCCCGTCCCTCTCAGGCCCACGACGAGTCCATATCCTATTAGCTGGTTTCCGCGCACGCCGTAGACACGCGTTATGTCCTTCACGCGCACGGCGACCCCGGACTCGTCCGCCGCGGCGTACGCCACAACCATCAACGCTAACGCCAGCGCAATGGCCAAGACGCAGGCCAAAGCCGGCCAGGACAGGCGTTCGGGCACGCCCTGACCATCGCGGTCGAATGCGGCCGGAAGCGACTCCCAGGCCAAACCCTCCGCCGGCCCGGATTCCTGTCTTGTATGACTCTTGATACAGTTTGGACTAATGGCCATACCGCCACCTCCAATGCCCCAATGCCGCTAGAAGATCCAATTCCATACGTAGACCAGCCCGTCCCAGAGGGTCTTGAAGATGCCGCCCTTCTCCCCTGTGTATATGTCGCCCGAGAAGGCGATCTGCGCATCGGCCACCATGGTGGACGAAATGGTGTTGCTAGGAGATATGTCCCGCTGCCTCACGATGCCCGTTATCACCATCTGTTCCTTTTCACGGTTGACCGATACCTCGCGAACGCCGCGGATCTTCAGGTCGCCGCTGGGCAGCACTTCGACCACCTGGGCCGTGATAGTGCCGATCAGCCTGCCTGACCTCGATGTCGAGGTTCCGCCCTTGGCTGAGTTGCCCAGTTCGAGCCCTGCACCAGTCTCTAGCTTGACGGCCTTGAGAAAGTCAAACACAGCACCGTTCGGGCTGAGGTCAGCCCCGATGCCCTTCTGAGTCTGAGTGTCCGTTCTGTTCTGCGCATAGGACACTTCCGTAACCATTATCGTAAGCAAGTCTCCAACCTGCCTGGCTTTATCGTCCGAATACATCGCCGAAAAGCCCGATTGCCCAGCGCCCGTTGCATACAGCGATGTCGCCGAAACCCCCATCGCGCACGCAAACGCCACAACCACCGCGACCGCCGCGAGCAGCGCGATGGCGGTTGCCGCCTTGTTGCTCATAGAACTCCCCCCATGGCGCTCAAAGTCACCTGCACTGTGCCGGGATCCATGACCCGGCCAGCCACCTCGACTCCGGAGACGGTGTTCTTCACGCGTATGCGCTGCCCCGGCCGGCCATCCTCCAGCGCCACGGCTGGCACGGTTACGCACACCCCAGGGCCCGCTGCCACCAGGAGTATGTCGGCTCCGCGCGCTACCATCGGCGGGGCGATGATCTCCATCCACACCGGCACCGTGCGGGCCAAAGCTCCGCCCACAACTACCCTGACGCTGGCCCTGACCAGCGCCGCATCGGCGCCGGGCGGCACTACGGACGCCTCCAGAACGACCAGACCCGGGGGCACTGTCAGCCCCTGCGGGTAGTCAAACCGGACCACCTTCACGCCCAGCTGGTCCAGGACGCAGCCGGCATCGGCGCACACCGCCTGGATGGCCGCCTGCTCAATGCTGTGGGCCGCAACGCGCGTGGCGGCAGCGGTGACTGACACTTCCGCCGGGCCCCGAAATGTGTATTCGACCGGGTCGATTCGCTGCTGCCTCATCCTCACCTGCACCTGGCCCAGGTTGACCTTGCGCGAGGCGCCCGGAATCGGCGCAACGCCCACTTCCATCTGCTCCAACTGAACCCGGAGGGTATCGTCAAGCACGTGGACGCGGGCTATGTCGCCCAGCAGTATCTGAGGCCCGGCGGTGTACGCCGGACTCACAAGTTCAATGGTCAGGTCAGCCGTAATCGCATCGGCCGCGTCCGGCTCGGCCGGGGCCGCAGCGCACAATCCCGTGCCGCACAGTCCCGCAACGCACAGTGCCAAGAAAGCAACTGTCAGTCTGGACATGGCTCGCATCATCTCACATCACACCGTCCCGATCACCAAACACCGTCCGCCCTATCTCCTGAGGTTATTGGCAACGGCGAGCATCTCGTCTGATGTCTGGATTGCCTTGGAGTTCACCTCGTAGGCCCTCTGGGCGATGATCATGTTGACCATCTCTTCGACTACCTTCACATTGGACATCTCCAGAAACTTCTGAGCGATGGTGCCGATGCCTTCCAACCCCGGCGTACCCACAGCAGGATCGCCGGAAGCAGCCGTGGGCTTGTAGAGGTTGCGGCCGATGGACGTCAGCCCGCCCGGGTTGAGAAACCGGGCCAGCTGGATCTGTCCTAGCTCAGTAGGGGTGTTCTCGCCTGCGGTCTGCACCGTGACGGTGCCGTCAGTTCCGATGGAGATGTCGATGGCGGTGGCCGGCACGATCAGCTCAGGCTCCATGACGAAGCCGTCCGAGGTCACGACCCGCCCTTCGGAGTCAACTTTGAACGCGCCCGTGCGGGTGTAGGCGGTCGAACCGTCCGGCAGAAGCACCTGGAAGAAGCCGTCTCCTTCAATCACGAGATCGAGAGGGTTTTCCGTCTGGATGAAGTCGCCTTGTGAGAAGACCTTCTGAATTGCGGCAGCCCTGGTTCCCAGGCCGACCTGAATGCCCGTGGGCACCCGAGACCCCTGAGCAACGGTGCTGCCCGCGCTCCTGATGGTTTGATACATGAGATCTTGGAAGTCAACTCTGCTCTTCTTGAAACCCGCGCTGTTCAGGTTGGCCAAGTTATTCGCGATAACGTCCATGTCAAGCTGCTTCGCAAGCATTCCGGTGGCCGCGCTCCATAACGCCCTCATCATGGCGGTACAGACCTCCTTATATGATGGGCTGCGTCAGTCGATCAGCAGCCCGCGGCCCCCGCGCGCGCGGTCCGGCCGCATTATGGAATTGTCTCATCCCATGTAGGCATAGCCTGCCTTGCGTCCCGTCTGATCCTACGTCCCATCTAGTCCTGCGTTCTGTCCTACCCTACTCTGCCGACGTCGTTGACTGCCTTGTCCAGCAAGGCATCGTGCGAGAGCAATGCACGCTGGACAGCTTCATACGTCCTGAAGCCTGTCAGCATGTCGACCATCTCGCGCACTACGTTCACATTGGACGACTCCAGAGCCCCCTGGACCACTCTGACCTGATCCGGCTGCGCCAGGTCCATGCCTGCCATGCCGGGCGCGCCTGCCTCCCCGGGACGCTCCACGAACAGCCCGCCCCCCGCCTTCGCTAACCAGCGGCTCGCCGGCTCATCATCGGCGGTCGAGACCATTATTGCCAGCCTTCCGCGTTCCTCGCCGCCTGAGTAGACCGTACCGTCATGCCGCACCACCATGAGCCCGCCCACCGGAACCCAGATGGGACCGGTCGTGCCCAGAACCCTGTGTCCATCCTGCGTGACCAGGTAAGACTCTGCATCCAGTCTGAAGTTGCCGGCTCGCGTGTACCTGACGCCTGCGTCCGTTTCGACAGCGAACATCCCATCGCCCTCGATCGCCAAGTCGAACGGGTTCCCTGTATCCACCGTCGACCCCGCAGAGTGGTCGGAGTACACTGCGGTAATCGCCGTTGTCATGCCCAGACGGCCTAGCGGCGACCTGGCCAGCCCAGACACCATGTCGGAGAACGACTCCCCGACCGCGATATCGCGCTTGAAACCCGGAGTCGATACGTTCGCCAAGTTGTTTGAGATCGTCGACTGTTTGGCCTCCTGCGCCATCATGCCCGATGCAGCAGTATAGATGCCTCTTATCAATGCCTGCCCTCCCTTCACCCCGAAGTCGCCCCGACGCGCGAAATCGAACACTAGTGACAATCGCCCGCTACTCACTCACAGCAAGATGTGTGCCAAGCCGCGGACGGCGCCGGCCCGGCGATAGCTGCTCATACTCATTCACAGCCAAGGCCGCATATGGAGTCGCCGCCACAGCCAGCTAGAGCCGGCTAGAGCCCCCAGTCGCAGCCACAGCTGCAGGCCAACCAGACGCAGAGACGCAGCCCCGAGACGACCACTCGGGGCAAACGAAAGACGCCCCCTCCGTGGGGCGTCCTCCGGTGATTGGTACATTTGTTTCTCGAACCGGGTAAGATTTTCTCACCAAGCTCACTGAGCGTCCTAGGACTTTTCCCTCAGCGCCACATGGGCGGTCACCACTCCAAAATCGGTGGTAAAGGGAACGTTCAGAACCGGCGTGAAAGTGGTTACTATGAGTTCTTTGCCCGTGAGCAGAGTCGGCGGAGTAAGTATGCAGTTGTACCCGTTCTCCGACAAGCCGATGGCTGCATTGCCGGTGATGATATTGCCCAGTTCGGCCACAGCGCTTTTCGCCAGTTCGTTCAGTTCCTCCACTGGCTCCCCCATTAGCGCCGATGCGATCCGCAAGGCTACCCGTTCCTCAAATGTATATATGACCTGACCTTCAAGCTGGCCCGTGACGCCAATGATGGTGTTGACGTCCGCGCCCTTGAGCGGCCCCTGCTGAAGCGCAAGGGAGGCGCGCATCACATTCATCCCGAATTCCTTCTGGAAAACCATGACCACTGCAGACGCAAAAGGATTTATAAATTCTGCCTTCATGCCTCGCCCTCCGTTCCCTCCTCATCATCTATCGGCCGGATGCTCCAGTTGTTTAGCCCAAGTCCACAAGAAAGCAGCGCCTCGCCCCAGAGAAAGGAAAATGCCTCCGCCAGCTCGGCCATGAACGGGTCATCTCGCCACACAGCCATCTGGCGAAATGATGCCGATGCGCGCGCGGGGACCTGTGACAGCACTGATTCGACACTGCCGGCGAGCTGACCGTAGCGGATCGCAAAGGCCACAGCGCACTCCCACCTGTCGGCAGTGAACCCCGGCCTGTGGCACACAATCCGCATGCATCCCTCGCCCACATCATCCAGGCGATCACCCACCCGGGTGTCACCCATGTCAATGCCGCACAAACGCCCAGACGCGACATCGAGCACAAAGTTGCCCAAGTTCATATCACCTACCAGCCATGAGCGTGCTTCTTCAACCGCCAACGCCTCATGGCACTGGTAGACCCACTCCGCCAGCCGGCGCGCGAGGTCGGGGTTCCAGTGAACATCCCTCGCCACCGGCCCTTCAACGTACAGACGCAACAGCGCACGCTCGCCCGATGCCACGAGCCGGGGCGCCAAGACTCCGGCCCGCCTGAGCCGGGCAAGCGCGCACGCCTCCCTGCCCGCGCGCTCCGCACTCTCGCCCTGGCCGGGGTGTGCCCCATCGTATACCTTGAGGACCATTGCCAAGGCGCCACCGTAGTCGCGCGCAGACGCAGGCACGGGCGCGGGCGCAGACGCAGACGCAGGCGCAGGCGCAGGCACTCGCAGCAATAGAGTGTCGCTCTTGCGCGCGGCCAGCTCCAGCACCGGCTGGGCGCCTGCAACCGCCGCCGCAAGCAGGGGGCGGGTCACCTCGACAGGATGGGCCGGGCTCAGCTCTGCAAGAACCCGGAGAGCCTGAGCGGCCTGGACTGCCTGGCGCACCCGGCGGGCCCGGCGGGCCTGGCGGGCCTCAGGAACCTGCAATGCCTGAAATGCGTGCGACGCCATGGTCCTAAAACCGCCTTATCTCGATCTTGAACTCGGTTCCGCAGTTGCACCCTTTCAGCGATGAAAGCATGCCGAGCACGGTCCGGGACACAAAGTCCTGGACGAAGGGGACCATGTGTATCTCCTCACCGTCTACATGCACCGTAGCCTCGAACCGCTCCCCGGGGCCAGGCTCTGGGATACTCCGTTCCAACAGATCAACTACCTCCTTTGCCCGCGATGTGGCGTCGATCACCGGCACACCGCGCCATGAATCGAGTTCCGCTGCCACCGCTCCGCATATGAGAAACGTACGCTCGTCGAAGCGCTGCTCGATATGGTGTTCGGCGCCGGCGCAGACTATGCGCGGATATGGCTCTCGGTGGGCGCCTTCAATGATGACCCAGTCAGTATCGTAGAAACGCAAGATATCGTCGTAAGCAAGCCGACCGGAATGCATGATGGCGGTCTGCGCGTCACTTACAGCCGTGACGGTTGCAGCTCCGGCAGCGTGGTGTCTGTCGGTGTTGGTTCCAGCCCGGTCGATGGAGAACTTCTCCGTGTGCACACTCTTGATCGTGCCAACAGTGTACCCGCGCCTGACAAGTTCTCTGATCAGGTACTCTATGGTGGTAGTCTTGCCGGAGTGGTGCACTCCCGAGACCGCGAACACTCTCATGTAGTCAACCCCCATGCCCTGGCTTGGCAATCGCAGACACCCGGCGGTGTATGATACACGCGAACACTCCCCCGATGGAACCCGATACCGCGCCCACCGCCATGGACAACGTCAAAACCGGGAATGGAATGCGGTACACTATGAAACACATGAGCACTACTCCAGTGGCGTTAGCTGCAGCTCCAGCGAGCATGGCCACTGCAGGCGATAGGCCGAATACACTGGCCGGGTTGAGACGCATCACCAAATCCGCCGCCACCCCAGGCGCCATGTATATGGCCAGCATCCACGGCCCTTGAGGCCCCGGAGCGCCTGTGACCCATGCCAAGGCCGCCTGTACAACCCCTACCAGAGTGGCCGCCCAACGCTTGCCTGTGAATGCGTGCCCCAGGATAAGCCACATCATGTAAACGCCGCCAATCAAGGAACCGCCGGGTAACCCCAAGGGGACTGCCACGACCCGGATCAGCGGCACGACCAAGGGCTTTATGGCGATCCCCAGAGCAGCCAAGAGAGCTATGAAGACCATGTCGCGAACTGTGTATCTGGGCGGCGCCATCGCCATGCGGAGATTCCCCCCCAGTATCAGCACTCCATTGGTAGCCTGCATACAGCCGATGCGGAGCTGGCACAGTCAGTATAGTAAGTATAGTAAGTATGGTCAGCGTAGCCAGCGTAGTCAGTGTAGCCACCGTAGTCAGTGTAGCCAGTGCAGCTAGCGAGTTTAGTGCAGTTTCCGGTGTATTCTAGCACAGTCTCTGGTTTTCCTCCCCCGAGCGGCACGCACAGGGGCTCGGCAGCGCGCGCACTAGCGGACGTTGATCCGGGCATCGGCCCGGAGCGCTCCCCGCGCCGCGCGCCGGGGTCCGGCGCTGGCGCATGTGATGCTGGCGTCTGCGGTGCTGGCGTCTGCGGTGCTGGCGTCTGCGGCTCTGGCGTCTGCGGCTCTGGCGTCTGCGGTGCTGGCGTCTGCGGCTCTGGCGTCTGCGGCGCCGGTGCTTCAGGGCCAGCCTCCCTGTCAGTTCATCCAGCCCCGCTTGGCTGTTGCAGGTATCCCATAAGCCATGAGCAGCCTAATGATATTGGATTTTTGCAATTTATGGTATCATGGTAAGCGCAGGCCATAGTTTGACGGAGGGGATGCTCATGTCGCTCAGGCGCCACATCGAGTCGGAGATGCAGAATGCCCTGATACCCAGCAACAAGCTATCCGATAGCGCAGTACGCATCCGGATGCTACTGCACATGCGAGGTCCCATGTCGGTGAGGGAAATTCGGGAAGTCACAGGTTTCTCTCGCAACACAATCGTCCACGCATGCCGGAAGCTGGTCGCCGAGGATTGGGTGATAGCAGCGCCCCGGGAGGACGCAAAAGGCAGACTCATGGTTCCCGTGTTGCCCAACTCAGTCGAGAATACCATCGCAGACAAGCTGACGATTGACCGGAGCAGCATTGCCCTATTGGGCCAATGGATAATGCTCTGCTGGCTGGACTTCAAGATCGTGTCAGCAACCTATCTCGACGGCGCTCGGCCCGAGTGGCTCAAGAACAGAAAAACCACCAAGCGCATGGAGTATGATCGCCTGTACACTGACAGCAAGGTCGCCTTCGAGTTCCAGGGCGAACAGCACTACGGCACGACAGTGCGTTTTACCAACCAGGCGGAATTCGAGCAGTTGCAGGAACGTGATGACCTCAAGGCCGGGCTGTGCGCACGTCACAATTACACGTACGTGGAGGTCAGAGCCGCAGACCTAAGCTCTGCCGGCATGGATCTGAGGATCCCAGCCCACATGGCCCGGCGATCCAGCCTGCCCGATAGCCCACTTGCGTCCAAGCTTGGCGAGCTTAGCACCAGCTACAAGGCGTATATCATCGGCACAAGCAACGCTCACGAGGACTGAAGGATGCTGACAGAGGCCGAGAAGGGCCTACGAAGACCTAGCCGAAAGAGTATGGCTGACTGGCACAATCTGGGATGGTCAGATTCTGACGCAAAATCGGGAGACAAGCGCAGATTTTGGGTACAGGTGCATTCGTTTTTGAGCACATGCGCGCATTGCGAGGGCAAGTCAACGGAGTTGGGCGCAATTGGCTGTTATGTTGCTCCAGCTTCTGGGTGTTATTGGCTGCTCGGTGCTACGTATGGCGGACTTTGACGCCGCACTGCCATTTTTTCGGTGCTCAATCGACTCGTGTGCTCACAATTTGCTCCGCATACGTCCAAATGTGAGTGCATGGGCCGATTTTTCGTCAGAATCTGAGCACATCCTATTTTATGGTCGTTTGCTTCCGCGTGTTGCCTCATCCTGCTTCGCCACACACTCGTCCCTCCAGAGAACAAGGAAATCAGAGAAGGATGTCAACAAGAACACCAAATCTTTCGTCCTACGCGCTGCTCCTGCGGTCGCCGGCTGCCTGCCCCGCGCTAGGCAGTGCACGGACGCCACACGACTCCCACTGACCCGGGGCCTGCATGGGTGCCCACAACGGGCCCGACTTCCGCGAGTATGAGTTCCCGGCACTCAAACCTCTTCTCAATCTCGCTCTTCCATTCATCGGCCTTTTCCCGCGCGTCGGCGTGCACCACAGACGCGCAAATGGCCTGCGACCCGCCGATGGCTTTATCCATCAACTCAATCACTCTGGGCAGCACGCGCCGCGAGCCCAGCACCTTGTCCGCCGGGGCCACCTCGCCGTCCTCCAGGTGAATTATGGGCTTTATCGCCAGCAAGGCGCCCACCAGCGAGGCGGCTTTGCCGATCCGGCCGTTGCGCTCCAGAAACTCCAGGGTGTCTACGGTGAACAGAAGCCGCACTGAGCTGGCAACGCGCGACACAACTTCGCAAACCTCCCGAGGGCCCGCCCCGCACTGCGCAGCCCGGGCCGCCTCCAGCACGGCAAGTCCTTCGCACATGGTAACCTGCGAAGTGTCGATCACGTCTATCGCACTGCTGCCCAGAGCGTCTCGGGCTATGCATGCACTCTGGTAGGTGCCGCTCAGTTTGCACGAAGCATGCGCGGACACTATGTGGTCATGCGTCTTGAGCAGGTCCTCGTAAACCTGTATGAAGTCCGCCGGCGAGGGCTGGGACGTGGAGGGCATCACAGCGGATCCCCTCAGCTTAGTGAAGAAACCGCGCGAGTCCAAGTCCACTCCATCCAGAAAAGCCTCCTCGCCGAAGATGACAGTCAGGGGCACTATCGATACTCCATGTGCCTGGGCAATCTCTCTGGGCAGGTCAGCTACGCTATCTGTGACAACTGAGACTCTCATTTGAGCCCACCCTCTCTGCATGCTCTTCATGCTGGTCAAGTCGCTCCCACTTGCCGCACCGACCGCCCCAGCGGGCGACGATGTGGGAATCGCGCATGACCTCCACAACCTCGCACGTGTTAGGACAGCCATCGCATTCCCACGACGATGTTGCGTAGGCCTGCTCCGGCACCTCCCAGCCTGCGAAAGCGGTAGTGCACCCGCCGCCGGACGCCGCCCGGCGCTGCGCCAGCATGGCCGCTCCGATGGCGCCCATCACGTCGAAATGCGGCGGGACGATCACCTCGAAGCCAAGTGCGTCTTCAAAGGCCCTGCGCATTCCGGAGTTCGCCGCCACGCCTCCCTGGAATACCGCGGGCGATGCAACCGCTTTCCCTTTCCCTACATTGCTCAGGTAATTGCGCACCAATGCCTCGCACAAGCCGCACAAAATATCCGGAAGTGAATACCCCATCTGCTGCTTGTGCACCATATCCGACTCAGCGAATACCGCGCACTTCCCAGCGATACGCACAGGCGAGGAGGACTGGCACGCGAACCGCCCGAAGTCCCCAATTGGCACTCCAAGCCGCTGAGCTTGGTGTTCGAGGAAAGACCCAGTCCCCGCCGCGCAGACGGCGTTCATTCCGAAGTCCACCACTATGCCCGAGCGCAGCACGATGAGCTTGGAATCCTGTCCGCCGATCTCTATGACGGTCCGCACTCCGGGGACGACCGCCATGGCCGCCACCGCATGCGCCGTGATCTCGTTCTTCACCACATCGGCCCCCACTACCACCCCTGCGAGCTTCCTGCCGCTGCCGGTGGCACCTGCGCCGATGACTTCGAAATCCCGATGCGCCCCCCTGAGCGCGCGCATGCCCTCCTTGACTGCCTCTATCGGACTGCCGCGCGTCCTCAAGTATGAAGAGTCCACCAAAGACCCCGTCTCGTCCAACAACGCGATGTTGGTGCTGACTGACCCCACGTCCACTCCGATGTAGCCGCGCACACCGTGCACCCCCCATCCCCAGAGAGTGCCCGAAAACGGCCCAACAGATTCGCCAGCTCACTCCGCCAGCGCGACATGGGCCTCCTTCAGAAGCTCGATCACGCGCAGCTGCTGCGGGCATGCCCCCTCGCACCGACCGCACTCCACGCATTTCGACGCGTCCTTGGCTGCCTTGGCGATCCCGCGGTACATCCGCCTGCAGCTTTCCCAGGCATTGAACGTCCCGCCATCGTTGTAGAGGGTAAATATGTCGGGGATGAGCACGCCCTCGGGGCACGGCTGGCAGTAGCCGCACTCGGTGCACGAGATCCTGACCCGCGCCATGTACGCCTCGCGCGCCCGCGCCAGCGCCGCCATCTGCCGCCGGCTGAGCGCCCCGGCAGTCGCATCCGATGCTATCCGTATGTTGTCGACGACCTGCTCCATGCTGCTCATCCCGCTCAAGACCACGCTCACTTCCGGCAGATTCCACACCCAGCGCAAAGCCCACTCCGCCGGGCTCCAGCCCTCCGGGGCAACTCCAGCCTCGGCCACGCTCAGCGCCGCGGTCACCTCGTCAGGCACCTTAGCGGCGAGCTTGCCCCCGCGTATAGGTTCCATTATGACCACCGCCAGCCCACGAGCTGATGCGTAGCTCAGCCCGGCTAGTCCCGCCTGGTACTCCACATCCACGTAGTTGAGCATGATCTGGCAGAAGTTCCAGTCGAAAGCGTCTACTATGTTGGTGAACTCCTCGTAAGCGTCGTGAAAGGAGAACCCAGCGTAGCGTATTCTGCCCCGCCGCAGCTCGCCAAGGAGGAAGTCCAGCACTCCCATGTCGCGCACCTTCGCCCATGACTTCTTGTCCAGGCTGTGGAGCAAATAGCAGTCGATGTGATCCGTAGCGAGACGCTCCAGCTGCTCGCCGAGGAGTCTGTCGAAGTCAGCGGGCGACTTGCACAGCCACACCGGGAGCTTGGTCGCAAGTTTGACCCTGTCGCGATACCCATCGGCAAGGGCCCGACCGACCAACTTCTCGCTGTTCCCCCCGTGGTATCCGTAAGCCGTATCCAAGTAGTTGACGCCCTCGTCGACGGCGTACCGTATCATCCGGACCGCTTCATCCTCACGTATCGCCGACTGATCGCCCCCAACGCAGGGAAGACGCATGCATCCGAACCCGAGAGCCGATACATCGAATCCACATCGTCCAAACTGCCTGTACCTCACGGCGCATCCTCCCAGTGTCCAACATTGCTGTAATCGTGATTCGACCTTTGGCGTCTTGTTGATTTCTCCTTCAGACTGGCACATTCCTCTCCCCTATCCTCTCTCCGTCCCTTCCTTCGTCTCACCTGCCCGTTCTCTATCCCTCCCTTTCCTCATCTCCTCGAACTCCTGCCCCGATGCCGATCGGCGTCCAGACCGCGATTTACCTCGAACGGCATCGCAAACTGACGCAATAACGCTAGAGGTGACCGGCTGAGAGGTGTCGTAGTATTGTCACTAAAACCGGGTTGATTCGAGCCAGAATCGCAGCATTCGATGGAGGATTTGGCCATGTCACGATGCGCCGCAAACGCGCTCTCCTGTTCGCGTCTCAGAAAAAGACTGATGGCTGCCGTGCTGCTTGCAGCTACTCCGTTGCTTGTCCTAGTCGGCATGCTGATTCTGGACAGGGTTTTCGAATCCCGCTCAGGCCTCACAGAGCGAAACACGACAATGGCTCGGCAAATGGGGTTCGCTCTCTCATCCCATCTTGACAATTTGCGGGAAAGGCAAACGCTATTGCTCGATGCCTGCAGCCCACTGCAGGCCGAGTCCGGCCCACAGGCACACATGACGGAGAAGATCCTGCGCGACCTGCGCTCCCAGTGGGTAATCGGATGCTCAGTTTTCGGAACAGATGGCCAGCTCCTGTGCACGACCGGAACACGTTCCGGCTACGTTCCGTTGTTCGATATCTCGCCGCTTGAGCCTGTGCTCTCCGGCGATATCGGCTCCATGTGCCTCATCGCAACACACCCGGCACAGGAACAGTACGATTCCAATGCCGACCCCGATGCTGCCCCCACACTCATCCTAGCCAGCCTTGTCCAGGGCGGAAGGCGCGGGCCGCGCATGCTCGCCCTAGAAATCGACGTGCGCTGGGTGGCCGATGTGGTCGGGGCTACCCGCGATGACTATCCCGCTCCGGACGTGTACGGGTTTGTGGACCCAAGCGGCCATGTGCTGCTGTGGGACCGCAGCGGATCGAGTCGCTCAATTCGAATGCCTCCCGGAGCGCTGGGCGACAGGTGGCAGCTGGTTCGCGACGAAGCCGATGCAATGCCTTTCACTTACAAAGACGATGGAAGCGACGGACACGTGTCGGGATCCTTCGAAGTATCCGCGACTGCAATCCCATCGCTGGGATGGGCGAGTTTCGCCGCTGCACGGAACGATGCCGCCAGCGCCATTGCACGCAATCGAACCCTACGGCACCTGCTGGCCATGGGCGTCGCTGCACTCGCCGGCATTGTGTCGGCTGCAGTACTGGTACACCGCATGTCAATAGAGGCATCGGCCCTCGAGCGGGCCGCGATTCAGGTGCGCGCGGGCGATCTCTCGGCTCGGTCGGGGTTGCAGAGCGCCAGCGACATAGGCGCTGCAGGCCAGGCCTTCGATGAGATGGCAATCACCCTGGTCGAGCTGGAGCAGTCGAGGTTGCATGCACTCCAGGTTGCCTCGCACGAGCTGCGCAATCCGCTATCCGCCGTGAAGGGGGCCGCATCGCTGCTGAAGATGCGCATGTCAGAAAGCAAGGACCCCCGCGAGCTGATGCCCCTCGTTGACGTCATGGTCCGCCAGAGCGACGATCTGGCCGAAAAGCTAACACAGATCTTCGACGCTCTCATCATAGCCAATCAATGGCGCGTAATGGACAAAAGGCCAGTGGAGCTCCGGGCACTGATATGGAAGGCGCTTCAGCCATTCCTGGACTCACCAGACGGCAGCCGGCTAGTCGTGTGCGGCCTCGGCGATGACCTGCCCCGCATGGTGGCCATCGGAGACCATGATCAGCTGGAGACGGTAGCCGTCAATCTCATCTCCAATGCGCTGAAATACTCGATGGGTCAGGGAGCGATAGGCGTTGCTGTGGAGTCACACGGGAACACTGCACAGCTCACAGTGTCAGACTACGGAATAGGCGTGCCGACTGCCGAGCTATCCGCGATTTTCGACGGCTTCGCCCGCGGCAGCAACCTGGAGGGACGCGACCCCGGCGGGCTTGGCCTGGGACTGTACGTATCCGCAATGATTGTGAAGCAGCACGGAGGCAGGATCTGGGTAGAGAGTGACGAGATCGCTGGCACGCAATTCCATGTGGAACTCCCGCTGCAGCCGGCCCCCGCCCGAGCGAGCAGCCCGGATAGGAGTGATGCAAATGGCTGGAATACTCGTTGTGGAGGACGACGCTGATATCGCGATGATCCTCCGCGAGATACTGGAGATGGCTGGGCATGACGTCGCCATAGCAGTTGATGGAGCACATGCGCTGGAGTTGCTCGAGTCTGACCCCCTTCCGAATGTGGTACTCGCCGACCTCAAGATGCCTCGGATCGGCGGAAAGCGCCTGGTTGAAACCCTGCGGTCCAACCCCCGCACTACAGCCCTGCCTGTCATACTAGTTACAGGCGCAATTCCCAATACCGATGACTTCCCATCGGATGGATCGTACAGTTCTCTCATAATGAAGCCATTCGACATGTGGGACGTGGTGGACAGGGTCGACCTGGTCACCGAAGGACGGTGATATGTAGGGAGGTTGGTTCCATGAACAGGAGGCTACGAACGCCTAGCCGGCCCGGTGCTGCGCCGAGGCGCCGCTCCCGAGCCGGCGTCCAAATTCAAGATCTCCTTGACGCTGACCGGCGCGCCGCTATAGGGGCAAGGGGCCGAATGGCTACGTCACTCCCATGTACTGCCGCATGATAGACACCAGCTTCTGAGCGTACTTGGGGTCGGTAGCGTACCCTGAGCTCTGCAGCTCCCAGGCGAACGCCACCGGGTCATCGCGCACCGCCATGGCCGAAGCGTAGCGTGCGGCTCCTACGATGAGAGAGGCATAGTCAGAAAACGATTCAGCATAGTCGTTGTACGCTCTGAACTGCGCCTCCTGCCATACTTTCCTCCCTTTGGAATATTCCACTACGTCAACGGTTACGGAACCCGTCGGCCCTTCGCCCTTGATGTTGAACAGGTTCAGGCTATCCTGCCCAGTCCGTTTGTCCCGTACTGTCTTCCCGAGCCAGCCCGTCTCTAAGGCGGCCTGCGCCAGCATTATCTCCACAGGTATGCCCGTCTCGTCAAAGACGCGTTCGGCATGGGGTCTGAGCAACTCGACAAACTCCTCCGGCGTCATGAATTCCCTCACCTCCTGCGATACATGTACACCATATGCAGTAACGAACCTCCTCGTCCGGCCCTACAGTCCTCATGCCTTTTCGTATTTTCATGAAATCTCTAAACTAATCTAGATGGGCAGTTGGATAGATAAGCTGCCAATATGCGCAGGAAAATTCACAACCGCGTCGAATGTAGATCGAACTCTTTCATCGCGACTAACAGGAGGTGTGTGTGAGTGAAGAGAAATCGGTCAGGATTGCTGCTCATCGTTGCTGCCCTGGTTCTCTCACTGTCGCTCGGCCATTGTGTGATGGCCGCCGCTGAACCCATCAGGATCGGGCTTCAGGCCCCCATCACGGGCCCCTGGGCCTATGAAGGCGAGATGGCGCGCAACTGCGTCCAGATCGTCGTGGACGAAGTGAACAAGGCGGGGGGCCTTCTAGGCAGGCCGGTCGAGATTGTCCTCGGGGATGATCAGGGATCGCCCAAACAGAGCGCCCTGGTGGCTCAGAGAATGGTCAGCAGCAAAGTGGCGGCGGTGGTGGGTACCTATGGCTCATCCGTCAACGATGCAGGGTCGGTCATCTACGAACGCTCAGGGTTGGTCAACATCGCATACGGATCTACAGCCGAGAAGCTTACGGAACAGGGCCGCAAGTACTTCTTCAGGACTTGCTTCCGCGACGACAGGCAGGGCGAGTTCTTCGCGACGTTCGCCGTCGACAAGCTCAAGGCCAAGCGCGTTGCCATCGTCCACGACAATACGACTTTCGGCAAGGGCCTCGCCGAGGCAGCGCGTCGGCCACTTCTGGCGCAGAAGAAGGCTGAGATCGTCTTCTACGATGCCATCACGCCGGGCGAACGCGATTTCACGGCGATACTGCTCAATATGGGCAAGCAGAACCCGGATGTGGTGTACTTCACGGGGTATTACTCTGAGGCGGGCCTCATCATCAGGCAGATGCGTACCCTGGGCATCAAGGCCACGTTCGTGGGCGGAAACGCCGCCGTAAACGACGAGTTTGTCAAGATCGCCGGGCCCAATGTGGCCCAGGGCGCCCTGATGACGCAGGAACCTCTGCCCACAGACCTCGACTATCCTCAGTCCAAGGCGTTCTTGGCCGAGTACATGCGCCGGCACAAGGAGCCGCCGTCCAGCCCATGGCCTGTGTACGCCGCTGATGCGTTCAAAGCAATCGCGGCGGCCATACAGGGAAGCGGGTCCACAGATTCCAAGGCCATCATGAACTATCTGCGCAATGACTTGAAGGATTATCCGGGCATCACGGGCCCGATATCGTTTGACGCCATCGGTGACAGAGAAGGCGCTATCTACTTGGCATACGAGGTAACCACGGACGGCAGGTTCGTCCCGCTTCAGTAGTTTTCAACCGAATGGGAGGTGTGCGCACGGGGGTCGCATCCGCGGCAGAATCGGCTTGCGCAGGGCGGCTCCCGTGCCGCGTCGAAATGGCAATCTTCCTTGAACAGCTGGTCAACGGGCTCACTGTGGGCGCGGTGTACTCCCTTGTAGCGCTGGGGTACACCATGGTCTACGGGGTCATGAGGCTGATCAATTTCGCCCACGGCGACTTCTTCATGCTCGGCTCGTATCTTGGCTACACGATGCTAGTGACGGTTCTGGCCCAGTCGAACCTCCCGCTCTGGGCAATGCTGTGCGTGGCCACCCTGGTGTCTGTGGTAGCTATCGCATGTCTAGGAGTGTTCGTAGAGAGAATGGCCTACCGCCCCTTGCGCAAGTCCAGCAGGCTGACTGCGGTCGTGTCGGCCATCGGCGTGTCGATATTCCTACAGAACGCAGCGATGCTCATTTGGGGCGCGCGCTATCAGGCCTATCCGCCGTGGTCTGTCCCTGAAGTCAGCTGGACGCTTGGAGGTGTGAATGTCAGCTTGATGCAACTGCTCATCATGGGGATATCGCTTGTCCTCATGGTCTCGCTCTACATGTTCGTGCAACGCACTACGGTTGGCGCCGCCATTCGGGCCACTGCGATCGATCACGACACCGCGCGCCTGATGGGCATCGATGTGGACCAGATCATCCGCATCATCTTCGTGATCGGACCGGGCCTGGGCGCCATCGCCGGCGTACTTCTGGGCCTGTACTACAGGCAGATTCACTTCACAGTGGGATGGTCCTACGGCCTGAAAGCGTTCACCGCCGCTATCCTGGGCGGAATAGGCAATATCCCCGGGGCAATGGTCGGCGGCATGCTGCTCGGAATCCTGGAGATGCTGGGGGCGGGTTACATATCGGCAGCCTGGAAAGACGTTTTTGTGTTCCTGATCCTGATTCTGCTGCTGATCTTCCGTCCAACCGGAATCCTGGGCGAGCGAGTAGCTGAGAAGGTCTGAGAGGGAGGCAATGGACATGCGTTTGGAGTTCGCGAAACCGGCGTCGTTCATCCGCGCCCACTCGGCCTGGTTCATCGGCGCCCTGATTGTGCTTGCGGCAGCGCTGCCGCTCTTGGTATCGGATTACTGGGTAGACGTCTGCGTGTTCTGGGGAATCAACGTGCTGCTTGGCCTGTCGCTCAACATCATCGTGGGCGAGGTCGGGCTGTTCAACATGGGCCACATGGCCTTCTTCGCCATTGGAGCCTACACCACGGCTATACTCTCCGAAAGGTTCGGGGTCAACCTGTGGTTGCTCATTCCCGTAAGCGGATTGGCGGCCGCAGGAGCGGGTTACGTTCTCACCGGGCCCATCATCCACCTGCGCGGCGACTACCTTCTGATGGTGACCATCGGCCTGAATGAGATGATCCGCATCAGTCTGATAAACAACCCATTCGCACTGACCGGCGGGCCCAATGGCCTGATCGTGATGGACCAATTCCGGATATTCGGCCACGTCATACAGAGCCCCGCCGACTTCTACTACCTGGTGTGGGCAGCCATCGCACTGCTTCTGTTCTGCTTGGGTCGCCTGCAGCGTTCGCGGGTGGGGCGCGCCTGGAACTACGTCCGGGAAGACCCCATCGCCGCCGAGGCCACGGGCATCAACACCCGATGGGCCAAGGTGTTGGCGTTCACGCTGGGCGCTGGGATTGCGGGCGCAACGGGGACCATATTCGCGGCGAAAATGATGGTCATCTCGCCCGATTCGTTCACGTTCATGGAGTCGGTCATCCTGTTCTGCATTGTCATCTTGGGAGGCATGGGCTCAATACCAGGCGTGATCCTGGCTTCCGGGGCCATGCTGGTGTTGCCTGAGCTGTTGCGGAACTTCGCCCAGTACAGAATGCTCCTGTTCGGGCTGGCCATGGTGGTAATGATGATCTTCCGTCCGCAGGGACTGTGGCCCAGCCGGCGGTGGACGACCCGTCTGAAGGAAGGTGACGGCGAATGACGCAGGAAACTCCGCTGTTGTCGCTCTCGGCAGTATCGAGGAATTTCGGCGGCCTGCGGGCGGTCGACTCCTTCGACCTGTCTGTCGCCAAAGGCAGCATAACCAGCCTCATAGGGCCGAACGGCGCCGGCAAGACCACGGTGTTCAACCTGATAACCGGCATCTACCGGCCGGATTCCGGCAAGATAACCTTCAGCGATTCCGCGCTCATCGGAATGCTGCCGCATCAGGTGGTGGAAGCGGGCATCGCCCGCACTTTCCAGACCCTCAGGCTGTTTGAGAACCTCACTTGCTTCGAGAACGTGCTGGCCGGGCAGCACTGCCGATGCAGGGCAGGGCTGTTCGCATGCATTCTCAATACGCGGTCCTGCCAGGCCGAAGAAGTCCGAGCTCACAGCGAGACAGAGCGCTGCCTAAGAAACCTCGGCATCTGGCATCTCCGCGACGAGCTGGCCCGCAACCTGTCCTACGGCGACCGGCGGCGGCTGGAGATAGCCCGCGCCATGGCTTCGCGCCCCAAGCTGCTCACACTGGACGAGCCCGCGGGCGGTCTCAACGAGCGCGAGTCCGACGAGCTGATGGAGGTAATCCGCGAGATCCGTGATTCGGGGATAACAGTCTTCCTAATCGAGCACGACATGCGCGTGGTCATGGGCATCTCCGACCACGTGGCCGTGATGGAGTACGGAAGGAAGATCAGCGAAGGCACGCCCGATGAGGTCCAGAGCGACCCGGCCGTGATCGAAGCCTATCTCGGCATAGATGACGAAGAAGACGAGCGGAAAGAGGCGGGTGAGTCTGTCCAATGAGTCTGTTGGAACTGAAGGATGTAAGGATAGCATATGGCGGCGTCGAGGCGGTTCACGGGATCAGCCTGGCGGTGGAGCGGGGCCGGATCGCCACCATTTTGGGCGCCAACGGCGCAGGCAAGACGACGACTCTGCGGGCAATATCCGGCCTCATAAGGCCGAGGTCCGGGTCCATCCGGCTGGCCGATGCCGACATATCCCAGACGCCGGCGCATGAGATCGTAAACCGCGGCATCGCCCATGTTCCCGAAGGCCGGCGCGTGTTCTCTACACTTACGGTGGAAGAGAACCTGAGGCTCGGCGCCTACAGACACAGAGGACACCCGGAGAAGGTCAGCTCCAACATGGGCCGGGTGTACAAGCTCTTCCCCAGGCTCGAAGAGCGCCGCCAGCAACTGGCTGGAACGCTGTCAGGCGGCGAGCAGCAGATGCTGGCCATCGGGCGCGGGCTGATGCCCGACCCCGACATCCTGCTGCTGGACGAGCCATCGCTGGGGCTCGCGCCCAAACTAGTGCAGGAGATATTCCGAGTCGTGCGCAAGATCAACGAGCAGGGCGTAACCGTACTCCTTGTGGAGCAAAACGCCCGGTTAGCCCTGCGCGTCTCGAACTATGCATACGTGCTGGAGACGGGGCGAATCGTCCTGTCCGGACCAGCGGACGGATTGCGCCGCGACCCGAGGGTCAAGAAGGCCTATCTCGGAGAGAAGTAGACCGACCTCGCTCCCGCGACCTAGCCCTGATCTCCTCGGCCGTAGGCCACCTCCGTATGGTCAAGCCTCTGGCTGCCATAAGGTAGTCCTCCCACCTCAGAGCGGAGTCGCCCTCGATATCGAGCTCGTAGGCCCCGTCCGGCTCCGACACGACGAGATGGCCGTCAGCGTCCAGGAAAGTGAAGTTGATGTTCGAAATCGGCACTTCTACTTGAGTCGTCCCATCGGAACTGGAGAACGTGAGCGCATCGCCATCGAGCCTCAGCGTTCCAGCGCCGAGGTCGGTGACGCTGGACGCTGAGCCGATCTTGTGAACCTTCGCGGCGCGCGAAAGGTTGAACACACCATCGGGCGCGTCTTCCATTTCACCATTGCGCAACTTCTGAATCAAGGCCGACCTGTATTCACTCTCGACCACGCTCTGCCCGGTCTTCTCGTCGACGATTCTGAGATCACGCGTCACAGTCCATCTGGCGCCGCACTTGGAACACTCCAGCCCTGACTGAGTCTCCCTAAGTGTTGCCGCTCCCCCGCACTTGACACAGCCCCATGCTACGATGATGATACCCTTGTGCGAGACAAGGGCGCGTCTGGGAACCGGGGGATGCCCGGCCAGCGAGAACATCCTTGACTCTATCTCGCGGCGGAAATCGGCCACCGACTCATAGTCGCAGGGGTTCACAGGCGGGAAGAACCGCACTTCCCACCGGCAGAACGCCGGCCTGCTCGACCAGGCAGGCCAGCACTCATGGGCGCCCAAGGATGTGATGGGCACAACGGGCGCGCCCAGGTAGTGCAGCACCCGGTAGACCTCGTCGCTCACGACATTGCAGCCGCCGTCCCAGTTGTACTGGCCCTGGGGGAATATGCCCACCGCTTCGCCGGCCTTCACATGGTCGCGCATCGCGCGGATCGCCGATATGTCGCGGCCCCACTTGCGCTTGGGTATCGCCCTGTTTGCGCGGAGAAACCACCTCAAGACAGGATCTCTATACGCTTCGTCAGCCGTCACATAGTGGATCACTCTGTTGACGAACAGGACGATGGCGTACGGATCGGCTATGCTCATGTGGTTCGACGCAAACACGACAGGGCCTTCGGTGGGTATGTTCTCGACGCCCACTGCCCTGATTCGCCAGAGAAGCGATGCCAGAATGCGCACGAGAAAGACCGCCAGCAAGGCTGCGAAGTCCAGTTCCTCCGCGTCCGCGATCAGCGCTGACCAGCGCGGAAAGACACCGGGGACGCTCCTACGGTAATCCTCATATCGTTCTCCAAAGGCGCTCGCCAGGCGCGGTTCCTCCACGACTTTCGCCCACGCGGCTAAGGCAAGCCCCAACACGGTCGCGAGGATGATCCGACCAGGAGAGCGCGTCCACAGTCCAACGCCGATCCAGAACAGCGTGTAGCCCCAGAAAAGCGGATGGCGGACGAATGCGTATATGTGCCTGTCAGCGATGTACGAGGTCTGACCGCCGGGCCAGTTCTTGCCGACGAATGACAGAACCAGAAACGCCCTGACCGTCACGTAGGCGCCGAACACCATGACAATTGTGCCCAGAGCTGTGCTGACCGCGGGCAACGCCATCGCAGGCAGCGACAGATCCAGCGCCGCCGACATCCTGGCCATGAGAGAAGGTAGTACAACAAGATAGAAAGCCGTCTGCGCCCCCACCATGAACGGCATCCACGCGGGGGACTTATCCTGTATCACAGCATCATGAGAACTCATTTAAATGCCTCCAGGCTGTCTTCCAGGTTATCTCCCCGATGCGGCCTCCGCGATCACGGCGACCGGGCCGGCTGGATCCACCAATCCACTGCAGGCCGACCACGGTACCAGCACCATCCAGGTCCCCTGCGCGTAGCTGCCCATCTCGTAGGGCCCGAAGATGAGATCTATGCCCGCGGGGCTGACAGTGAACCTGTTCATGCGCTCACTGGGCACCTCCCGGACCTCGCCGCTCACAACCCAGTCAGCGCCGCGCGCCTTAAGGTCGCGGATCACGTAATCAGAGATCGCCTTTTCCCATCCAGTTCCTTTCTTGAACATCTCGTCGATGGTGAACGCGATGGCGCCGTTCTTGCCCACTGTCAGGTTCATGGACGTATGTAACGTCATCCCGTGCGCCCCGCCGGTAAACTGGTACACCTCATTCACCATGCTGATCAGGGAGCTGGAGTAGTAACGAATCGTTACTACGCTGAAATGCTCCCACGTCCACCACGGGGCCTCCGGGTCGAACTCCTCGTCTTCACTGAATGTGTCTGCGGGATCGTTCCAGATACTTGCCACCGCAGTCCAAACCTCATCGTCCACAGCAGCCTGCGCGTCCTGAAGTCCGCCGTGCCTTGCAACGCCGGCGAACACCGGGTAGGCGGTATGTACCTTGATGAAGCCCATCCGAGTCTGTTCAGTAGTCACGATCTCGGCTACTCTGGCCAGTTCGAACGTGGACGACTTGGCCCCATCGGCGCTAGTCCATTCTCCGCTCCAAGTGGACTTGAGGGGGTTGAAAGCACCCGACCAAGACCCGGTCGCCGCGCCGTCGGCGGTCCGCTCCGCCAGTTGTAGGCGACCACCCACAAATGTGCCTTCCAGTTCGAGCGGCGTGCCCACTGTTTCGTACCAGTAGTGCCCCGATACCTTCTCGCCGTCGACGTTGAGCTCCATCTGAACCGCCCACTTGCCGTCGATCCTCCCTGTGAAATGATACCCGACAGGCCCGAAAGCAAGCGCATTCGCAGTCGGAACCAGCGCCAGCATGAGGCCCACAATAAGCGATAGCAACAATGCCGTTCTGCTTGACAGCTTGCTCAACACCAGAATCGCCTCCCAACCTGCAAATCTCATGGGTCAAGCATACCACATTCGACTCAGCCAAAACCATACTCAACTAGGCGCTCATAGGATGTGCGCAGGATGTGCTATGATTGTGATGCACTGAGACTGATCCGAGGTGATTGTGTATGGATTGTAGTATGAGTTCCGGCATGGACTCCGGAGTGGACTGCGAGAAGGTTGCTGACGCGCTTTGCTCCTGGATCAAGGAGCATGTTGAGGCTGCAGGCTGCCGCGGCATCGTGTTTGGGCTTTCGGGAGGGCTTGACTCGGCTGTAGTCGCCGCCATCGGAATGCGCATCATACCCAATGGGTGCCTAGGAGTTGTGATGCCGTGCCACTCCGATCCCGAGGACGTAGAGGATGCGCTCGCCTGCGCTCGCGCCTTCAGTCTTCCGGTTGTCGTATGCGACCTCACCTCCCTTTTCGACCAACACCTCGCCCTCGTTTCCAGCTGCCTGTCGGACGCGGCCGCGAGTCCCGATGCGGCGTTCGCAGCGCCAGCCCTCACTGCAATGGCCGATGCCGCCGCGAGTATCGATAGGTCCGACCCCAATCGCATCCGGATGGCCCAGGCGAACCTCAAGCCCCGTCTGAGGATGACCGTGCTCTACTACTACGCCAACCTCCTCAGTCGTCTGGTAGTCGGCACCACAAACCGGAGCGAACTCACCGTGGGCTATTTCACAAAACACGGTGACGGCGGATCCGACATCATGCCCCTTGCCGGCCTAGTGAAGTGGCAGGTCCGGGAACTCGCCTCGTATCTGGGCGTGCCCCGGCACATAGTCGAGAAGCCCCCCACGGCCGGGCTGTGGAGCGGCCAGACCGACGAGGGCGAGATGGGCATCTCCTATGCTGAGCTGGACCATTACATACTCACCGGCGAGGCCGATGATACGGTGCGGCAGCGGGTCGATTCCCTAAACCGCGCCGCCCAGCACAAACTGACGCGACCACCGGTGCCGCAGATTTTGCCGGACTGAGAACCTAGGGGGGGGGCCCGGGCGGCACCGACTGACGCACGCCCGGGCCAAGGCCTAGGACCCGTACAGCAGCGTCTCCCTGCTGAACATCTTCATAGCCACCGGCAACAGCACAGCCGCCGCGGCCACGCTCCCAGCAGCGGACAGGGCGATCGCGTCCCACTGGAGCCCGCCGGCCTGCACCATCCTGCCCAGGGCCGCAAACGGGCCGTAGACCGGTATCAGGCACGGCCACAGCGCCCTGGCCGGGGAAAATGCAGCTACGAACCCTGGGATCATCACCCCGAACATAAGCGGGGTGGCGCCTGACTGCGCGTCACGGAACGTGCGCGCCCTCACGCTCATCATCATCTGGGCAACTCCCACGACCAGAGCGAGCGGAATGCCCGTCAGGAGCGATCCTGTGAGCACGAATCCCGGCAACCCGGTACTCCCGGCCATGCTAGGCGGCATGACGTTGCTCACCACCCAGAACGCGGTCACCGTGAGAACCAGAGGGATCAGGGATATGGTGAACACCGCCCCCAGCTTGCCGCAGAGAATAGACCCATCGGACGCGGGCGTCGCCAGGAGCGACTCAAGAGTGCCGCGCTCCTTCTCCCCGGCTGTCACGTCGATCGCCACGAACAGGCCGCCCTGCGCCACGATAACCGCAACAAGTATGGGCAGGTAGAAAGACGCGAAGAAAGCCCCAAGTTGCTCCGGTGTGGCCAGGTTCTCCGCGTTGAGCACTACCGGAACTAGAACAGACTGATCAATATCGCGGGCCGCCATCCGCTCGGCCACGACAGCCTGGTTGTACGTGCTCACAGCCAGCTGCAGACGGCTGTCGGAAAACCCTCCCCCGAAGATGCCGCCGGCGGTCGAATTGGTAAGCAGTCGCACAGATGCCGGGCGCTCCTCCGCCACATCCCCTGCGAACCCGGGCTCGAACACCAGCCCCGACTCCTTCTTCGCCTTCTCGATGACGGCTTCAAGGTCACCTTCGTATTCCTCCAGTGTGATGCCGTATCTGCTCATCACTTCCAGCAGCTTGACGTCAGCGAATTCGATGCCCTGGGTAGGGATAGTGAGCGGTTTCTCGCTCCGCGCGGTCATCGCCTTGTTCATCATAGGCGTGAAGCTGGCGTAGAAGATCCCTATTATCAGCGGAATCACGATGGCCTGCGTCATACCCTTCCGGTCGCGCACTGTGTCCATGATCTCTTTGCGCCATATGTTCAACACGTCTCTCAGCATCGTATCTCTCACCCCCTGCTCACCTTGTACGTCCGCTGGCGTTCCTGTCGCCGCTGGCGTTGCCGTTGCCGTCGGCATTGGCGTACTCGCTCACCAAGAGGCCCTGTGCCCCGCCTGCTAAAGCCACAAACGCATCCTCTAGGCTATCGCATCCAGTCTTCTCGATGAGCTCAGCCGGACTGCCGAACGCCGCGATGCGGCCGCGGATTATTATCGCCACCCGGTCGCAAAGCTTGGCCGCCTCATCCATATAGTGCGTAGTGAACAGCACACAATGGCCCCTGTCGCGCAGCATTCGGATGACATCGCGCGTCTCGCGCACGGCCATCACATCCAAACCGCTGGTAGGCTCGTCCATTATCACGTTCCTCGGGTCATGCACGAGGGCGCGGCCGAGGATCACCTTCTGCCTCTGCCCGCGGCTGAAGCCCTGCGTCTTGCGATCCGCGAACTCGCCCATGCCCAACATATCGATGACCGCCTGCGCCCGCGCGCTCAAATCAGGACCGGAAAGGCCATAGAAGCCTCCGAAATACGTGAAATGCTCGCGCGGCGTGAGTCGCGGGTATGTTCCGCTCGAGTCGGTCTGCACGCCGAGCGCCCTGCGAACCGCGGCCGGATCCTGCCTCACATCGTGGCCGTCTACGATCACAGTGCCTCGCATGGGCCGGATCAGCCCGCATATCATCCTGAGAGTGGTAGTCTTGCCCGCTCCGTTCGGGCCCAGCAGCCCGGTTACCTGTCCATCGGGGCATTCGAAATTCACCCCGTCCACTGCCCGGACCTCGCCGTAATGCTTCACAAGATCCCGCACCTCGATCAACCAGTCCCACCGCCCTTTCCAGTCTGCGCCCGGTTCCGACCGCTCGCGCTCTCCGCCCCGTCTTATTCGTCTCCCAGCACAGGGATTCCTTCACACTCCCGTCCGCCTCAGTCCTGTGCCCGCACCGGCGATGACACCGTTGATAGCATATGAATAAGGAGGACATGCGGACATTGTATTGAATAACCCGTCCATATGGGCGATCGCGGTCGCGCCGTATGGCGCCGCGCCGCCGCGCCATACGGAGTTGTAGCCATTGATCAATAGAAACACGCTTCTTGCTCTGATGCTGGCCGTGATGTGCATGGGAGCGCTTGTCCTGGCAGGCCTGGCCCTCTCATCACAGGCCCTCCCGCACTATCCGGGCATAGATCCGCTCTCCGCAAGCCGCGCCGGCACCATCGTCTTCGCGATCTGGGCCGGCACAGCGGTGTTGTTTGTCGCGGCGGTGATAGCATTCGCCATCGCCGAGCGCCGCGCCGGTAGAACGCGCTCCATTCTTAACCTGCCCAAGACGCGCTCGCTCCTGGCCTGGCTCCTGCTGGCGCTCGCCCTCCTCACGGCACTGGCTCTCATGGATAGCAAGCCAGTACCCCAAGAGCAACAGGATGACGAGGTGGAAAAGTCCTTCCCCCCCACCGACCTGGATAGACCTGTCCAGCAGCCGCCAAAGCGGCAGCCGCAGCCCAGTCCCGGCAGCAAACCTGCCGCGCAACCTGCGCCCAGCGCATCCTGGCCTTGGGCAGTGTATGGCGTTGTCCTTGCGGCGCTGGCCCTAGCGGGAGTTGGGGTCGCGCTCACGCTGGGCCGAAAGCGCAGACCGCCGGAGGTCCCGCCCGAGGCGCCATGCGAATCCGCTGACGATCAGGAGGACGCCTCAGCCTTGCCCGACGAGGAGGCTTTCCATGCTATTGAGCAGGAGCCCGACCCGCGCACTGCCGTGATCATATGCTATCGCCTATTCCAGTCGCTGCTGGAGCAGGCAGACGTGCCGATCCGGACACATCACACGCCCGATGAATGCGCTCGAATGGCCATCCGCAGCCTGCAGCTGCCGCGCCGCGCGACGTTCCGGCTGGTGAACACGTACAGCAGAGCGCGGTTCAGCGAGCACCGCATCTTGGAATCGCACAAGAGCGCGGCGCTGGCCGACGCGCGCCAGATCGCATCCATCGTCCGCGACCGCATGGCCGAAGCAGCGCGATCGGCCGAGTCAGCCGAGTCAGCCGAGCCAGCCGAGCCAAAGGAGGTGCCCAACACTGTCTCTTCTGGGGCCGAATGAACATGACCAGTTCGCGGACTTTGTCCACATGTTGCTAGCCATGTCAGTCCTCATCGTACTGTTTATGGACATCTACCGTCTCAATCCAGTCTGGGCAAAGTCGTACACCATACGTATGGCCGGCTTGAGCTTGATCTACGCTGGGTACATCAGGGCTTGGCGGCTCGCCCGTCCATCGGTGGAGAGGCCCGCATCGTGGACTACGCGCCCAAAGCGCCGCTTCTGGGACTGGTTCGATTCGCTGCTACCCTGGCGCAAGAAGCCCGAAGCGCCGCTCAAAGTGTGCCCGGAGTACGACACTCTGTACCGGCAGCTCCAGATGTCCATGAGGCGCGGCCGCTACTTCGCGCGCTTCTTGGAGGAGCACGGCGCCCCGCCGGAAACAGTGGAGTATGCCAAGAGCATCGTCCGGCATGGCAGCGCCAACGACGGCCTCACGCGCGAGCAAGCATCATCGATACTCGACGCTCTCGATGCGTCCAGCGCTTTCGACGCTTCTGATACCAAAAGGGGGTCGCTACTATGACTGTGCACGCGCCCACAATCGTCTGGGCCTGCGAGAAGTGCCACGAAGTCGTCTCCGCCGCGGCGGCGGTGATAGTGGGAAAGGACGAGCAGCTGGAGTTGATCTTGACGGCCCTCATATCCGGCGGGCACGTCCTGCTCGAAGACGTGCCGGGGGTGGCCAAGACCCTGGCCGCACAGGCCTTCGCTCAAGCCCTCGGGCTGGATTTTCGCCGCATCCAGTTCGTTCCCGACCTCCTGCCGGGCGATATCATGGGCAGTTTCATATACGACTCCCGCGCAGAGTCGTTCAAGTTCATGAAGGGACCGATCTTCGCCAACCTCATTCTGGCAGACGAGATCAACCGCGGCACGCCCAAGACCCAGTCCGCCCTGCTCGAGGCCATGCAGGAGCAGCAGGTCACTGTGGAGGGCCAGAGCTTCGCCCTCGACAGCCCTTTCATGGTGATCGCAACCCAGAACCCGCTGGAGTTCGAGGGCACCTACCCGCTTCCCGAGGCGCAGATCGACAGGTTCATCTCCCGTCTCAGCATGGGGTACCCATCGCCAGAAGCTGAGTGCGAGATCCTGGCGCGAAGGCAGGCCCGGCAGGCAGATGTCGTAACACTCTCGCCTGTCCTCGGCAAGCACGACTTCCTTGAGATACAGCGGGCCATCGAAACGGTCCACGTCAGCCCCGATATTCAAGGCTACATCGTGCAGATAGTCGTCAAAACGCGCGAAGACCGCCGGGCGCAGCTGGGCGCATCGCCCCGCGGCAGCCTGGCCCTTTTCAAGCTGTCGCGATCGCGTGCGTTAATGCAGGGGCGCGATTTCGTGACGCCCGACGATGTGAAGGCCGTGGCCGTGCCGGGCCTGGCACACCGGATACTCCTCCGGCCCGAGCTGTGGGCGGAACGCATATCCGGAGAGACCATTGTGCGGGATGCGCTGGAAGAGGTGCCGGTGCCCAAGGCGGACTGGAGGTGACCCCGCTTGCGCACGCATCTGGCCGGCAAAACCTATGCCTATATCGCAATCTCCGGCACGCTCATCGCAGCCGCCATGCTGACCAGCAGGATCGAGCTGTTCATGCTGGTAATGCCGCTCATCCTGGTCCTGCTGACGCTGGCGTTTGAGGCAGGCGCGCCTGAGCCCAGCTATGAAATACACACCGAACTCGAGGCCGATCGGTGCTTTGAAGGCGACACTGCAACAGCGTGTGTGACTATCTCAGCCGCGTCAAACATCCCCCTGCTCGATCTGCACGTCATGCTGTGCGACGCTAGCGACCACGTGCTCGCCTCGCGCCACTTCGCCATCAGACTGAAGGCCGGCGAAACCCGCACTCTCCACTTCACGCCTGTAATGCCCGCCCGCGGGGTGTTCTACGTCGGAGACGTCGTCGCACGAGCCTACACCCGTTCAGGGCTGAAATCCTACGACGACAAGGTGTGGACTGGAGCGGAGTGCATCGTGTACCCGAGGCCGGATACGATCAACATAGACTGGAGCGTGTCAGCCCGGTCGCGGCAACACGTGGGTGAATCCGCTTCCCGGATGGCGGGAGACGGGCTAGAGGTCTCGGATGTACGGCTCCATGCGCCCGGCGACCCAATACGCCGCGTCAACTGGCGCGCAACCCTCAGGCATGGTCATCTGTACGTCAACGACAGCCTCCGAGACCGCAACATCGACGTAGTGATAGTCATAGACGGTCTGGTTGACGTGGGAGAGCCTCCGCGCTCCTATCTGGACTGTGCGTGCCGGGCCGCCGCCGGCGTTGCGCTGGCCTTCCTCCGCAACCGCGACAGAGTCGGCGTCATAAGGTACGCAGGCGCGGTAGACTGGGCCGTGCCGCGCCCCGGGCGCAATCAGCTCTACGCAATCCTAGATCGTCTGGCGCGTGTGCGCACTATCCAGAGCTTCGTGGCGCCGAACATGAGGCTGATTCCAAGGGGGGTGCTTCCCCCGGGTTCGCTAGTCCTTGTCATCACGCCGCTCCTCGACGACCGGTCCATCCACATGCTGGGCGGGCTGGCCGCCCGCGGCTGCCGGCCGATGGTGCTCTACATATCTCCAATGGGCCTAGTCGCGCTGATGGAGTCGGCCGACGCAACCGGCGCGTCTGCGTCCACGCGACCGGATCCGGACACCAACGCACTGGCCGAGCGGTGGTGGCGCCTGAAACACAAGGGCAAGATCGCCAAGCTCAGGTCGATGGGCATAGTGGTCGCCGAGTGGGATGGCGCCGGCTCTCTCGACGCCTGCCTCAGCCGCCACTTCGGCGCCCCGGGCTACGGCGGCGCCCGAGGAGCCTGGCAGAACTCCTCAAGGGGGGCCTGGCTATGAGCAGCAAATGGTGGACGCTTGCGGCGCCGACTGCAGTGTGCGTCATGACAACGGGCTATGCCGCGATGACGGCGCCCGCATGGTGGATAATCGCGCTCGCAATCGCATCGGCGGTTCTGTGCGCCGCAGGCACCGCCCGAGGCAGCTTCAGAATCGTTGGATGGAGCGGGGTCGCGGCGATTGCCGCGTGCGCTGCGAGCCTTATCGAGAATCGACCTGTTCACTGGGGAGAGCCCGCTCTCATGTGCCTTGGCGTCCTGGCCGTGACCGAAATCGGACACATCGTGTGCATAATCCGAACACCCGAGGTGAACCCGTCTTCGATTGCACACGTCAATGCTGACGCTGAAGACGCGGCATTCACAGCGCTACTGACATCCGTAGCCCTCCGCCTAGCAGCCTCGGGCGCCGTGTCGCTCGGGCTCACACGCCTGTATCTGGCCGCCGCAGCCTCCGGCGCTCTGCGCGATTCGGATGCATTCTTCATGATGCTCCTTGGCGCCGCTGCAGTGGGAGTGTGCATTTACTGGCTCACACGCGTTTCCACACAGGATTCTGACACGTTATGACGAATATGGAATGGTCGACGGCAGAAGTGTGGTAACTTGTGTCACTCAAATGGATCGGAGGTCTGATGCGTGAGTATTCGCGGAAGCGACAGCCTGCTGGCCACGCTAGCTAGGACGCCGGCGCTCGAAGTGTTCCTTCTGAGCCCCGATTTGGTCATCTTGTCGGTGAACGAGGCGGCGGCTGAGGCCATGGGAATGCTCGTGAGCAGCATGATGGGCCGCAGGATTGATGAGATACTTCCCGGACTATGTCGGCGCGTTAAGTCGGTTCTCCCAAAGCTTGAGCGCACCGGCAGCATGTTCGTGGATGAGAGAGCGCCGGAGATCCGGCAGGGCCGGACTGTGCTGTATGACACCTACATATCCTTCGTACGCGACATGCTCGAAGATTCCCTGATTGGGTGGGTACTGATAAGGTCGGATGCGACAGGACACGCCAGCCTGCAACGGGTTGTCGATGCATTCCCGGTGGCACTGGCGCTGTTGCGCACGCCCGAATGCCGCATCGAACTGGCCAACTCCCACTTTGCAGCGCTCACGGGCAAGTCCGAGTCACTTGCAGGCGCTGCCCCCAGCCAACCCGAGAAGTCGATAGCCGCCATGGCAATAGCAGCGGCGCGCAGCGGAGAGTACCTCCGGTCCAGCATATCATGGTCGCACGGCGCCGACAGCGGTCGCAGGACCAACTGGACCGTCTACTGCTGCCCGCTTGAGTATTCCGGCCGCCACAGCGATGCGGTCGTTGTCATTGCCCAACAGACAACAGCACGCGTCTCAATGGTCCGAAAACTTGACATCCTGCGCAGAATGAGTTCCGACCTGACGGAGAGCGTCGATGTGTCGTCGTTTTTGCACACCGCTGTGTCCGCGTGCGCATCTTTTCTCTCTGCGACGTACTGCGCGATCATACAGCGCGATTCGAGCGATCCGGGCAAGGGGAGGTTGCTGAGGTTGGCCCAGTCGAGCCCGGTCGGGCTGCTTCCGGAGTCGGCTCCACTGGACCTCTGTCCACGCCTGACCAGTGTGATGCTGTCGAAGGAGACCTCTTACCTCGATTTCCAGCACGATGAGGCACCGAGGCCGCCGCAGTGTGCGCAGGCTGGCATCAGAGCATGCATTGCCTTCCCCGTTGCAGCTTATGGGAAGTGCTACGGCCAGATGGTAGTGGCCTTCACCGATGGCCGCGGCAGGCTAGAGCCCGACGATCTCTATCTGGCGGAGCTGGTGGCAGTGTACTGCGCCCTGGCGATGGAGCATGGGCAGACCACCAGCGAGCACGCGCAGTTGGCTGCAGCCCGGCGCGAGGCGCTGAGTGAAACACAGCAGAAGACTGCCCTTCTGAGCGCGCTCCTCGACAGCCTGGAAGACGGCTTGCTCATCGTGAGCGCAGACGAACGCGTGACGCTGATCAATGAAAGCGCTGCTGCGTACATGGGGTTGTGCCGTGACGAGACCCACAACCTTAGTCAGATTCACGCCCGCAGCACGCTTATGCACATGGACGGAACGCCGATTCCCGAGAGCGAACGGCCTACGCGTAAGCTGCTCCAGGGCCGCGGCGAAGTCAAAGGCGACTACATCATGGTGGCTCGAGATGGGTCGTCCCGCGTCCTCAATTTTGGCGGCGGCGTTGTGAGAGACGCCTTCGGCAGCATAGCGTCGGTGATCGTGATAGCCCGCGACCGGACCGAATTAGTGCAGGCCGAGAGAATCAGCCAAGACTACCTGAGATTCGTCTCGCACGACCTTAGGTCGCCCCTCACCCTAATCTCCGCTAGGGCGCAGATGCTCGAGAAATCCGCCGAACACGCCGATGCGGTACGCAGAAACGCACAGTCCATCCTGCGAGCCGCCAGGCAGATGAACACAATGATATCGGACCTCACCGATTCCGTCCGCCTGGAGTCCGGTCACGCCCTCCCCGTACGTCTCCGAATATTCGATCTACCCGCTCTCTTGAGTGAGCTCATCCAGCGGTGGAAGGAAACGCCGGATGGCAACCGCATTCAGGCCCGCTTGCCCCATTCGATGCCGCGTGTGTACTCCGACCCCGACGGCGTGGAGCGCATCTTGTCGAATCTCATGTCCAACGCCCTGAAATACTCGCCCGACGACCAGCAGGTCACGGTTTCAGCCACTGTGGCGGACGGCGAGGCGGTCATATCCATCGCAGACCGCGGACCGGGAATCAGCGCTGAAGACGCCGGGCACCTGTTCGAACGCTACTTCCGATCAGAAGACGCTCGCAAGCACCATGACGGCCTGGGCCTCGGCCTGCACATATCTAGGGCCCTCGCAGAAGCGCAGGGCGGGCGCATCTGGGCCGAGAGCGAGCCCGGCCAAGGCAGCATCTTCTCGTTCACCATCCCTCTATCATCATCGAGTTCCCGAAGCTAACAGCGCTGCAGTTGCAGTCACAAAGTAGGAATCCGTGATGAAGATCCCGATTCGAGAGATACTCGTAGCCCTGCTAACCCTTACCATGTCGGCTGCTCGGTTAGGCCAAGACACTTCTTGAGAACTACCTAGAACCCCGGGAACAGCGATCCCGCATACTTGTCGGCAGCATGCCGGCGCACCTTGTCGGAGTGGTACGCCTCCACCAGGTCGAGAAGGGCCTTGTCCTTCTCACGCCCAGCTCTGGCCGCCAGGATATTCACCCAGGGCGAGTCGGCCTCCTCGCGAACGATCGCATCGCGGCCAGGAACAAAGCCCGCGCTCATGGCGTAATTCGTGTTTATGCAGGCAATGTCGACATCGTCCAGCGCGCGCGGCAGCTGAGCTGCCTCAAGCTCTACGATCTTGATTCCGAGCGGATTGGACGCGACGTCGAAAACCGTAGCCTTCCACCCCGCGCCCGGCCTCAGCTTGATCAGACCGGCAGACTCCAGAAGCACTAGCGCTCGCCCGCCATTTGAGGGGTCGTTGGGGATTGCCACAGAGGCGCCCTTGCGAAGCGACGACAGATTCTTCACCTTCCTAGAGTAGACGCCCATCGGAAAGATGAAGCTGTTGCCGATCTTGACCAGGTTGACCTTCCTGTCGATACAGAACTGCTCCAGGAAGGGATAGTGCTGATAGCTATTGACGTCGATCTCGCCCTCCGCAAGAGCCAGGTTGGGGGTAATGTAGTCGGAAAAGACCACGATCTTGAGGATGTAGCCCTTGGCTTCATAGACCGGCTTCACGATCTCCGCGAGTTCCTCATGAACCCCCGGGGTGACGCCCAAGATGATGGTCGGACCTGCGGCGCCCGCCGCAGTCGGTCCCCCGGCCGCGACCGGCGCCAGCAACGCCAGCAGTATGAGTGCACAAAGCCCTGCAGATAGAGTCCTGCGTCCGCCGCTTTTCATAGTTGTCTTGCGCCTCCTTCGTCTCCCATGCGTTCGATGGTCCTCTGTATTCCTCGTCTCCTTGTTCGCCGTGCTTGCCACGCGCGGAATCACCGTTTTCGATCAACCGCCACCGAAATCGCCTGTCCAACCCACTGAATGGCTTGCACCAGCGCGACGAGCACCACCACCGTGGCGATCATCACGTCCGTGCGGAACCGCTGGTAGCCGTACCTTATGGCCAAGTCGCCCAACCCGCCGCCGCCCACCGCCCCAGCCATGGCCGAGAAGCTGACCAGGCTCACAAGAGTGAGCGTGAACCCGAGCACCAACGATGGCAGCGCCTCGGGGAACATCACCCTGAAAACGACCTCTAGCGGGGCGGCCCCCATTACCAACGCGGCCTCCACCACCCCGCGATCCACGCCGCGCATCGAGCTCTCCACCACGCGGGCGGCAAATGGAATGGCCCCGATGGACAGCGGCACGATGGCAGCCTTCGTACCTATGCTCGTCCCCACCAGAAGACGCGTCAGGGGGATGATCGCCACCATGAGCACCAGGAACGGCACCGATCTGCCCACATTCACTATGGCTGATAACACCTGTTCAATGTGGAGAACGCGGTTGATCGGCCAGTCGCGCCCCAGCCCCGGGTCTGAGAAGAACACCAGCGCAGCCCCGACCACAGTCCCCAGCACAATAGAGATGACGCCCGCCATAGCCACCATCCACACAGTCTCCAGAAGCGCAGTCCATAGCAGTCGAAACAGCATCGTAATCAGCTCCACGAAAGCGTAGTAACCATTGCCTTGAGAATCCGCGACGTCGGGGTGTGCAGCACTTCCTGCGCAGGACCCGTCTCAACTATCCGCCCCTCGTCAATGACTATGATCGAATCGCAGGCCTGCTGCGTAATGCTAAGCTGGTGCGTGACGATCAAAACCGTCACCTGAAACTCCGCGTTCACCTGCCGGATCAGCTCCAGGATAGACTGAGTCGTTATAGGATCCAGCGCCGAGGTCGGCTCGTCGCACAGCAACACAGAAGGGTTAGCCGCCAGCGCGCGCGCGATTCCCACCCGCTGCTGCTGGCCTCCGGACAGCTTGGCCGGGTATGCGTCGCGCTTGTCGGACAGGCCCACCACGTCCAAAAGTTCCTCAGCTCTCCTCCTCGCTTCCTCGGGAGACGCCTTCGCAATCTCCAGCGGAAACATGACATTGCCCAGTGCAGTGCGGTGCGAAAGCAGGTTGAAGTGCTGGAACACCACCCCCAGACGGCGCTGAGCCTGCCTGAGCTGCGCGCCGCGCAGCCTCGTGATGTCCACATCGCCGATATGGATCGCGCCGCGGTCCACGCGCTCAAGCCCTGTCATACACCGGATCAGCGTGCTCTTGCCAGCGCCCGACAGGCCCACAATGCCGCATATATCGCCCTGCTCAACCGCGAAAGACACACCATCGAGCGCAGGGACCACCTGCCCGGGATACTTCTTCGATACATCTTCAAGACTGATCATGCCGAGAACACCTCCGCTCAGGATATCGAGATAGAAAAAAGTCCTCCCGTTCCTGGCTTAACGCCAGGGACGAGAGGACCGAAATCCTTCGTGGTACCACCCTGGTTCACGCGCCCCTTGCGGGGAAGCGCCTCGACAAGCGCGGCGGACGCTGGACTCCGCCTTTGCATGCAATGGCAGGGTTCCACGACTGCGATGCTCCGGCGCTATAACGGGCGCGCCCGTCCGCGCCTACTGATCCCTCCCTGCCCAGTGTCGCTCTGCCGGCGACACGGCAATGGCTGGACTTTCGGGCAGCCGCTCAGGGGCCATGTTCCTCGCGTTTCCAAGGCGCCGGCTCTCAGCCTAGGCCGGCTCTCTGTAGCCAGTACTCCGCGAGTACTCATCCCCGTCAATGCGTATATCAATATAGCTGCTAGACACCATCTTCCGCTCTTGTCAGCAAGATTAGCACACACGTCCTTCGTTGTCAACCACACGCGCCCGCCGCCGCCCGCGGGTGCGTGTAAAGATTGTTGC